>DASUSL010000333.1:0-13047 GCA_036375135.1 Thermoanaerobaculia bacterium | reverse complement strand
ACCTCGAGCTCTTCGGCCGGGAACTGGCGGAGGAGGTCGGCCGCCGCCACGGCACGCCGGTCGAGATGATGCATCTCAACCGCGGCATCTTCGACGAAGCGAGCGTGTCGCTGATCACCTCCACGACCGTGGCGGAAGCGGGCCGGCTCGCGGGGCGCCACACGGACGTGCGCCGGTTCCGGCCGAACATCCTGATCGCGTCGGCGCGCGCCGTCCCTTTCGAAGAGGATGAGTGGGTCGAGGGCGTCCTGACTTTCGGCGAAGCGAGCGACGCGGTCACGATTACCGTGACGAACCGCGACGAGCGGTGCGCGATGGTCAATTACGACCCGGACTCCGCACGGAGCGACGCCGAGGTGATGAAGGCGATCGTGCGGGTGCGGGAGAACCGGCTGGGGGTCTACGGCAGCGTGACCCGGCGCGGGCGCATCGCGGTCGGGCAGCCGATTTTCTTCGAAAGGACTTGAGCGATGGTTCCGCGCGCGCGCTGGTGGATCGCCTTCTCGCTGCTCATCCTGGCGGTCCATGAGGCGCACGAGCTGGCGCATGTGCTCACCGGGCGCGCGCTCTGCGGCACCTGGGCGGCGCGCGACTTCAACGCGTGGTGGTTCACGACGCCGTGCCACTCCGTGTGGCCGACGGTGGCCGGGCCGCTCTTCAGCTATCTGCTGATGTTCATCGGCGCGCGGATGCGACGCGAGGCGGGCGTGGCGTTGCTCTTCGCCGCGAACCCGTTCGCGCGGATCTTCACCGCGGCCATGGGCGGCGGCGACGAGATGGTCGTCGGGAAGCGCCTCGCCGCGACGGCAGAGCGCACGCCGGTCGTGCATCTGCTCGTGCTGCTGGTCGTCACCGCGATCTGCGGCACGGCGCTGTTCCTCGCCTGGCGCGCGATGCGCGGGCTGCCGAGGCGCACGCTGTGGTTCGTCGGAATGATGGTCTGGCCGATGGTCGTCACCGGCGTGCTGCTGTTCGCCATCGGCAACCGCCTGCTGCGCGCGGGCGTGCTGGCCGAGCCGGCCATCGCGGGCGCGCCGCCGCTCGTGCTCGTGGTCACGGCCGTGGTCGTGCTGCTGTCGGGGCTGACCTTCCGCTGGCTGTTTGCACGCTGGCAATCGGGGTGAGCGGGCTTCAGCCCGCGTTTCGTCGGGACGGGCTGAAGCCCGTTCCACATTCGGCCACAGCAACGGCGGCAGCCGCCGTCCGCGTCAGCAGCGCGACGAGGAGGGCTTGTCGTCGCCCGAGCAGGCAGGCGCACACGCGGCGCCGCGCTCGAACGCGATCGGCGCGCCGTTGCGGCCCAGGTCGATGGCGCAGCATTGGTCGAAGGCCGCGCGCAGCTTCGTGCGCGCGCGCTGCACGCGCGACTTCAGCGTCGAGAGCGGGATGCCCAGCGAGACCGCGAGCTCGGTCTGCGCCTCCCCCTGGAGATCGATGCGGCGGAGCAGGTCGGCGTCGGACTCCGGCAGCATCCGCAGCATGGGATCGAGGCAGTCGGTGAGATTGCCGATGGCGCGGTCGGCGGGATCGACGTCGTCGGTCTCGGGGACGTCGCCGAAGCTGTCGAGATCGACCGACGGCCGGTGCTGGCGGTAATACTCGGCGACGGCGTTCCGCGTCACGGTGAAGAGCCACGCCCGCACGGAGTCGGCGTCGATCCCGGCGCGGCGCTCCAGCAGCTTGACCATCACCGACTGGACGACGTCGTCGGCATCGCCGGGATTCACGCGGCGCGCGACGTAGACGCGCAGTCGCTCCCCCAGCTCGTGCCACGCGGCGGCGACGTCGATGGTCTGTTCGGCTTGCATTGATCCCTCCTCAAGATAGACGGAAACGGGGGCCAGAAGACGCACCTCGCCTGAAAAATCCCGGGGAACGACGAAGGGCCTCCGGCGGGCCGGCGCGGCCGGCAGCGCTGGTCGGCCAAGCCGGGCCGCATGCCTGACGCCTGAAGTTCGCCTCTCGCGACCGCACGTGCATGAAACCAGCGCTGCCGGCCGCGCCGGCCCGCCGGAGGCCTCCCGTCGTCCCCCGCACTTCACGCGAAATGCGTCTTTCGGCCCCCGTCTGCATCTCTGTGAGCGGAGGACGACGATGCAGACGAACGAGCTTCCCGTGGCAGTCATCGGCGGTGGTCCCGTGGGCCTCGCCGCCGCGGCACACCTGTTGGAGCGCGGCCTGCGCCCGGTCGTATTCGAGGCCGGGCCGCGCGTCGGTCACGCCATGCGCGACTGGGGACACGTGCGGATGTTCTCGCCCTGGCGCTACGTCGTGGACCATGCGTCCCGGCGGATGCTGTCCGAGGACGGCTGGGTCATGCCGGATGAGGGGGCGTTGCCCACCGGACGCGAGCTCGTCGAGCAGTATCTGGAGCCGCTGGCGGCGCTGCCGTCGATCGCGGCGGCCGTGCGTGTCGGCACGCGCGTGGCCGCCGTGTCGCGGCAGTTCGTCGACAAGGTCAAGACGCCCGAGCGCGAGGCGATGCCGTTTCTCGTCCGCACCATCGACGCGGACGGCGTCGAGCACGACCTGCTCGCCCGCGCCGTCATCGACGCCTCGGGTACCTGGTTCCACGCCAACCCGATGGGGGCGAACGGCCTCCCCGCCCGCGGCGAGGCGGCCAACGCGGCGCGCATCCGCTACGGGATCCCGGACATCGCCGGCACGGAGCGCGCCCGCTATGCCGGCAGGCGCACCCTCGTCGTCGGCACCGGCCACTCCGCGATCAACAGCCTGCTCGCGCTCGTCGAGCTGATGGACGGCCACCGCGCGACCCGCGTCTTCTGGGGCATGCGCCGCAGGGCGCCCGGCAACGCCTTCGGCGGCGGCGACGGCGATGCCCTCCCCGCGCGCGGCGCACTCGGGACGCGGCTGCGCGCGCAGGTCGACGCCGGGAACGTGCGCATCCTCACCGGCCTGCAGATCGGCGCCGTGCGGGAGAGCGGCGGCACGCTCGTCGTCAGCGACGTGAACGGCGACGAGGTGGCGCTCGTCGACGAGGTGATCGTCGCCACCGGCGCGAGGCCCGATCTCGAACTGCTGCGCGAACTGCGGCTCGACCTCGATGCCGCGCTCGAGAGCCCGCGCGTGCTCGGGCCGCTCATCGATCCCAACGAGCACAGTTGCGGATCGGTGCGGCCGCACGGCGCATTCGAGCTGGAGCAGCCGGAGCGCGGCCTGTTCATCGTCGGCATGAAGAGCTACGGACGCGCGCCGACGTTCCTCCTGGCCACGGGATACGAGCAGGTGCGCTCCGTGGCCGCGTACCTCGCCGGCGACTACGCCGCCGCGCGGGAAGTGCTGCTCGATCTGCCCGAGACCGGTGTGTGCAACGTGACGTTCGGAAACAAGGAAGCGTCCGCGGGATGCTGCGGCGCGGAATCGAGGAAGGAGACAGACATGGCTGAAGTGAATGCAGTGCAGGAACCGGCGTCCGCGTGTTGCGGAGGGCCGGCCCCGAAGGAAGCGGATGCGTGTTGCGTCAAGGACGCGGACGCGAAGGCGGCCGGCGAAAGCGGTTGCGGTTGCGGTACGCCGAAGCGGGTGACGGAAAGCGTGCCCGCCGTCGCGGCCTCCTGCTGCGGGGCGTGATGCGATGAGCAGTCGCCCGACAGTGCTGGCGTCGATCGTCCTCGCGCTGGCGCTGTTGGGCGACTCGCTGCTCTACGCGGTCCTGCCGCTGCACGCGGCCACGTTCGGCGTCTCGCTGGCGTGGGTGGGCGTGCTCCTCTCGGCCAACCGCGTCATCCGCCTGTTCGCCTACCCGTTCCTCCCCCGCATCGCGGCGGCCGGCCTGCGCCGCTTCACGATGGCCGCCGCCGCACTGGGAGGAATCTCGACGCTGGCGTTCGCCGCCGGCGGCGGCGCGTGGACGCTGCTCGCCTCGCGTCTCGTGTGGGGCGTCGTGTTCGGCAGCCTTTCTCTCTCCACGCTCGCGTACGCAACGGAGTGGAACGACGTCGCGGGCAAACGCGTGGGACTGTCGCTGTCGCTGCGCGAGCTCGGCCCGCTGGCGTCGCTGACCCTCGGCACGGCCGCCGTGGCACTGGCCGGCGTGCGCCCGACACTGGCAGCGCTCGGAATGATCTCGCTCGCCGGCGTCGGAATCGCGGCGCGGCTGCCCGAGCTGCCGATCGCGCACAACGCAAAAGTCCCGGCGGCGTTTCGACTGCCGTCGCCGGCGGACTGGCTCAGTTTCACGGCGGGCTTCGTCACGGACGGGATCTTCCCCGCGACGATCGCACTGCTGCTCGCGCGATCCGCGGGAGCGGGGGAAGCGGCGATCGGTGCCGGTCTGCTGCTCGGCTTCAAACGAGTGGCGGTCGTGGTCCTCGCGCCGGTGAGCGGGCACGCGTCCGACCGCTTCGGCGAGCGCACGGTCACCGCCACCGGCTTCGCCATCGCGGCGCTCGGCGCGCTGATCATCGGATTCGGCGGCGTGACCGCCGGCGCGCTCGTCCTCAGTTGCGGCGCCGCGGTCACCACGACGACCCTTCCGATCGCGGCCGCGGGCCGCGACGCCGGACAACGCGTCGCCGCGCTCGCCCGCACCGGCATGGCGCGCGACGCCGGCGCCGCCGCCGGACCGCTCGCCGCACTGGCCCTGTTCGAGGCCGCGGGCGCGGGCGTCGTCTACTCGGTCGCCGGCACGCTGCTGGCCGCGATCGCGATCGCTCTCGCGCAGAAGGCGGAAGAGAGGCAATCCTGCCTGTCGCCCACGCGCGTAGAATGACCACGCCACCATGACCCGCACACTGGCCGCACTGCTCGTCACCCTGCCGCTCGCCCTCGGCGCCGCCGCGCAGAGCTCCGCCGAATTCGGCCGCGCCTCCAGCGGCTCGATCGATACGAAGCCGAAGGGGGCGAATCCGTTCTCCGGCTCGCTGACCCTGACCCATGGCAGCGGAGGGCAGCGCTACGAAGGCTCCGCCTCCGGCGTGCTGGTCGACGACCGCGCCTGGTTCTTCGCCACCGCCGCCATCACCCCGCGGCAGCAGTTCTCGTCCATGGCCCTCCCCGCGCTCGATGCGAAGGCAACGGCGCCGCCGGTGGACTGGACGAAGGTCACGATGTCGCTCGGCCGCTCCTTCCTCTCGCTGCGCGCGACGAAGCCGTAACCGGAGGCATGGCTGACGCGCTCGCACTCGAGTCCCTCGGCGCACGCGCGCGGCGCTTCGCCTTTCCCGTTCCCGACGCGCTGCTCGCGCTGATCTTCGCGCTGGCGGCTCTCGTCGACTTTCTCCCGGACGCGGCCCTCGCCCACATCCCGCACGCGCTGCTCCAGGGCCGCGAGGAACTGGTCTGGGTGCTCATGGTCGAGGGGGGCTTCCTGATGATGCAGGGGACGCTGGTCGACATCGCCACGCGGCTGAAGAAGCGTCCACCGGTGTGGCTGATCGTGCTCATCGTCGGCGGCGTGCTGCTGTTCGGAGGCGGCCATGCGTGGGACGTGCTGAAGATCGCGTGGCAGCGCGGCCTGGTGGTGTTCATCCCGCTCCTGCTCTCGCTGGGCGAGCGCGGCTACCTGCTGTGGCAGATGCCGGTGCGCACGCGCGTGCAGAAGATCGCCGCCCGCGCGCTGATCTCCAATCGCATCATCACCGGCCTGGCGCTGCTGGCGGTCTTCGTGGTGATGTTGATCGTCTCCATGTCCACCGGGCACACGTCCGCCACGGATGCGATGTGGCCGGTCCTCGCCGCCGGCGCGCTCTATTTCGCCATCGCCGCGTACGACGACTATCGCGTGCGCCAGAAGAAATTCGCCGACGCGCCGCGCGTCCTGTTCCGCTACGACGTCCTCGGCATCGACTACCTCGCCCCGCTGTAGTGGAGCGCCGCCGTAGTGGAGCGCCGCCGCAGTGGAGCGCCGCCGAGTGGAGCGCCGCCGCAGTGGAGCGCCGCCGCAGTGGAGCGCCGCTGCAGTGGAGCGCCGCTGCAGTGGAGCGCCGCTGCAGTGGAGCGCCGCCGTCCCGGCGGCTGCCGTGGCGGCGTCCCCGCCGCCACCCCCCGGGCGCAGGCGGGACGCCTGCGCGGCAGCCGGCGGGACGCCGGCGCTCCGCAGGCGGGCCGGCTCGAGGAGTGCCGGAATGCCGGCAAAGTCGTCGTACGATGCGCGCCATGAAGATCGGGATCATCGGCGCGGGACACATCGGCAGCACGGCGGCACGGCTGTTCATCGACGCGGGACACGAGGTCGCGATCAGCAACTCGCGCGGGCCGGAGACGCTGCGCGACCTGGTCGCGGAGCTCGGCCCGAACGCGCGCGCGGCGACCCCCGAGGAGGCGGCGCGGTTCGGCGAGGTCGTGCTGCTGGCCATCCCGCTCAAGGACTACGTCACCCTCCCCGGCCTCGGCGGCAAGATCGCCATCGACGCGATGAACTACTACCCGAACCGCGACGGCCACATCGCGCAGCTCGACTCCGGCGAGCGCGCCTCCAGCGAGCTGGTGGCCGGGCAGCTGAAGGGCGCGCGCGTGGTGAAGGCGTTCAACACGATCTGGTTCGAGCATCTCAAGCGGCAGGGCGACACGAGCAAGCCCGTGGAGCAGCGCCGCGTGATCCCGATCTCCGGCGACGACGCGGAGGCGAAGCAGGCCGTGGCGCGGCTCATCGAGGAGATCGGCTTCGGCACGATCGACATGGGGACGCTCCGCGAGAGCGGCGCGCAGCAGCCCGACCATCCGATCTACAACCGCGACGTCACGGTGGCCGAGGCGCGGGAGATCGTGAAGAGGTAGGCGTTCGCGGCGAGGCGACCGACGATCATCGCGATCGCGCCGCCCACCGCGCCCACCATGTCGAAGGTGGCGATGGTGAAGAAGAGCGCCAGCGCCAGGCCGCCCGCCTCGATGGCCGTGGCGGTGGTCACCGCGCCGGTGCGGTGCGCGACGATCCAGCGCGCGCGCTGAATGGACAGGAGGTACTCGAGCGCCGGCAGCAGCGCCAGCACGCGCACCGGCCAGATCGCGAACGCCGCCAGCGCGGGCGACAGCCCCGAGACGTCGACGAACCAGAGCGACTCCAGCGGCGTGAAGGCGACCAGGGCCAGTCCGACCGTCGAGGCGATGCCGAGGAAGGAGGCGGTGCGCCGCACGACCGGCGTGTCGGGGAGCGCGATCCCCACTTCCTGAAAGGCCACGCCGCCGCTGCGGAACATGAAGGCGAGCGAGTTGACCACCGGCCAGACGGCCAGCGACTCGAGCGGCGCGCGTCCGCGGCCGAGGCCGAACGTCACCAGCGGGCCGAGGGCCATGGACAGCATCGACGTGAGCGCGAGCGGAAAGTAGAAGCGCGCGATGTCGGCGAAGCGGAGCAGCGTCCCTTCGCTGCCGCGCATCAGGTCGCGCACGACGTGCCGCGCCATCCAGCGGCTGGCCGCCGCCTCGAAGACGACGCCGGCCAGCAGCGCGCACGCGCCGATCGCCGCACCGGGGAGCTCGAAGGCGAAGGCCAGCACGGCCGCGGTCACCGACATCGACACCAGCCGCAGCACGGTGCCGTACGCGACGCGGCGCGTCAGGTGATGCCGCACGAGGATGCCCGGGTAGAAGCGGCGGTAGCCGATCGCCGCCGGCCACGGAATCATGATGATGGTGGAGAGGTGCGCGAGCCGCGCGATCTCCGGCGGCAGTCCGATCAGCGTCTCGCCGACGAAGCGGAAGACCGGCGGGATGGCCAGCACGATCATCCCCAGCGTGACCAGCGCGTTGAGGATCGCGGTGAAGCGGCGCAGCGCGAGATACGAGGCGCGGTCGCGCACGAGAGCGGTGGCCGCGGAGAGCAGCATCATGATCGGCGACTCGATCAGCCACGCCAGCGACGTGGCCACGCCGTACGCGGCCAGGCTGTGCGCCGCCGCCGGCATGCGCGCCACGATCGCGGCGATGTACGGCCCTTCCAGGGCCATCATCAGCCACGTCGCCGCGAGCGGCAGCCAGAACGTCAGGACGTCGAGGGTGCGGAGGGGACGGGACATGGGGGGTCGGGTGCTGGGTGCTGGGTGCTGGGTGCTGGGGGGTGGGTGCTGGGTGCTGGGTGCTGGGTGCTGGGTGCTGAGAGTCCTGAGTGCCGAGTCCTGAGTCCTGAGTGGGGCGGGCGGGACTCAGCACTCAGCACTCAGCACTCAGCACTCAACAGTGCGCGTCGCTACGGCACTCGCGGCGCCGGCATGTTCCGTCCGTTCTGGTGCAGCGTCAGCGCCTTCGCCACGCCCTTCTCATCGAATTCGAAGGTGAGCTGTGCGTCGACGACTTTCAGGAACCACTTCGACTCCGACTCCGGATAGATGCGGATCTCGCCCTGGCCGGTGGCCTGCGTCCAGAGCTCGTCGCCTTTGCGGAAGACCTTCAGGAAGAACGTCGGTGCGAGCTGGTAGTCGCCGGCGTAGCGGTCGAGCTTTGCCGGGTCGATGGTGATCTCGGTGCGCGTGACCGGCTTCTCGTTCGTCAGCGGCGCGCGCGATTTCGTGCGGCCGTCGTCCGAGATCATGGCCACGATCTTTCCCGCCGCGTCGCGCTCGAAGGTGAGCGCGGTGAACGAGTCGCGGAAGACGAATTCGTCCTTGCCCACCGGCACGAGCGCGAGCGCCGGATTGCCGGTGCGCTGCGAGTGGAGCTGCCCGTTCTCGACCGTGATCGTGCGCGTGACGTTCTCGCTCACGCGGTAGACGCCCGTGTACTCCGCCAGCGCCGACGCCGGCAGCGCGATCGGATTCGCCGCCCAGGTCTTGCCGATGGCCTGCAGCGCGAGCTGTCCGGCCACGAAGCTCGGACTCGGCTGCGGCGACTCGTGATTGGAGAGCACGGCCACGTAGACGTCGCGCTCCGGCATCCACATGGCGAACGAGGCGTAGCCGTTGATGCCGCCCGAGTGCTGGATGACGCGCTCGCCGGAGAGCTGGCGCATCCCCCAGCCGTAGCCGTAGCCCGACGACTCGCCGCTGGTGAGCCGGAACGGCGTCCACGCTTTGTCGAGCAGCCTGCGGTCGACGACTTTTCCCGCGGCCAGGGCCGCGTTCCACTTCGCCAGGTCGTCGACGGTGGAGAGCAGCGAGCCGGCGGCGTACGGCAGCGACATGGCCAGGTAGGCGGCGTTGATCAGCTTCCCGCCATTGTTCGCGTAGCCCGGCACGCGCCGCGGGACGATGGTGGCCACGTCGTCGTAGTACGTGCTGGTCAGCCCCGCGCGCGGATAGACGTTCTTCTTCAGGTAGTCGGCGTACGGCATGCCGGAGAGCTGCTCGATGATGTGGCCGAGGAGGATGTAGGCGGAGTTGTTGTAGGCCCACTGCGCGCCGGGGTCGAACTGCATCGGGTCGTTGCGGAACGTGGCGATGAGCTCCGCCGGCGTCAGGTCCTTCCGCATGGAGGCGGGAAAGTCCGGCTTGTCGGTGTAGCTCCGGATGCCCGAGGTGTGCGTGAGCAGGTGCTCGATGGTGATGGTCTTCCCCTGCGTCGGATAGTCGGGGATGAACTTCGTGATCGGATCGGTGAGCGCGAGCTTCCCGCCCTCGACGAGCTGCAGGATGGCCACGGCGGTGAACTGCTTGGTGAGCGATCCGATGCGGAACACGCTCTCCGGCGCGATCCTCGTCCCCTGCTCGACGTCGGCGAGGCCGTAGCCCTTGCGCAGGAGCGGCTGCCCGCCCTTCATCACCAGCACCGCCGCGCCGGGCCTGTCGGCCGGGAAGGCCTTCGCCGCGATGGCGTCGAGCTCCGCCTGCTGGGCGAAGAGAGGAAGGGCGAGAAGGAGGAGGAAGACGGATGCGCGTTGCAACATGGCACGCGCATCTTAGCCCTCACCGCATCTTCTTCTTCACCGCCTTCACCACCGCCTTGACCGGCGAGCGTTTGCGCTTCAGCGCCACGATCGCCGTCACCGCGGTGGTGATGGTGGCGATGGCGATGCCGACGGCCTGCTCCTTGTCCTGCTTATCCATCTCGTTCCAGTAGGTGAGCAGGCGCGCCACCTTCGACTCGGCGGCGCGTTCCGCGGCACCCAGCTTCTTCGCCACGCCGTCGATGGCCTTGATCGTGGCGTCGCGTAACACGGGCTCCAGCGTTTTCGTTGGGTTCATCATGGACGGCGGTGAGTGCAAGGCCCGGTCCGGTCCGGCCGTTGCACGACCTTCCCGCGAATGCCGTCTCTCCGCGAGCGCTTCGCCGCGTTGCGCAACCTGCCGCCGTTTCTCCGCCTGATCTGGCAGACCAGCCGTTCGCTCACCATCGCCAACGCCGCGCTGCGCCTCGTGCGCGCGTTCCTCCCCGTGGCGCTGCTCTTCGTCGGGAAGCTGATCATCGACGAGGTGATCACCCTCGCCGGGACGGACTCGCCGTCGTACGGACGGCTGACGAAACTGATCCTCCTCGAGCTGGCCGTGGCCGTCCTCTCGGACGTCATCGGCCGCATGGTCGCGCTGGTCGACTCGCTCCTCTCCGAGCGCTTCACCAACGAGACCAGCATCCGCCTGATGGAGCACGCGGCCCTGCTCGACCTCGAGGACTTCGAGGACAGCGAGCTGCAGGACCAGCTCGAGCGCGCCCGCCGCCAGACCATGGGGCGCAGTTCCCTCCTCACCCAGCTCCTCGGGCAGGCCCAGGACGTCGTGACCATCATCGCCTTCGCCGCGGGCCTCGTGGCCTACGCGCCGTGGCTGATCCTCCTCCTGGCCGTCGCACTCGTCCCCGCCTTCATCGGCGAGGCGCACTTCAACGCCGCCAGCTACACGCTCAACTACACGCGCACGCCCGAGCGCCGCGAGCTCGATTACGTGCGCCAGACCGGCTCCGGAGTCGAGACGGCGAAGGAAGTGAAGATCTTCGGCCTGAACGCGTTCCTCATCGAGCGCTATCGAAGGTTGTCCGAGGCGTTCTATCGGGCCAACAAATCGCTGGCCACGCGGCGCGCCTTCTGGGGGAGCGTGCTCACCACCATCGGCACCCTCGGCTATTACGTCGCGTACGCGTACCTGGCCTGGGGAACGCTGCGCGGCGAGTTCACGATCGGCGACCTCACGTTCCTGGCGGGCTCGTTCCGCCGGCTGCGCACGCTGCTCGAAGGACTGCTCAGCGGCTTCTCGCAGATGGCCGGCCAGGCGCTCTATCTCGACGATCTCTTCTCCTTCTTCACCACCGAGCCGGAGATCACGTCGCGCGAGCACGCCCTCCCCTTCCCCACGCCGATGCGCGACGGCTTCCGCTTCGAGGGCGTCGGCTTCCGCTATCCCGGTGCGGAGCGGTGGGCGGTGCGCAATCTCACCTTCACGCTGCACGCGGGCGAGGTGCTGGCGCTGGTGGGCGAGAACGGCGCGGGGAAGACGACGCTGGTGAAGCTGCTGGCGCGCCTCTACGATCCCGACGAGGGACGCATCCTCCTCGACGGCCGCGATCTCCGCGAGTACGACCTCGCCTCGCTGCGCGCGAACATCGGCGTGATCTTCCAGGACTTCGTCCGCTATCACATGACCGCGGCGGAGAACATCGCCGTCGGCCGCATCGAGGCGCTGCAGGACCGCACGCGCATCGAGCAGGCCGCGCGGCGCAGCCTCGCGAACGAGGTCATCGAGCGGCTCCCCGCGCAGTACGACCAGGTGATCGGCAAGCGCTTCAAGAAAGGGATCGATCTCTCCGGCGGCGAATGGCAGAAGATCGCCATCGCCCGCGCCTACATGCGCGACGCGCAACTGCTGATCCTCGACGAGCCGACGGCAGCGCTCGACGCGCGCGCGGAGTTCCAGGTGTTCCAGCGCTTCCGCGAGCTGAGCGCGGGAAAGACGGCGGTGCTGATCTCACACCGCTTCTCGAGCGTGCGCATGGCGGATCGCATCCTCGTGCTGGCCGAGGGGGAGCTGGAGGCGGCGGGGACGCACGAGGAGTTGCTCGCGGCGGGGGGCCGCTACGCGGAGCTCTTCGAGCTGCAGGCGGAAGGCTACCGGTAGGGAGCGCCGCCGTCCCGGCGGCTGCCGTGGCGGCGTCTCCGCCGCCACCCCCGGGGGCGGCCGGCGGGACGCCGCCCGGGCAGCCGGCGGGGACGCCGGCGCTCCGCTATGCTGCGCGCGTGAAGCTGGTCTGCATCGCGCTCGCACTCATGCTCTCCGCCTGCACCACCTCGAAACCCGCGCTCCTCGACTACGACACGCGCACCGACGCGATGCTGCAGCGGCAGCTCGAGGAGATCGACGCGCGCCTGCGGGCGAAGCACGGCATGACCGGAGAACAGGCCGCCGTCGGGGTGCTCGACCTGCGGCGCAACCGCGTGGCGATGATTCATCCGGACCGCATCGAGTACGCGGCCAGCGTCCCGAAGATCGGGATCCTGCTGGCGTACTTTCATCTGCATCCCGAGGGGCCGCCGGATGCGGAGACGGCGCGCGAGCTGGGGTTGATGGTGAAGGCGTCGAGCAACGAGATGGCGGCGAAGCACTCGCGCGCCATCGGGCTTCGCGAGGTCCAGCAGATCCTGAACGGCTACGGTTTCTACGACGCGCAGCGCGGCGGCGGGCTCTGGGTCGGCAAGCACTACGGCCCGAACAGCGAGCGCATCGGCGATCCGGTGGGCGATCACTCGCACGCGGCCACGGTGCGCCAGTTGCTCCGCTTCTATCAGCTCCTCGATGCGGGGCGCCTCGTCTCGCCCGCCGCCTCGAAAAGGATGCGCGAGCTGTTTCTGTCGCCGGACATCCCGCACGACCAGCACAAGTTCGTGAAGGCGCTGGACGGCCGCGGCCTGACGCTGCTCCGCAAGTGGGGCTCCTGGCAGGACTACCTGCACGACACGGCGCTGGTGGAAGGGGCGAACCGGCGCTATGTGATCGCGGGGCTCACGCACCACGCGGCGGGGGATGCGTATCTGGAGGAGCTGGCGCGCGAGGTCGATGACCTCATGTCCCGCTAAGCAGACCGCACTCATTCCGCCAACGCACAAGGGAACGACCGGGGGCCTCCGGCGGGCCGACGCGGTCGGCAGCGCTTGTCATGCACGTGCGTCCCCAAGATCCGCGCTTCATGCGACAACCGTGAGGTCCGGCTATGCCAACCAGCGCTGCCGGC
>DASUSL010000332.1:0-4650 GCA_036375135.1 Thermoanaerobaculia bacterium | reverse complement strand
CACCGACCAGTTCATGCACCTCGGCTATCACGTGCTCATTCTCTCGACGCAATCCCCCGACGTGGAGGCGACCCGGCCGCTGCTCTACGGCACCGTGTTCGTGCTGCTCGCGCTCACGTTCCTGTTGAATCTCGCGGGCGTCTTCATCCGCACGCGCACGCGCTCGAGGCTGGCCCGATGATCGAGGTTCGCGACTTCGACTTCTTCTACGGCGAGCATCAGGTGCTGCACGGCATCAACCTCGACATCCCCGACCGGCAGGTCACTGCGCTGATCGGTCCCTCGGGATGCGGCAAGTCGACCTTCCTCCGCTCCATCAACCGGATGAACGACATCATCCCCGGCGCGCGCGGCCGGGGACTGATCTCCATCGACGGCGAGGACGTTTACGCGCCGGGCGTCGACGTCGTGTCGCTGCGCCGCCGCGTGGGAATGGTCTTCCAGAAGTCGAACCCGTTCCCGAAGTCGATCTACGAGAACGTGGCGTACGGCCTGCGCATCGGCGGCATCAGCGATAAGCGCCGCATCGACGCGACCGTCGAGCGCTCGCTTCGTCGCGCCGCGATCTGGGACGAGGTGAAGGACCGGCTCAACTCCAGCGCGCTGGCGCTGTCCGGCGGCCAGCAGCAACGACTCTGCATCGCCCGCGCGCTGGCGGTCGATCCCGACATCCTTTTGATGGACGAGCCGGCGTCGGCGCTCGATCCGATCGCCACGCAGAAGATCGAGGAGCTCGTGTACGAGCTGAAGAGCAACTACACGATCGTCATCGTCACTCACAACATGCAGCAGGCCGCGCGCGTCTCCGACCGCACGGCGTTTTTCATGCTCGGAAAGCTCGTCGAGTACGACGTCACGCGTACGATCTTCATGACGCCGAAAGAGAAGCTGACCGAGGACTACATCACGGGCCGGTTCGGCTAGAGGTATGAGCGATGAGGGATGACGTATGAGTGAAACCGCGAAGCACTCATGCCTCATGCCTCATCCCTCGGCACTGACATGAGACATTTCGACAGAGAGATCGAGCACCTCAAACAGCTTCTCCTGCGCATGGGCGCGATGGTGGAGGAGTCGATCAACGAGTCCATCGCCGCGCTGCTCGAGCGCGACACGGACGCGGCGCAGCGCGTCATCGCCGCCGACACCGCCATCGACCGGATGGAGCTGGAGATCGACCAGCACACCATCGAGCTGATCGCCATGATGCAGCCCGCCGCGATCGACCTCCGTTTCGTGGCCGCGGCCATGAAGATCACGCCGGAGCTCGAGCGCGTGGCCGATCTCGCGGTCGACGTCTGCGAGCGGGCCATCGAGCTCAATCGCGAGCCGCCGCTCAAGCCGGCGCTCGACCTCCCGCGCCTCGCGCGCATCGCGCAGGACATGGTGCGCCAGTCGCTCGACGCCTTCGTGCGCCGCGACGCCGCGCTGGCGCGCGAGGTCATCGCGCGCGATGATGACGTGGACCGCCTCACCGAGCAGTCGTTCCGCGAGCTGCTCACGTACATGCTCGAGGACTCGCGCAACATTTCCCGCGCCATCCGCCTGACGTTCATCGGCAAATACTTCGAGCGCATGGCCGACGGGGCGACGAACATCTGTGAGATGGTGGTTTATCTCGCGGAAGGAAAAGTGATCAAGCACCAGCATGAGCCGGACTGAGACACGCGTCGCGGTGATCGAGGATGACGCCGACCTCCGCTTCACGATCCGCGTGAACCTGGAGCGCGAGGGCTATGCCGCCACCACGTTCGGCAACGGCCACGAGGGGCTCCTCGGCGTGCAGCAGGGCGGCTTCGACTTTCTGATCCTCGATCTGAACCTGCCCGACATGGACGGCTTCACGATCTGCCGCGAGCTGCGCCGCTTCCCGGCGACGGCGAAGCTCCCGATCCTCATGCTCACCGCGCGGACGTCCGAGGCGGACCGCATCATGGGACTCGAGCTCGGCGCGGATGACTATCTGCTCAAGCCGTTCAGCGTCCGCGAGCTGCTGGCGCGCATCACCGCGATCCTCCGCCGCGCAAAGGGCATGGAGAGCGACGCCTCGGTCTACGACGACGGTCACCTGCGCATCGACGGCCGCACGCTGCGCGTGTACGTCGACGGTGAGGAAGTGAAGCTCGCACGAAAAGAGCTGGAGCTGCTCTGGATGCTCGTGCGCAACCGCCCCGCGGTCGTGTCGCGCGACCGGATTCTGTCCGAGGTGTGGCAGATGGCGGAGGACGTGGAGACGCGCACCGTCGACGCGCACATCCGCAATCTGCGGAAGAAGATCGGCAAGGATCGCATCCAGACCGTCATCGGATACGGGTATCGTTTCGAAGAGTAGATGCATCCTCTTCGACTCCTGCTGTACGCCTCCGTCTTCATCGGCGCGGTGGTCGCGTGGGCGCTGGGCGCCGCGCTGCTGAACAACGGCATGCAGCAGTCCGGCGCGCTGACGGCGGGCATCCTCGCGTTCATCGCCTTCATGCTGCCTTGGACCGGCGTCTGGCTCTGGACCATCCGCCGCGCCTCCGATCTCGATGACCTGATCGAGCGCACGCGCAAGGTGCAGCCGATCGAACGTGCCTATCACGCGGAGCTGGACGATCTCGCGCGCGCCATCGAGGAGCTGCGCCTGACGCAGGTGCGCCTGCGCCGCGCGTTCGAGACCCATCGGGCCGCGATGGACGAGATCGTCGATGCACTCGGCGAAGGTCTGCTCGCGGTCACGCCCGAGGGACGGGTGGCGTTCGCGAACCGCCGCGTGGGGGAGATGTTCGGCGCCCGCGAGGCGCTGGTCGGGCGCTCGGTGCTGGAGGTCGTGCGCAAGCAGTCCGTCACCGCGGCGCTGGAGAAGGCGCTGCATGGCGAGGCATCCACCGACCGCGTGACGTACGACGAACGGCAGATCGAGATCCGCGCCTTTCCTGTCGTGGCGTCGCCCGACATCGCCGCGGTGGCGCTCTTCATCGACGTCACGCGGATCGAGCAGCTCCAGCGCATCCGCCAGGAGTTCCTCGACGACTTCTCGCACGAGGTGCGCACGCCCCTCGCGGGACTCAAGTCCGCCGCGGAGACGCTGGAGCGCGGCGGCGTGACCGCGGAACAGGAAACGCAGCTCCGCTCCGTGCTGCAGCGGCAGATCGGACGCATCGAGCGGCTCGTGCGCGATCTCTCCGAGCTGAATCAGATCGAGTCGGGACGGCTCGAGTTGCGGCGGCGCGAAGTCGACCTGCGCGACCTCGTGCTCGAGATCGACGCGGCGAGCCGGGTCGAAGGGAACGCCGTCGCGTACATCGATCCCGACCGCGCGCAGCAGATCTTCACCAACCTCCTCGACAACGCCCGCAAGCACGGCGGCACCGCAGTCACCGTGGAACTGGCGACGGAAGCCGGCGAGGCCGTGGCGCGCGTGTCGGATGAAGGGCCGGGCATCCCCGAGCACGAGCTGGAGCGCGTCTTCCACCGCTTCTACCGCGTCGACCGCAGCCGCTCGCAGCCCGGCACGGGGCTCGGCCTGGCCATCGCCAAGCACCTCGTCACCGCGCACGGCGGCGCCATCCGCGCGTACAACCGTCCCGGAGGGGGAGCGACGTTCGAAGTCCGCTTCCCCGCGAGGCCTTTGTAGCCGCGCCGGATGGCCGGGCGGGCAGCCAGCGCGCGGGGAGGCTTTGGCCGATCAGCGCTGCCGGCCGTGCCGGCTTGACGTAGAATCCGCCCATGGCGCGTTTCAGTCTCATTCCTCGCGAGGAAAAGTTCTACGACGACTTCAAGATGTTCGCGGACCAGCTCAAGCACGGGGCTCGTCTCCTCGAACAGATGCTCTCGACCGATCCCCCCGAGTACGACAAGTCTCACGAGATCAAGGAAGTCGAGCATCAGTGCGACTTCCTCACCCACGAGATCATCCAGCGCCTGAACAAGACCTTCGTCACGCCCATCGACCGCGAGGACATCCACTCACTGGCCCGCACGCTGGACGACGTGATGGACGAGATGGACAACGCCGCGCATCTCATCCCGCTGTACAAGATCGTGAAGATCCGCGGCGGCGCGCGCGAGCTCGTGCGCGTGATCCTCGAGCAGTGCGACGAGATCCGCAAAGCGGTCGAGGCTCTCGAGGCGCGCAAAGGCGTGCTCGAGCGTGCCATCGAGATCAACCGCCTCGAGAACGAAGCCGACCGCATCCATAAGGCCGCGATTGCCGCCCTCTTCGACGAAGAGAGCGACCCGATCGTCGTCCTCAAGTGGAAAGAGATCCTGGACGTGCTCGAGCGCGCCACGGACCGCTGCGAGGACGTGGCGAACCTGCTCGAGAACGTGGTCGTGAAACACAGCTAGAATTTTTGGAACGGCACCCCCGTTCCCAAGCCACTACGAGGGTCAAGTACATGAAACCAGAGATCCATCCGAAGTATCAGCAGGTCACCGTGCACTGTGCGTGCGGAGAGGGCTGGACCACCGGCTCCACCCGCAAGGAGCTCCGCATCGAGATCTGCTCCAAGTGCCATCCCTTCTTCACGGGCAAGCAGAAGCTCGTCGACACGGCCGGCCGTATCGACCGTTTCCAGCGCAAGTACGGGAAGAAATAATGGCCTCCCTCTGGCGAGGTTCGGCGCGGTTCATCGCAGGCGCGTTCAACGCGTTCACGAATGGTCTGAC
>DASUSL010000331.1:0-9881 GCA_036375135.1 Thermoanaerobaculia bacterium | reverse complement strand
TCGCCGGGGGCGGCGGGGAGAGGGATCATCGAGCTGGCGGAAAAGGGGCTGCTGGTGCGGTACGTCGTGGCCAGTCTCTTTCGCGTCACGTGGGGCTACCTGGCGGCGCTCGTCATCGCCGTGCCGCTGGGTGTGTGGCTCGGGTTGTGGCGGCGGGGGGAAGAGGCGGTCAATCCCATCCTGCAGCTCCTGCGGCCCATCTCGCCGCTGGCGTGGATTCCCATCGCCATCCTCTGGTTCGGCGTCGGCGACGTGGCCGCGGTCTTTCTGATCTTTCTCGCCTCGCTGCTGCCGCTCACGCTGACCACCGTCAACGCCGTGCACAACATCGAGGGCGTGCATCTCGCGGCGGGGCGCAACTTCGGCCTCACCGGACGTGAGCTCGTGCGCAGCGTCGTGCTGCCCGGCATCCTCCCGCAGCTCATCGTCGGCATGCGCATCACCCTCGGCATCGCCTGGCTCGTCGTCGTCGCCGCCGAGATGATCGCCGTCAACTCAGGCCTCGGCTTCCTCATCGTCGACGCCCGCAACGCCGGCAACCGCTACGACCTCGTCGTGGCCGGCATGATCCTCATCGGCGTCATCGGCGTCGGCCTCGACCTGCTCATGCGCCGCCTCGAGCGGCTGCCGGGCGTGCGCTGGGGGTACGTCGGCGAATGAAGGTTCTCTTCCGCAACATCACGCAGACCTTCGGCAACGTCCGCGTCCTCGACGACATCAATCTCTCCGTGGTCGCGGGCGAATTCGTCTGCATCCTCGGCCCCTCCGGCTGCGGCAAATCGACGCTCCTCAACATCGCCGGCGGCTTCGTCGCTCCGATGGAAGGGGAGGTCAGCATCGACGGCGAAAAAGTCAGCGGACCCGATCCCCGGCGCATCTTCGTCTTCCAGGAGCGCGGCGTCTTTCCGTGGCTCACCGTCGAGGAGAACATCGGCTTCGGGCTCTTCCGGCAGGGCGAGAAAGAAAAGCGCGAGCGCATCGCCCATTACGTGCAGCTCGTCGGCCTGAAAGGCTTCGAGAAGTCGTATCCGCGCGAGCTGTCCGGCGGCATGAAGCAGCGCCTCGAAGTGGCCCGCGCGCTGGCCGTCAATCCCGACGTCCTCTATCTCGACGAGCCGTTCGGCGCGCTCGATTCCATCACCCGGCTGCAGATGCGGCGCGAGCTGCTGCGCATCTGGCAGGCCGAGCGGAAGACCATCCTCTTCGTCACGCACGACATCGAGGAGTCGGTGCAGCTCGCCGACCGCGTGGTCATCCTCTCCGCGCGGCCGGGACGCGTGCAGCGCGTCGTCGACATCGACATCCCGCATCCGCGCGACCTTTCCGACCCGCGCTACATCGCCCTGCGCGACGAGATCTTCGGCGAGATCGGACTGGCGCACCAGATATGAGGAAGCTCGACTCGATCGTCGTGACCGCACTCCTGGTCGCGCTCTGGCACTTCGCCGTCGTCGTCACCGGGACGAAGATCTTCCCGTCGCCGGTGGCCGTGCTGCGCGGCCTCAACGACCTGCCGCACCTCGGCGCATACACACGCGACTCGCTCTTCCGCGTCGCCTGCGGCTACGGCGCGGCGGTGCTCCTCGGCATCCCGGCCGGACTGGCACTGGGCTGGTTCTCCTCCGCCGCGCGGGCGGCCAATCCACTCATCCAGATGCTGCGTCCCATCTCGCCGCTGGCGTGGATGCCGCTGGCCGTGATCTGGTTCGGTGTCAGCAACCTCGCGCCGATCTTCCTCATCTTCCTGGCCTCGTTCTTCCCGGTGGTCGTGGCCACCATGAACGGCGTGCGCAACGTGCCGCCGATGTACGTGCACGCCGGCCGCAACTTCGGACTCTCCACCGGCGCGCTGATCGCGCGGGTGATCTTCCCGGCCGTGCTGCCGCGCATCCTGGTCGGACTGCGCATCGCCTTCGGCGTGGCCTGGCTGGTGCTGGTGGCGGCGGAGATGATCGCCGTCGACTCGGGACTCGGATATCTCATCATCGACGCCCGCAACGCGGGCAAGCGCTACGATCTCGTCGTCGGCGGGATGCTGCTCATCGGCGCGATCGGCCTCGTGCTCGACGCGCTGATCCGCCGCACGGAGAAGCTGAAATTCGTCCGCTGGGCGTTTACGGAAGGGAGGTGAACCGAATGTCTGGGACGCGCAAGATCGCACTCACCGTCGTTGCCTGGGTAGCCGTGATCACGGCCGCGCACATGGCCACGAACGTCGACTGGACGGTGCTGCTCAACGACCGTCTGCCGGAGAGCGAGAGGAAGCTCAACGTCGCCTATATCCCGGTGACGTGACACCTGGCGTGCCCGGTGACCGACTACATCTCCGCCTACTCCAGGTCCGGACATCTGTTCATCCCTCGCATGTTCCAGGGATTTCCCGAGATCAAGGAAGCGCTGATCTCGAACCAGATGCAGGCGGCGTTCATGGTCGCACCGATGGCCATCGCCCTGCGTGCTCAGGGCGTTCCGGTGAAGATCGTCTACCTCGGCCACCGCTACGGCAGCGCCGTGGTGGTGCAGAAGAACGGGCCCGTGCAGTCGTTCGCGGACCTGAAGGGGAGGACTGTGGCCATCCCCAGCCGCTACTCCGACGAGCGGCTGATCCTCTTCCGCGCGCTGGCGAAGAACGGGATGGACGCGAAGGACCTGCGCATGGTCGAGATGGCGCCGCCCGACGTCGCGGGCGCGCTGGCCGCGGGCGCGATCGACGCGTTCTCGATGGGGGAGCCGTATCCGTCGCAGGCGGAGATGGCCGGCTTCGGACGCGTGCTCTTCCACGCGCGCGAATACTGGCCGGATTACATCTCCTGCGTGCTGGTCGTGCGCGACGACGTGATCGAGCGCAAGCCGGAGGCGGTGCAGGTGCTGGTCGACGGCATCGCGCGGTCCGGCCTCTGGCTCGACAACCCGCCCAAACGCCGCGCGCGCCGCGAGCACGCCGCCGACTTCGTCGGCCGCTTCTACTTCCGCCAGGACCCGCGGCTCTTGAAATGGGCGCTCACCAATCCGCTGGACCGCGTCCAGTACCAGCCGCTCTCGCCGCTGCGCAAGGACTTCGAGCTGATCGTGCGACTGATGCGCGAGACGGGCGTGCTCGAGCGCGACATCGCCTTCGAGGAGTACGTGGAGACGCGCTTCGCCGAGGGAGCGCAGCACCAGACCGAGTGGCGCTACGAGCCGGGCGACGCGACGGCGGAGTAGGATGAAGGCGATGCGCGCGCGGCCGCTGGATGTCTCGAAAGAGGTGTGGGATCAATGGTTCGAGGTGCTGCGGCGGAAAACGCCGGAAGAACGGCTGGAGATGGGCCGGCTGATGACGCTTTCGTGGCAGCGTGAGATGTTTGCCGCGATCCGCGCGAGCCATCCCGATCTGCCGGACGAAGAGATCTGGCGGAAGCTTGCCGCGCGCCGCCTGGGGCGTGACGTCGCGTTGAAAGTTTACGGTCGGGACATCAAACCGTAGGGCTGCGGAGCGCGGCGTTTCGCCGGCGTTCCACTTACAACTGACCCGCCAGCCGGTCGAACTCCGCGAGGCCGAGCGTCTCCGCGCGCGCGTCCTCGTCGATCTCCGCGCCGCGCATCGCCGCGAGCACCTGCTCGCGGGTGAGCTCGCGCCAGCCGGTCAAGTTGTTGACCAGTTTCTTGCGGCGCATGCGGAACGACGTGCTGACGAGGTCGAGCACCGCTTCGCGGGGTGAGGTCAGGCCGGGATCGCGCGGGTCGAGGACCACCACCGCGCTGCGCACCTTCGGCGGCGGATAGAACGACTTCGGCTCCAGCGTCATGATGCTCTTCGCCGACGCGAACGCCTGTACGTAGAGCGTGAGGTAGCCGTACGGCTCCGTACCTGGTTTGGCCACGATGCGCTCGGCCACTTCCTTCTGCAGCATGAACACGCCGCGGCGGCAGTGCGGGTCGGCGATGACGCGGCGGAGGATGGGCGTGCCGACGTTGTAGGGGAGGTTGCCCACCGCGCGGAACGGCGTCTCGGGGAGCGCGGCGTCGACGGCGTCTTCGTTGCGCAGCTCCAGGCGGTCGCCGTATTTCGCGCCGAGTCGTTTGGCGAGGTCGGGATCGATCTCCAGGGCGATGATGCGGTTCGGCAGCGCGAGCAGCTTGTCCGTCAGCACGCCCTCGCCGGGGCCGATCTCCAGGATGATGTCGTCGGGCGCGGGATCGACGGCGGCGACGATCTTCTCCACCGCGCCGCGGTTGCGGAGAAAGTTTTGTCCCCACTTCTTCTTCGGTTTCGTCACGCGCCGCGGAGTCTATCGTGCGACCGTCGGTCGTCGCGTGCTCCGGCTCGAGCCTGTCGCCTGTTCCCTGCACTTCGCTGATCACGTCGCCGACCGTGATGTTGGCGTCGCCGGCGGGGGAGACACTCTTCACGTTCATGCGACGGCGCCCTCGCCACGCGAGGCGACCGTACCGCGTCCGGCCGCTGGGTCCAACCGTAAGTTGTTACGTATCAGCCGCTTGAACGCCGTCATGCCGTCGATGGGAAATGCAGCCTTCGAGTTTCGCCAATCGACACCTGAAGGCTGCTGCACGCCCGCGATAAACTCCCCCCGAATGGAAACGGTCTCCGCCCACGACACCCTCGCCCGCCTCCGGAAAGAAGTCGCCCGCGTCGTCATCGGGCAGGATGCCGTGGTCAACCGGCTGGTCATCGCCCTGCTGGTGCGGGGGCATGTGCTCGTCGAAGGGCTGCCGGGGCTGGCCAAGACGCTGGTGGTGAAGACGCTGGCGCAGGCCATCGACGGGACGTTCAAGCGCATTCAATTCACGCCCGACCTCCTCCCGGCCGACATCACCGGCACGCAGATCTTCGATCCCGCCGGCCGCACCTTCAACGCGCGCCTCGGGCCGATCTTCGCGAACTTCATCCTGGCCGACGAGATCAACCGCGCTCCCGCCAAAGTGCAGAGCGCGCTGCTCGAGGCCATGCAGGAGCGGCAGGTCACGATCGGCGACACGTCGTACCGTCTGCCCGATCCGTTCGTGGTCATCGCCACGCAGAACCCGATCGAGCACGAGGGGACGTACAACCTCCCCGAGGCGCAGGTCGACCGGTTCGTGATGAAAGTGAAGGTCGACTATCCGTCGCCGGCCGAAGAGCTGCGCATGCTCGGGCTGTATCTCGATCCGATGAAGGAGTCGGTGGCGGTGCAGCGCGTGCTGTCGCTGGACGAGATCCGCACCATCGCGCAGCTCGCGGCGCGCGTGCACACGGACGAGCGCATCGGGCGCTACATCGTGCAGCTCGTTTCCGCCTCGCGCAAACCGTCGGACTTCCGGCTGCCGTCGCTGGCGAACCACATCGCCTTCGGCGCCTCGCCGCGCGCGACGCTGGCGCTCGCGCACGTGGCCAAGGCGCATGCGTTCATCGAGGGACGCGAGTACGTGATCCCCGAGGATGTGAAGGCGATCGCGCACGACGTGCTGCGCCACCGGCTCGTGCTGTCGTATGAAGCGGCGGCGGAGAGCATGACCGCGGACCGCATCATCGATCAGATCCTCGGCGCGGTGAATGTGCCGTGAAGTCTCAGGGTTTCATAGTCTCAGAGTCTCGGAGAGCTGCTGCGAGACTGTGAGACTTTGAGACTGTGAGACTCTTCAAACGCAAACCGCCGTCGTCCCGCGAGCCGCTCGTCCGCCGCGTGAAAGACCTCGAGCTGGCCAGCTCGCGCCTCATCCGCGCCGGCTTCGCGGGCGACTACCACTCCGCCTTCCACGGTCGCGGCATCGAGTTCTCGCAGGTGCGCGAGTACATGCCGGGCGACGACATCCGCACCATCGACTGGAACGTCACCGCGCGCAGCGGCGTGCCGCACGTGAAGGAGTTCATCGAAGAGCGCGACCTGACCATCCTCATCGCGCTCGACGTCTCCGGCTCGATGGCCTTCGGCTCGGTCGACTGGCGCAAGTGCGACATCGCCGCGGAGCTGGCGGCGGTCTTTGCCTTCTCCGCCGTCGAGAACTCCGACCGCGTCGGCATCCTCCTCTTCTCCGACCGCGTGACGAGCTTCATCCCGCCCGGCCGCGGCCGCACGCACGCGCAGGTGATCGTCCGCGCCGCGGTGCAGGCGGCGATGAGTGGGCCTCGGGGGCAAGCGGATCTCGAGCTCGCGGCGCGCTATCTCGACCGCGTCGCGGTCAAGCGCGCCGTGCTGATCGTCCTCTCCGATTTTCTCGACCTCCCGTTCGAGCGCCCGCTGGCGCGCCTCAACCGCAAGCACGACGTCATCGCCATCCCCATCCTCGACCCGCGCGAGGAGCGCTTTCCCGCCGGCGCGCTGGCGCGTCTCGTCGACCTCGAGTCGGGCCAGGCCCGTCTCGTCGACCTCGGCCGCTCCGAGATCGGCAAGCGCGCGGCGCAGCGCTTCGACATCCTGGCGCGGCGCTTCCGCTCCGCGGCCATCGACCATCTCGCGGTCTCGACCGCGGTGCCGTACGATCGGGAGCTGCTGCGCTTCTTCCGCGACCGCGCGGGGCGGCAACGGCGACCGCAATGATCCTCGTCCTCGCTCTCGTGACCGCGACGCTGCAGCCGGCGTCGCCCAAAGTCGGCGATCTGATCACCGTCACGTTTCCCGCGCCGGTCGTGCTCGACGCGTCGCGCGACTTCGAAGTCGTCTCGCGCGACGGCAACCGCGTCGTGGTGCGCACGTTCCAGCCGAAGCCGTTCGCCATGAGCGGGACCGTGGGCGGGACGCGCTTCCGCAACATGCAGGTGCCGGTCGGCTCGGTGCTGAAGCGGGGCGACGACCTGCAGCCGTCGCCGCTCGCGCCGCCGAAACCGATGCCGTATCCGGTGCGGCCGTGGTACGCGATCGCCGCCGCGGCGCTCTTCGCCATCGTGGCGTGGGCGGTGGCGTGGTGGCGCTCGCGGGAGCGGGTGGAAGTCGTGGCGCCGCCGGTCGCGCCGGAGGACCGCCTGCGCGCCGCGGTGCGCGCGCTGCTGGAGAACCCGTCGTACGAGCTGCGCTGGGCGGCGCTGGCGAACGAGACGCGCGCGTATCTCAACGCCACCCGTCCCAACCTGACCGGCGATCTCACCACGACCGAGCTCGTGCCGCGCCTCGGCGACCGGGAGCGCGTGATCGAAGAGATCCTGCGGCAGGGCGATCTGCAGAAGTTCTCGAAAACAGGTGCGGCGCCGCGAGACTTCGAAGAGCTCGCGATGAGTGTGTTGAATGTGGTGACGGGCTTCAGCCCGTCGGAGGAGGGGCGGGCTGAAGCCCGCCCCGCATCGTCATGACGCGATTCGCTCATCCGATGTGGTTCGCGCTGGCGGCGCTCGTCCTCGCGCGCATCGCGCTGCTGATCTACGACCGGCGCGCGAAGTTCGGTGCGTTCTCGTTCTCTTCGCTCTCGCTCGTCTCTTCTTCGCGTGCGTTCCGCGCGCGCACCTCGCTCATCCCGTTCCTGCTCGAGACCGTGGCGCTGCTGCTGATCGTCGTGGCGCTGGCGCGGCCGCAGCGCGTGGTGCGTCTCGCGGCGAACGACCGCTTCGGCATCGACATCGTCATCGCGCTCGACGCCTCCGGCTCCATGGCCGCGGAGGACTTTCGTCCGCGCAACCGCTTCACGGTGGCCAAGGAGCTGATCGCGGAGTTCATCCGCGGCCGCACGGACGATCGCATCGGGCTGGTGACGTTCGGCAGCCGCGCGGCGACGCGCGTGCCGATCACGTACGACCGCCGCATCACCGAGGGGATTCTCGATCGCGCCGAGCTCGGGGAGCACGGCAACGGCACGGCCATCGGACACGCGCTCGCGACCTCGGTGAACCGCCTGCGCACGTCGCGCACGCGCAGCCGCGTGATCATCCTCGTCACCGACGGCGTGAACAACTCCGGCTCGATCGAGCCGCGCGTGGCGGCGCAGCTCGCGGCGCGCAGCGGGATCAAGGTCTACACGATCGGCGTCGGCAGCGAAGGGCCGGTGCCGCTGCCGGTGAAGCGGCAGAATCCGTTCACCGGCCAGACCGAGACGGTCTACACGCACATCCGCGGCGAGCTCGATGAGCCGACGCTCTCCGCCATCGCCTCGACGACCGGCGGGGAGTTCTTCCGCGCCACCGACGCGCGCGCACTGGCGAACGTCCTCGATCGCATCGACGCGCTGGAGAAGACGCGCCTCACGGCGCCGAAGCGGGAGCAGATCGACGAGCTGTACGTGATGCCGCTGGCCGTGGGACTGGCGTTACTCGCGCTGTCGCTGCTGGCCGGCGAGACGCTGTGGCTGAAGGTGACGGCATGAGCTTCCGCGCGCCGCAGCTGCTCTGGCTTCTCGCGCTCGTGCCGCTGGCGCTGGTCTTTCTCGTGATGCGCGAGCGCACGCGCTCGCGTCTCGCGCGACTCTTCGCGGCGGAGCGTCTGCGCGGCGTGAGCAACACCGCGCGCGGAGTGCGGCCGTGGCTCCTCGGACTCGCACTCGTCGCCGCCCTGCTCGCGCTGGCGGGGCCGTACATGGGCTTCTCGCTCGTGCCCATCATCGCGCGCGAGGCGAACCGCATCATCGTCCTCGACGTCTCCAACAGCATGGCCGCGGAGGACGTTGGCGCGTCGCGGCTCACCGGCGCGAAGGCGCTGGCCACGCGTCTGGCGAAGGCGCAGGAAGGACGCGTCGCGCTGATCGTCTTCGAGGCGCAGCCGGACGTCGTGTCGCCGCTGACCACCGACACCGAGGCGGTGGCGGCGCTGATCGATACCGTGCAGCCGGGGGAGATCGGCCTGCCGGGCTCGGACGTCGGCAGCGCGATTCTCGCCGCGATGAAGCTCATCGAAACGGAGCAGGGGCAGAAGGCGGACATCGTCGTGATCAGCGACGGCGAGGACCAGGGCGCGCGCGTGGCCGAGGCGGTGCAGCGGGCGAAATCGCGCGGCGTGGAAGTGTCGGCCATCGTCGTTGGGTCGTCGCAGGGAAGCACGATCCCGACGCCGTCGGGACCGCTGCGCGACTCGACGGGCGACGTGGTCACGACCTACGCGCGCAACGACGTCCTCGGCGACATCGCCCGCGGCACCGGCGGCACGCTGCTCGAGAATCCGTTCGCGCAGCGCGCCCTCGATCCGCTCCTCGGCAGCGGCGCCGCGATCGAGCGCCAGACGCACACGCGCGTGCCCATCGACCGCTACCAGTGGCCGCTGGCCTTCGCCTTCCTGTTGTTCCTCGGCGGCTCGCTGCTGCATCGAGGTGCGGAATGAGGATCGTCGCGCTGCTGCTCGTCTCGCTGACGTTCTGGAAGGACACGAACTCCCGCGCCGCCTCCGAGCGCGGCCGCGAGCAGTACGAGAACAAGCAGTACACGCAATCGGCGGAGTCGTATCGCCGCGCGCAGGAGCTGTCGCCGTCGGCGCAGAGCGCGTTCAATCGCGGCACGGCGGAGATCGCGGCGGGGCAGCGCGCGCAGGGCTCGGCCACGCTGGCCGCGGCGATCCAGGATCCCGCGCTCCGCGCCGACGCGCTCTACAACCGTGGCAACAGCGCGCTCGCGGCGAAGGCGACCGACCACGCCATCCGCGACTACATCGACGCGCTGCGCGCGAACCCGAATCACGCCTCGGCGAAACGCAATCTCGAGATCGCATTGCAGCGCCGCGAGCAGGAGCGCCGCAACGCCTCGGCCGGCGGCCAGCAGAACCAGCAGGGACAGACGCCGCAGAAGCCGCAGCCGGCGCCGTCGCCCGGCAAACAGCCGAAGCCGGGAGAGGTGGATCTCGAGGCGCTGCTGCGAAGCGTGCAGCAGCAGGAGCAGGATGAGCTGCGCCGCATGAAGGGGAAGGTGAGCAGCGACGCGCGGGTGGGTTGGTGAGGCCGCAACAGGGAACCGACCGGGAGGCCTCCGGCGGGCCGGCGCGGCCGGCAGCGCT
>DASUSL010000330.1:0-4578 GCA_036375135.1 Thermoanaerobaculia bacterium | reverse complement strand
CGGGACGCCTGCGCGGCAGCCGGCGGGACGCCGGCGCTCCTAGGACCGCGTCGTGCGGCGCTTGACGTAGGGGGGCGGCTCCACCGCCAGCGCCAGTCCGTCCGGCACCGGCGCCACCGCCGTCGCGCCGAGGATCGCGCCCGTCGCGAGCTCGAGCTTGATCACGCGCGACGGGTTGATCATCGCCACGTACGCGATGCGGTTGCCGGGCGCGACGATGACCGACAACGCCGTCCCGCCGACCGGAATCTGCCGCACTTCTTCGCGCGTGGCGCGGTCGTACACCACCACCATCGTCCCGCGCGGCACGAGCACGTAGCGGCCGTCGTGCGTGAACGTCAGGCGGTACGCGAAGACGCCGGGGATGCGATGCACCACCGTCTCGCTCTGCAGGCTGATGATCGCGATGCCGCCCGTGGCGCGGCTGCCGGCCCACACCTCCGTCTCGTCGGGCGAGAGCGCGATCCCCTCCACCTCCGCGACCGCGACGAGGCTCTTCCGCGCCGGCGTCTCCGCTCCCTGCACGTCGATGATCGACGCGGTGCCATGGGTGATGTTCGCCGTGTAGACCGCCGTCCCCCACGCGTTCACCGCCAGCATGTGCGCGGAGGCCGGATTCACGCGGCCGACCCAGTCGACGCGGTCCGCCTCGGGGTCGTAGCGCCCGACCGCCGACGAGCGCTCGGCGGTGAACCACACCTTGCCGTTGCGATGGACGATGCCGTGCGGCCCGGTCAGCGGCGCGATGGAGACGTCCTTGATCTTCGTCCGCGCGGCGACGTCGATCACCGAGAGCGTGGTGCCGAACGAGTTGCCGTAGTTCGTGACGTACGCGCGCCTGCCGTCGCCCGACACCGCGATCTCGTGCGGGTCGCCGCCGACGCCGATGGTCGTCAGCAGCGTCATGGTGGCGGGATCGATGAGCGTGATGCGCGAGTCGCCGCGGTTGGCGACGAGCAGCGTGTCGGCGTGCAGCGAGGACGCGAGGGCGAGCACCACCAGCAGGCTGCGCATGCCGCACAGTGTCACGCCGCCGCGCGCCGCATGCGGCTACGGAACCGTGACGTTACTTTTCGACGCGCGCCTTCTCGACGATGACCGGGTACTGATAGCCGGCGCCGAAGTCCTTGTCGGCGGCGAGCTTCCCGCGCACCGTGACCACGTCGCCGACCATGGCCTGCCCGTCAGTGGTGACGGTGAGGTCGTTGTCGCCCGCGGCCTTCGAGCCGGTGCCGTCCTGGATGTGCATCCAGTTCGTCCCCATGATCCCGCCGAGGAACTTCACGACCTTGCCGCGCACGACGACTTCCTTGCCGTTCAGCGATGCCTTCTGCGCGTGCACCTCGGCCACGCTGCTGCCGCCGGCCGCTTTCTCCACGGAGATCGCGCCGAGGTCGGGCGGCCGCATGTGCTGCGCGGGCGTGAGCATCGCCGGCGGCATGCCCGCGGCCGCTTTCGCCGCGCCGCCGATCTCG
This sequence comes from Thermoanaerobaculia bacterium, assembly GCA_036375135.1. Classification (GTDB taxonomy): domain Bacteria; phylum Acidobacteriota; class Thermoanaerobaculia; order Gp7-AA8; family Gp7-AA8; genus QHVT01. The sequence goes on along the minus strand of DASUSL010000330.1, from coordinate 3,103 downwards.
CCGAAGGCGATGCGGTCGAAGGTGCGGTTCAGCGTCTTCGACTCGAACTTCTCCATCGTCAACTGCACGTCGACGGCGACGTTCGCGCCGCTGGCGATCTGCGTCTCGCGCACGGCCGCCCACTCTTCCCCGTTCGCGGTGGCGATGCGGAGATAGGTGTAGCCGCCGCCGTTGAAGGTCTCCAGGACCTTGCCGGCGAGCTGGTTGGGCGAGGCAGCGGCGGCGGGCTGCGGTGCCGGTGCCGGCGCGGCGATGGCGGCCGCGGGAGCTTCCGATTTGGTGCAGGCGATCGCGAAGAGGAGCAGGGCGGCGGCGAGGGACTTTCTCATGGTTCGAAGCGTCGCAGGAGTGCGCATACCGGCCGGTGACGACGGTCACCGCGCGGCGCACCGCGCGTCACGCCTCCGCAGTGTACGCCGAGACGCGGTGCGGCGGCACCGGCTCGCACCCGGTGCAGGCCATCAGCGCGTCGGTGAGGTCGGCGATGTCGAACGGCTTGCGCAGCAGGACCAGCGAGCCGCCGCCGTCGAAGTCGCGCAGCGTGGCGTCCGACGCGGCGGTGATGATGATCGTGCGCGACAGCAGGAGCGGCATGAACGAGCGCAGCTCGCGCAGGACCTCGAAGCCGTTCTGCTTCGGCAGCATCAGGTCGAGCAGCAGCGCGTCGTACGGACGGCGCCGCAGCATCGCCAGCCCGATCTCGCCGTCGGGCGCGCATTCGACCTGAACGTTCATCCGTGCGCAGATGGCGGTGATCAGAACGCAAATCGGTTCGTCGTCGTCGACCAGGAGGATCGTAGGCATGGGGAGCGATGTGCAGAATGCCCCCTTTTCAGGCGGAAATCAGTACGAGAGCGTACTCATGGCACGCAAGGTGCGGGTTTTCTCTCCCATGAACGGCTTTTTCATCGGGCTCATCGTGGTGTTCTTCGGCTTCGTGATCCTGCTGGCCGTGTGGAGCCGCTGGCGCCGGCAGACCGGCGGCGGCTGGGGTCCCACGGAGATGAGCGACGGCAGCATGACCACGACGCCCACCGGCTATCCCGAAGAGATGAAGGGCAGCGGGAAGGAAATCGGGCCGACGGACAACAACGCCGCGGGGATGTGAGATGCAGCGTGTGACCTGCACTTCCTGCGGGAAGGCGTACGACGCCGAAAAAGCGCCCGAGTGCAGTTGTCTGCAGCCGGTGCGCACCTATCGCTGCCCGCACTGCGCGGGCTGTTTCTGCAGCGCGCCGAAGAGTGTGGTCGACACGTTCTGGCGCGAGGCATCGGAGGAGATGTGGCAGCGGCGCCGCGCGCGCGCCGCGTCGATCGAGCCGAATGCGCCGCCGGACGTCATCGCGCGGCCGATGGTCCTCTTCGCCGACGACGACCCGACCGGCCGCGCCATCGCCGCGCGCGTGATCTCGGCCCTCGGCTACGGCGTGGCGGTGGCCGAGGACGGACAACAGGCGCTGGAGATCGCCCGCAGCTACAAGCCCGACCTCATCATCACGGATGCGTTCATGCCCAGGCTGGACGGCCGCGAGATGGGACGCACGATCAAACGGGAGCTGCCGGCGACGAAGGTCGTGGTGATCACGTCGGTGTACAAGGACCCGCGCTACAAACACGAGGCGCTGCGCGACTTTCAGGTCGACGCCTACCTGCACAAGCCGGTCAATCCGACGGAGCTGCGGACGACGGTGCGGAAGTTCCTGGCGTGACGCACAGACGCACGGCCGCGACGAGGTCCGTGATGTCGAACGGCTTGCGGAGCTTGGCCTGCACGTTGACGTCCGACACTTCGTCGATCATGGCCAGCGACGCGGCGGAGACGACCACCACGCATTTCACGTCCGGCCGCGTGGAGGCGAGGACGTGCAGGACGTCGTGCCCGCTGCCGTCGCCCATCATCATGTCGAGCACGACGGCGTCGTACGCGCGCTCGCTGATCCGCGCGATGGCCTCGTTCCCGCTCGCGACCTCGTCGACCACGAAGCCTTCGTGGTGAAGGACGGAGCGGACCATCCCGCGCGTGGACATGTCGTCGTCCACGATGAGCACCGATTTGGCTGACACGATGAGGACAGTATGGCTCAGATCGCGCGGAGGGCCTGCTCCACTTTGTCGTACTCGCGCTCCAGCTCCGCGAGCGTGCGCGCGGCATCGGACACGTTGCCGCCGCGTCCCATCGCTTCCAGCGCGCCGCAGAGCCCGGCCAGCGCGGTCGCGCCGATGTTGCCGGAGCCGCTCTTGAACGCGTGCGCCGCGGTGGTCAGTGCCTGTGCGTCCTGCCGCTGCACCGCATCGCGCAACGCGGCCAGGCGCGCGGGTGCATCTTCGAGATAGATCGCCGCGATCTCGGACAGGAAGTCGGGACTGACCGCGCGCAGACGCTCGAGCGTCTGCACGTCGAGCGTCGCGCCATCGGCGCGCGGGAGAAAGCGCTCCAGCACGCGCGCCAGCTCCTCCTCCACGACCGGCTTGGAGAGGTACTCGTCCATCCCCGCGGCGAGGCAGCGCTCGCGATCGCCGGTCAGCGCGTTCGCGGTCAGAGCGACGATCGGCACCGTCACGCCGCGGCGCCGCAGTTCCTTCGCCGCGGTGAACCCGTCCATCTCCGGCATCTGCACGTCCATCAGCACCAGCGCGTAATCGGCGCGGATGACCGCCTCCACCGCCTCGATGCCGTTCGCCACCGCATCGGCGGAGACGCCCGCGCGCTCGAGCTGCCGCAGCGCGACTTTCTGATTGACGGGATTGTCCTCGGCGATCAGCACGCGCGCATCAGTGCGCAATGTGGAGCGGGCTTCAGCCCGCTCCGGACGGGCTGAAGCCCGTCCTACATGGGCTGAAGCCCGTCCTGCATGGGCGGAAGCCCGTCCTGCATGGGCCAGCGAGTTCGTGATCGCGTCGAAGAGCGACGACTGCTTCACTGGACGGGCGAGGCATGCGTCGACGCCGACCACGCGCAGGATCGGCAGCTCCACGCGCTCGCTCAGCGACGAGATGATGATGATGTGCGTCTCCACCAGATCGCGGTCGCACTTGATCAGGCGCGAGAGTACGAGGCCGTTCATCTGCGGCAGGTTCATGTCGGTGAGGACGAGCGCGTACG
>DASUSL010000329.1:0-9518 GCA_036375135.1 Thermoanaerobaculia bacterium | reverse complement strand
AGCCGGGCCTCACGGTTATCGCATGAAGCGCGCGTCTCGAGGACGCACGTGCATCACCAGCGCTGCCGGCCGCGCCGGCCCGCCGGAGGCCTCCCGGTCGTTCCCTGTCGCGTCTAGCGCGTAACGGACACCGTCGTCGTCGCGCCTGCGTCCGTGCCCGTGTCGTCGCGTCCTTCGACGAGCAGGCGCGCGGTCACGCCGCCGAACACTGCCTCCGGCACCTCGCGGCGCGGGGTGAAGCGGTAGCGCAGCGTGCCGTTCGCGGGGACCGTGGTCTGGTAGCCCAGCGAGCGGATGCGTGCGGCGTCCCAGCTCTCGATCGGCAGCGACAGGCCGCCGGGGAGGTGGGCCGTCGCGCTGACCTGCGTGATCTCCACCGGCCGCCCGCCCGTCTCGCGCACCACGACCTCGAACGGCAGGTCGTACGTCTCGCCGGAGACGCGCCGCGCCACGACCGGGTTCGGCACGATCTCCACCGAGATCGCGCCGTGGCCCGGCACCGAGCGCGTGGCGGGCTGCTGCGAGCTGCCGCACGCCGCGAGAAGAACGAGAAAGAGAAGAGGAAGCGCGAGTTTTCTCATCGTCTGGTCACGACGCCGCACGCAATGCGCGCGCCCGCATTGCCGGTCGGCTGCGTGGTCAGGTCGTCGGGATTCGCGTGCAGGATGATGGCGTGGCCGACCGCGGTGGTCGGACCTTCCTCGACCGTGATGGAGCGCGTGGTGAAGCTGTGGCTCACGCGGCCGTTCGCGTCGGCGGTCACGTTGCCGAAGTCGCCGGCGTGATGCGGATCGACGTCCGGCGCGGCGTGCGGGGTCGACATCGGGTTGTAGTGGCCGCCCGCGGCGTTGCCGTTGTCGCCGCAGTCGCCCTTCTCGTGGATGTGGAAGCCGTGCGTGCCGGCCGGGACGCCGGTCAGCTCGACCTGCACGCGCACGCTTCCGTCCGCCTGCTGCGTGAGGGTCACCGTGCCCGCGGCGGTCTGGCCGCTGGTCGGCGCGAGCGTGGCCGTGGCCGACGGGCCCGTGCCCATCGAGCTGCACGCCCCGTTGAAAAAGAGGACGAGAAGGAGAGAGAACGAGAGAGCTGCGATCTTCTTCATCGAATGAATCCTTTCACTGACTGCTACTGCGAGGCTGCTGCAATGAGCTTTCCCACCGCGCCCAGCCAACCCTTTGCCACGTCCTGATAGTGCAGCGATGCCGCCTTCTGCACGCCGTCGGCCAGCGACGGATAGGCCGAGATCCGCTGCGCGAGCTCGCCGATCTTCATCCCTTTCCGCCGCGCGAGGACGATCTCCGCGATGACCGTGGAGGCGCTCGCGCAGAACGCGTGCGCACCGAGGATGCGGCCCTTCGCGTCGCAGACGATCTTGATCAGCCCGGCCGGCGTGCGGTCGACGACGGCGCGGTCGACGTCCTCCATCGCCACCGTGTGCACGCGCACCGCGTCGCCGTGTTTCGCCCGCGCCTCCGCTTCCGTCATCCCGATGTGTCCGACCTCCGGGTCCGTGTAGAGCGCCCACGGGATGTGCGTGTAGTCGACCGCGGACTTGCCGGGGAAGAGCATGTTGCGCACGAGCTTCACCGCCTCGTACGCCGCCACGTGCGTGAACTGCATGCCGCCGTGCACGTCGCCGCACGCCCAGATCCGCGGCGCGGTGGTGCGCAGGAACTGGTCGACGACGATCCAGGAGCGCTCCACCTTCACGCCCGCTTCCTCGAGCCCGAGGTCTTCCGTGTTGCCGCGGCGTCCGGAGGCGACGAAGATCGCGTCGAAGGGGAGCTCGCGCGCCTCGCCGAGCTTGTTCTCGATGCGCGCGGTCTTCCCGCGCACCGACTTCACCGCCCAGCCGGTGAAGAGCTCGATCCCTTCGCCGACCAGCACCTCGCGCACGCGGGCGATGATCTCCGCGTCTTCCTTGTTGATGATCTCGTCGAACATCTCCACGACGGTCACGCGCGAGCCGAAGCGCGCGAAGACCTGCGCGAACTCGATGCCGATGTAGCCGCCGCCGAGGACGAGCACGTGCGCCGGAAACTCGTCCTGGTCCAGGAAGGAGACGTGGTCGAGGTAGTCGGTCAGGCCGTCGATGGGCGGGATCGACGTCCGCGCGCCGGTGGCGATGACGATGTCCTTCGCCTGCAGCAGCCGCCCGCTGACGGCTACGCTGTTGCGCGATGCGAGCCGCGCGTTGCCTTCGATGACGTCGATGCCGAGGCGGCGGAACTTCTCGGGATCGTCGTGATGGCTGATGCGGCGGCGCTGCTCGCGCATCGACTCCATGACCGACTTCGGCGTGATGCGCGGTGTGACCGGCTCGAGGCCGTACGCATCGGCGTGGCGCATCTGATGCGCGAGCCTCGCGGATGCGACGAGCGCCTTGGTGGGCACGCAGCCCGTCCAGAGACAGTCGCCGCCGAGCCGTTCCCGCTCGATGAGCGCGACCTTGCGGCCGAGCCGCGCGCAGCCGGAGGCGGTGACGAGACCGGCGGTACCGCCGCCGAGGACCACGACGTCGAATTGTTCAGGCATGGCTCGTTCACTTACTTTATCCCGAGCGTAGCGAGGGATCTCGGCTCTCGCGAGACCGGAGATCCCTCGCTGTGCTCGGGATAAAGTCAAGGCACATACACCGTCACCTTCCGCTCCCGCGGCCCATCCAGCTCCACGAAATACACACCCTGCCACCGCCCCAGCACCAGCTTCCCGCCGCGGTACGGCCACGACAGCGAACAGCCGATCATCATCGACAGCAGGTGCGCGTCCGAGTTCCCTTCGTCATGATCGAACTTCACGTTCGGGATCATCGCGCGCAGCGCGCGCACGAGATCGCGCGGCACGTCGGGATCGGCGTTCTCGTTCACCGAGATCGCGCACGTCGTGTGCGGCACGACGATGGTGCAGATTCCCTCGGTGGCCTCGAGCGACGCGAGCGCCGCATCGACCTCGCGCGTGACGATGACGATCTGCTCGCGCTCGCTTGTGCGTACTCGAAACGTCGTCTCGCGCATCGACCGATCATATAATTACGGTCACACGAACCCGGTCCATGTCCTTTTTCTGTATCCACTGCAAGTCGGAGATCGACTCCAAGTACAAGGCCTGCCCCTTTTGCGGTGAGCCGATCACCGACTTTCTCCGCCGCTATCTGGAGACGCCGCTCGACGGCAAGTACCAGATCCTGGCGCGTCTCGGCGTGGGCGGCATGGGCGAGGTCTACAAGGTCCTGCACATCCATCTCAACGCGATCCGCGTCGTCAAACTGATGCGCGCGAACATCGCCGGCGAGGAGGGTGCGCACGACCGCTTCCTGCGCGAGGCGCGGCTGGCCACGAAGATCCAGCATCCGAACGTGGCCGCGCTCTACGACTTCTCGACGCTCGACGAGACCTCGCGCTACATGGTCTGGGAGTACATCGAGGGGATCAACCTGCACGAGCTGATCGCGCAGCGCGGGCCGCTCGCGCCGCGCTACGCCGCGAAGCTGGCCGTGCAGGCGCTGATGGGCCTCGAGGCCATCCACCGCGCGGGCATCGTGCATCGCGACGTGAGCCCCGAGAACATCATGGTCACGCGCGACCGCGCCGATGACGGCGCCGATGACGGCGCGGGGCAGGAGCGCGTCAAGATCATCGACCTCGGCATCGCCAAGTCGTCGAGCGCCGAGGACAACAAGACCAAGACCGGCATCTTCGTCGGCAAGTGGAAGTATTGCTCGCCCGAGCACCTCGGCATGCTGCCGGCCGGCGAGCGCATCGACGGCCGCGCCGATCTCTACTCGTTCGGCATCGTGCTGTACGAGATGCTGACCGGCGTCCCGCCGTTCGTGGCCGACACGCCGCACGGGTATCTGATGAAGCACGCCTCGGAGCGGCCGAAGTCGATCTCCGAGACGAATCCCGCCGCCATCGCGGCGCCGGAGCTCGAGGCGCTGATCTTCCGCGCGCTGGAGAAGGACCGCAACAAGCGCTACGCCAGCGCGCGCGAGTTCGCGCAGGCACTCGAGCGCATCGCCGCGGGCTTGCCGGATACGCCCGGCGCGCCGCCGCCGCCCGTCCCCGTCGCCGCGGAGCTGACGGACAAGGAAACGGCCACGGTCCTGTCGGTCCGGCAGGCCGCGCCGACGCTCCCCTCGGAACGCACGCCGGTGCTGCGCACGCTGGACCGCGTCGAAGTCGAAGACGATGTGGAGCGGGCTTCAGCCCGCGTGGAGCGGACTTCAGCCCGCGAGCCGGGGCGGGCTGAAGCCCGCCCCACATGGCCGCTGTACGCGGCGGCCATCGTGCTGGCGGTCATCGTGGCCGGCGCGTGGATGATGTTTCGGCCGCGTCCCGAAACGCCGGCGCCGTCGCCGCAATCCATTCAGGCCTCCACCATGACCGCGACCACCACCGTCGCACCCGCGGCGCAGGAAGCAATCCCCGTCGCGCAGGCGCACCTCGGCATCAATGCCTTCCCGTGGGCCAACGTGACCAGCGTGCGCAATCTCGACAACGGCCAGTCCGTCGACATCGGCACGGACGTGGTCACGCCCGCGGCGCTGGATCTCGCGCCGGGACGCTACGAGGTCACGCTCTCGAACGGCGGCAAGCCGGTCACGCGCACCGTCGCGCTCGAGGCGGGCCGCGATGAGACGGTGTGGGTGAACTTCGGCGACGGCGCATCAGCCAGCGTCCCCGACTTTGGAGGCGCTCAGTGACGCGCGCGCTGCTCGTGCTGCTCTTCGCCGCGAACGCGTTCGCCGCCGATCCGAAGTGGCTGGAGAACTACACGAAGGGCGTGACCGCGGTGAACGCGGGCCGCTACGCCGAGGGTGCGTCGCTGCTCGCGAAGGCGATCGCCGAGCGGCCGGCCGAGGGGACGGAGCTGAAGATCAGCATGACCACCGTCGCCGCATACACGCCGCACTTCTGGCTCGGCATCGCGAAGTACAACCTCGGCGACGTCGATGCCGCTCTGCGCGAATGGCGCATCTCCGAGGAGCAGGGCGCGATCGCGCGCACGCCGTACTACGCGCGGCTCAAGGACTGGGTCGCGCGCGCGCAGACGGAGAAGCAGCTCCAGGCCGAGAAGGCCGCCAGCGGTCCGAAGAAAGCGGCGAACGCCGCCATCGGCCGCGCCGTACAGTTGCAGATCGAGGCACTGACCGCCGGCGGCGACCGCACGGACGCGTACCGCGACGCGCAGCGCAGACTGCAGGACGCGCAGGCGCGCTTCCGCCAGGCCGGCACGAACAGCGCGGCATACGAGTCGGTGGCGCAGACCGCCGAACAGGCCGCGCAAAGCTTCAGCGCCGCCGCGGAAGAAGGAAAGCGCATCAAAGCCGCGGCCGCGAATCGTCCCAAACCCGTGCAGGTGCAGCCCACTCCAACGCCCGCCCCCGTGCAACCGAAGCCGACGGAAATCGAAGTGCCGTTCGACGATGAACCTGAAAACGTAGGACGGGCTTCAGCCCGTCCCCCCGCGCCGGTCGCCGTCAAGGTGCCGCCTCCGGCGGACCCCCGCCCACCGGAGGGTCAGGCTGAAGCCCGACCTGCGTTGAGCACCGATACCGTCGCGCCGGCAGCGGTCGCGAAGTCCAAGCCCGACATCACTCCCGCCTATCGCGCCTTCGCCACGGGCGACCTCGCCACCGCGGAGCGCCTGCTCAATCGCATGCTCGCCGCGAGCCCCGCGGCCGAGGTCTATCTGTTGCGCGGCTGCGTGCGTTACACGAAGGCCATGCTCTCGCGCACGCCCGACGCGCTGCTGCTCGCCGCGACGGACGACTTCCGCGCCGCGCTCGATCGCAATCGCGCGCTGCGCCTCGACCGCCGCGTCTTCTCGCCGAAGCTCGTCGCGCACTTCGAACAGGTGCGCGGCCGCCGCTGATGGACGTCGCGCGCGCAGCGGAGCGTCTCGCGCCGTACGCGAAGCCGACGCCCCTCGTGCGCTCGCTGCTGCTGTCGCGCGAGCTCGGCTGCGAGCTGTGGGTGAAGAACGAGACCGTGTCGCCGGTCGCCTCGTTCAAGTGGAGAGGCGCACTCAACGACGTCCTCACCGATCCCTCCGACGTCGTCACGTCCTCGACCGGCAATCACGGACAGGGCGTGGCCTGGGCCGCGCGCGTGGCGGGCGTGCACGCGCACGTCTTCCTCCCGCACGGCGCGAATCCGGTCAAACGCGCCAAGATCGAGCTCCTCGGCGCGACGATCCACGACGTAGGCCACGACCTCGACGACGCCAAAGCGCGGGCCATGGCTTTCGCGCAGGAGCACGCATTGCGCTTCATCGACGACGGCGACAGCGCCGGCGTGATCGAAGGCGCCGGCACGGTCGGACTGGAGATCGCGCACGAACTGCAGCCCGACGTCGTCTTCGTCCCGATGGGCAGCGGCTCGCTCGCAGCGGGTGTGGCCATGGCCATGCCCGGCACGCGCGTGATCGCGGTGCAGTCGAGCGGCTCTCCGGCCATGGTCGAGAGCTTCCACGCCCGCCGGGCCATCGAGCGTCCCATCGACACCATCGCGGACGGCCTCGTGTGCCGCGTCCCCGCGCAGCTCGCGCTCGACGCGTTGCTGGAGCACGTCGACGACGCAATGCTCGTCTCCGACGAGGAGCTCCTCAACGCCGCGCGCGCGATGATCTTCGGCGCGCATCTCCTCGTCGAGCCCTCGGGCGCGGCCGGCCTCGCCGCGGCCATGCGCGAGGAAGTGCGCGGAAAGAGGGTGGTGGTCATCGCCACCGGCTCGAACATCACGTCCGCAGTATTCGAAAGGCTGGCCGCTTCGTGAAAATCGCCACCGCCATCAACACACACAAGATCCTCGTCACGCCGAGCGTGCTGGCCATGATGTGGTTCTTCGACAACTGGTCGACCGAGGCCTTCGTCTACCTCGCGCTGCACGGGACGTACAGCGTGCTGTGGCTGATCAAGTACTTCATCTATCCCGACCGCAGCTTCGAGGAGCGCGTGCCGGTGGGGATCGGCATCGCGTTCGTCTTCCTGCCGCTGGAGGCGTATCTCCTCGCACCGTACCTCCTGATCAGCAGGCACGTGAAGCATCCGCCGTGGGCCCTCGCGGCGGTGCTGTCGGTGTACATCATCGGCGTCTTCCTGCATTACGTCAGCGACGCGCAGAAGTACTTCATGCTGCGCGAGCGGCGCGGATTGATCACGGGCGGCTTCTACGCGCGCATCCGCAACCCGAACTATCTCGGCGAGGCGCTGATCTACGTCGCGTACGCCGCGCTCTCGGCACACTGGCTGCCGTTCCTCGTCCTCGGCGGCTGGCTGACGAGCTTCTTCGTGCGCATGCGGAAGAAGGACCGCTCGCTCTCGCGCTACGACGAGTTCGCGGACTACCGCCGCCGCAGCGGACTGATTCTGCCGCGGCTGTGGAGGTGAACGTGCGTGCAGCGGACCGCCGGCGTCCACGCCGGCTGTCTGCGCAGGCGTCCCGGCTGCGCGCCCCTCGCGCGTGGCGGCGAGACGCCGCCACAGACAGCCGGCGGGACGCCGGCGGTCCGCAAGTGAGAAAATCGGCCCATGGCTGACGTCCTCCTCCTCGGCGATCCGCGTCTCCGCACCCGCTCGACCGAAGTCGAAGACTTCGACCCGCGTGCGTTCGCGGAGCTCGCCGATACCCTGGACGCCTTCCGTCGCCAGCATGGTTTCGGGCGCGCCATCTCCGCGCCGCAGATCGGGATCGCGCAGCGCTTCATCGCCGTGAACCTCGGGCGCGGCACGTTCTTCGTCGTCAACCCCGTCGTCACGTGGCGCAGCGACGCGACGTTCACCATGTGGGACGACTGCATGAGCTTTCCCGACCTGCTCGTGAAGCTGGAGCGCGTCAAGTCGCTCTCGCTCGAGTACGTCGACGAGCACGGGAACGCGAAGGAGTGGACGGAGCTCGACGTCGCCTCCGCCGAGCTCCTGCAGCACGAGCTCGATCACCTCGACGGCGTGCTGGCCGTCGATCGGGCGATGGAGCTCGTGGTGCGGAAAGAGTACGACCGCAACCGCGCGTACTTTGACGCGCAGGTCGATTACGCGATCATGCCGACGATTACCGTGTCATCCTGAGCCGCGTAGACGGCGAAGGATCCCCTGCCGACGGAGCGAGTCTCGTGCAACCGCGAGGGATCCTTCGCCGTCCATGCGGCTCAGGATGACAGGGACGATTACTTCGTGAGCTCGACGCCGCTGGCCACGAACGACACTTCCTTCGCCGTGCCGTCCGCGTTGCGGGTCAGCTTCGCGCCCTCTTCCTCGAGGTGATCCGCTTCCTTCTTCGAGAGCGTCTTCACCACGGTCACGCCCTCGGCGCGCGCCTTCATTCCCTTCGAGTCGAGCGGGACGAAGAACGCGTAGTCCTTGAACGTCACGCGCACGCCCGGCGCGTCGTCGGCGGTGAGCTGCATCCAGCAGCCCTTGCGCTCGCAGGCGGTCTTGACCACGCCTTCCACGACGACCGGAGTCTTCGTGTAGGCGTCCGGCTTCGCCACGACCTGGGCGAGCGGGACGCTCTTCGCGTCGCGCGAGATCACTTCGCCGCGGGTGATGGTCTCTCCGGCGAAGGCGGCAGTGGCAAGGACGAGGAGCAGTGCGATGCTGAGGCGTTTCATGTCGGCGTATTATCCCCCGCCGGATGAACAACGATGTTACCGAACGCATTCGCATGCGCTGGGCCGCGCCCGACGACGCGCTGCTGACGGCCATCCGCGCCGAGGCGTGGACGGGACACAACATCCCCCTCACGGCGTCCGAGTCGACCCTCGGCGACACCTCCGAGCTCATCGGCGAGAACCGCCGCACCATCGCCATCAAGTCGCTCGTGCGCCGCTGGTTCGATGGCAGTGTCCGCGTGCTGGACCTCGGCGCGCTGGAAGGCGGCCTCTCCTTCGAGATGGCCCGCGAAGGATGGGACGCGACGGGCGTGGAAGGGCGCGCGGACAATTTCCGCAAGGCGTCGCTCATCGCGTCGTACTACGCGCTGCCGAACCTCCGCTTCGTGCACAAGGACGTGAAGGAGCTGACGCCGGAGCGCGACGGCACGTTCGACGTCATCCTCTGCTGCGGCCTGCTCTATCACCTCGACGAGCCGGTCGCGCATCTGCGGCAGCTCGAGTCATTGCTCGCGCCGCAGGGGCTGCTCTTCCTCGACACGCACGTGGCGCCGGACGAGCACGCGGTGCGCTATGCCACGCATGAGGCGTCATTGTCCGGGCCGGTGACGTTCCGCGACGGCGAGCACGAGTACGAGGGCCGCTGGTGGAGCGAGCCGTCCGCAGGCGACCTGAAAGAGAGGATGTGGTCCGCGATCTCGAACGCGCGCTCGATGTGGCTCTCGCGCCGCTCGCTGATCCGCGCGTTGTATCACTCCGGCTTCCACGAGGTGCACGAGCTCTTCGGGATGTACGACATCGACACGGAGTTCGCGCTGCGCGATCAGTTCTCGCGGCTGTATCTTGCCTGCAGGAAACGATGGTGAGCGACTTCACCGGCCTGCGCGTGCTGCCGTTCGAGCGGCTGC
>DASUSL010000328.1:0-7673 GCA_036375135.1 Thermoanaerobaculia bacterium | reverse complement strand
AACGGCTCCCCCACCTCGCCGAGGCGCGGACGCATTTCGATGCGCCGCAGGCCATGGACGTATTCGAGCGGCACGTCGGTGCGCAGCAGACGTTGCAGCGTGGTGGAGGTGAAGGGATGCACGTCTCCTTTGCGCGGACGGCGCACGAGGATCGGTGGCAAAGCGAGCTCGCCGTCGTCATGCCGCGCAAGGCGGCGGTCGGCGATGACGCCGGGCTTGTCGGTGCGGTAGCTGCGCGCCATTTACCGTGCGTCCGCGGCCAGCGCCGCGTTGATTGCGTCTACCGTCAATCCATGAGGCGCCAGCCGCTCCGCGAGCGACGCGTCTGCGCGAATCAGCGCGAGCAACAGCTCCAGCGGCGAAACCATGAATTGTTCGGGGCGATCCAGGAGCGCGTCGAAGACCGGTTTGACGGAGGGCTCGAGGTGGCGGCGCACGACGGTGTCCTGGTGCGCCTTCGAGCCGAGCTCCAGCCCTTTGTCCGCGAGGTCCCGCATCACCCGCCGCTCACATTCGTCGAACGACAGCGTTTGCGGGTCGTCCATTACGGCGAATGCTGTTTCTGAACAGAGCGCACGAACGCTCGGCGTACGCAGGAGTGCAGCGACGATGCGGTTCGTGGTGACGTAGCGCTCCTCCGCAACTTGTGCGGCGAGGCCGGCCCAGAACATCGCCCTCCGTGTTTCAGTGACTCCGCGTCGCACGACCGCCCTCAGTCCGAAACGCGCGCCACCGCGGCGTGAATGGCGGCGCCGAGGCCCAGGAGGAACAAAAAGCGCCACAGGTGGCCATGCCACGGGATCGTAGTGGAGACGCTCATCGAGATAAAGACGTACAAGGCCGTACTGGCGATCAGGAATGACGCGAGGCCGATCGCGAAGCGGGCCGAATACTGCGTTACACGGCAGGACTTCAGCACGACTCCCGTGGCCACGACGAACAAGGCATACGGCAGCAGGATGTACTTGCCCGGGGAGAAGAACGCCGCAGACAGCACGAGCGTTGCGCCACCCAGAACGCCAAGGGCGGCGGCGAGTGAGGCCGAGCGCTGGAAAGTTGCAGCGTGCATGACGTAAGTATGACCGTCGCCCGCCGAAAATGTCACTCCGTAGCTGCGGGCCATCACCTCTGGTGCTTCCCGCAAAAATACGTCGTCCGCCCGAACACCACGCTTCGTTTGATCGTCCCGCCGCAGCGAGGGCAGCGCTCCCCTTCTTCGCGATTGTGGAAGAGGTAATTGCGCGGGAGCTCGGATTCGCGGGCGTGGCGGGTGATGGCTTCGCGGAGGATGCGGCGCATGGCGGTGTAGAGGGCGCGCACTTCGGCGGGTTGCAGGCGGTCGACGGGGCGGCGGGGGTGGATGGAGGTTTGATAGAGGATTTCGTCGACGTAGAGGTTGCCGAGGCCGGCGACGACTTCCTGGGTCATCAATAGAGACTTGATCGCGCCGCGGCGTTTTTCGAACAGTCTCGCGAAGCGGGCGGCGGTGAGTGAGAGCGGGTCGGGGCCGAGACTGCGGTCGCGGATGAAGGCGTCGGGGTCGGAGACGAGATCGGCCACGCCGAAGAGGCGCATGTCCTCGAACGACAGTTTCTTCTCATTGTCGAAGGTGAAGACGACGCGGGCGAAGCGCGGGATCTCCGCGCCATAAGAGAGATCGCCGCTCATGCCGAAATGCAGGTGCAGCCAGGTCCCATGTGGGGCGGACTTCAGTCCGCCCCGGGCGGGCTTCAGTCCGCCTTGGGCGGGCTTCAGTCCGCCCCGGGCGGGCTTCAGTCCGCCCCGGCGGGCTGAAGCCCACTCCACATCCTGCGCATCCGCGAACAGGTGCTTGCCGTGGCGGCGCACAGACGTAAATGACCGGCCGCGCAAGGAACGCACAAAGGCATCAGCCCGCACTTCCCCGAGAATGCGCGGGTCGAGCACCTCCACGCGCTTGATGCGCTGCTGCAATGCATGACGCGCGAAGTAGCGCGTGTACGTCTCGACCTCGGGGAGCTCGGGCATGAGTCAGGGCGTCCTTCGCCGTCTCGCCGGCTCAGGACGACGCGCGCCGGCGGGCAATCCAGCGCTCCATCCGCTCTTCCAGGAGATTCAGCGGCAGCGAGCCCGCGCCGAGCACTTCGTCGTGAAAGGCGCGGATGTCGAATTTCGGGCCGAGCGCTTTCTGTGCGCGGTCGCGCAGCTCGAGGATCTTCAGTTGCCCGATCTTGTATGCCAGTGCCTGTCCCGGCCAGACGATGTAGCGGTCCGTCTCGCTCTGGATCTCCACCTCGTCGATGGCCGAGTGATCGCGGAAGTACTGCACCACCTGCTCGCGCGTCCAGCGCTTCGAGTGCAGCCCGGTGTCGACCACCAGGCGGATCGCGCGGAGCTGCTCGTCATTGAGGCGGCCGTAATCGTTGTACGGGTCCTGGTAGAAGCCGACCTCCTTGCCGAGGCGCTCGGAGTAGAGCGCCCAACCCTCGACGAAGGCCGTGTCGCCCCCCTGCTGGCGGAACGGCGGCAAGTCCGTCAGCTCCTGCTGAATGGAGAGCTGCATGTGATGTCCGGGCACGCCCTCGTGATACGCGGTCGACTCCTGCGACAGCGTCTTGCGCGTGGTGGCCTGGTACGTATTCACGTAGACGCGGCCGGGACGCGAGCCGTCGGGCGAGCCGGTGTTGTACTCGGCGCTCGACGCCTGCGCCTCGCGGAACGCCGGCGTGGCCACCACTTCCATGTTCGCCTTCGGCAGGCGGCCGAAGAGCTGCGGCAGCTTCTCGTACATCTGCTTCGTGTACTTGCGATAGGCCTCGAGGATCTGCTCGCCCGAGGAGACGGCCACGCGCGGATTGTTCTCCAGCGAGGCGTTGAACGACTTCAGGTCATTGAAGCCGAGCGTCTTCGCGATGGCCAGCATCTCCCCTTCGATGCGCGCCACTTCGCGCAGGCCGATCTGATGGATCTCGTCCGGCGTGAGGTCGGTGGTCGTGGAGTTGCGCGCGAGGAACGCGTAGCGCTCCTTGCCGTCGGGCAGCGCCCAGACGCCGACGTCGGTGCGGCCGCGCGGCGCGTATTCGTCGCGCACGAACGCGGCGAACTTCGCGTACGCCGGCAGGATCGACGCGCGGATGCGCTCGACGACGGCCGCGCGGATGCGCGCCTTCTCTTCCGCCGCAAACGAATCGGGCATCTTCTGCAGCGGCTGCGCGAAGGGGGACTGCTCCGGATCGTCGTCGGCGATGTCGCCGGCCTGCTGCGCCACTTTCTCCAGCAGGAACTTCGGCGGCATCTGCTTGGCGGCCATTCCCTTGCGCATGTTCGCGATCGTGTCGTCGATCGACTTCGGGAACTTCGACATGCGCACGAGGTAGTCGTCGTAGTCCTTCACCGTCGCGAACGGGAGCAGCGACGGAAGCTGCGCGCTGCCGAGGTGAATGCCGCCCATCTGACTGACGGGCGCCTGCCACGTTTTCAGCTTCGCCCAGCCGAGGGAGTTGCGGAGGTTCTTCACCATCAGATCGCGGTTCAGACGCTCCTGTTCGGAGAAGGCCCGCGTGTCGACGGCCTCGAAGCGCGCCAGGAACCTGCGCGTCATCTCCTCTTCTTCGCGGTTCGCGCGCTCGGAGAGGTCGCTCACCTCGTCGTTGTAGCGGCGGTCGCCGAGAATCGACGCGAGCTCGGGTGACGTGCGAAGGGTGTACTCCCACTGTTCGTCGAGCAGCTTGCGGAGCTGCACGCGGCGGCGGTCGAGATCCGCGGCCGAAAGCTCCTGCGCCGAAAGGTCGGAAAGCGCGGACGCGGCGAGACAGACGACGAGCGCAAGCTTCTTCATGCGTGGAGTTTAAGCCTGATACACTCCGGCTCTGGCAACATGACCGTCACGGCCCCCGAGCGGCGATACCGCGCGCTGATCGTCGAAGACGACCCCGCCATCCGGCGTCTGGTCGAGAAGCTGCTCACGCGCCATCACATCGCCGTCGACGTCGCGCACGACGGCCGCGCCGCGGTCGACAAGCTGCGCACGGAGAACTACACCGTGCTCGTGCTCGACCTGATGGTGCCGGAGCTGAACGGCTTCGAAGTGATCGAGTTCCTCAAGCAGGAAAACATGAAACTTCCGGTGGCCGTGGTGTCCGCCGTCTCGCAGCAGGCGCTGACGAAGCTCGACCTCGACATCGTCAAGCTGGTCATCTCGAAGCCGTTCGACGTCGACGAGTTCACGAAAGCCGTACTGGCGCTGTGCGCGGAGGCGGAGGGCCACGGGTGAAGGATCGCGAGCTGGCAACGACGGGCATTCCGGGACTGGACGACGTCCTCTCCGGCGGGCTGCCGAAGAACCGCATCTATCTGGTGATGGGCGATCCGGGCGTCGGCAAGACGACGGTCGGCCTGCACTTTCTCCGCGAAGGACAGCGCCTCGGCGAGCGCGTGCTGTACATCGGCCTGTCGGAGACGCACGACGAGATCGAGGACGTGGCCAACTCGCACGGCTGGTCGCTGGACGGCATCGAGATCTTCGAATACTCGGCGGCGACGCGTCTCGATGACGCCGACGAGTCGACGCTCTTCCATCCGTCGGAGATCGAGCTGGGCGAGGCGACGCGCACGATGATCCGCGAGGTGGAGCGCATCAATCCGCAGCGCGTGGTCATCGACTCGCTGGCCGAGGTGCGCCTGCTGGCCCAGAGCCCGCTGCGCTACCGCCGGCAGATCCTGGCGCTCAAGGAGTACTTCACCGGCCGGAAGTGCACCGTGCTGCTGCTCGACGACAAGGACGTGGCCTCGGGCGACATGCAGCTCCTCACCCTCGCGCACGGCGTGTTGCTGCTCGAGCAGCTCTCGCCGGTGTACGGCGCGGAGCGGCGGCGCATGCGCGTCTCGAAGCTGCGCGGCGTGAAGTACCGCGGCGGCTTTCACGACATCACCATCCGCACCGGCGGGCTGACGGTCTTCCCGCGGCTCGTGGCGGCGGAGCACCGCGCGAATGCGCGGACCGGCTGCCTGCCCAGCGGCATCACCGCCATCGACTCGCTGCTCGGCGGCGGCATCGACCGCGGCACGAGCACGCTGATCATGGGGCCGGCCGGCTCGGGCAAGTCGACGCTGGCGTCGCAGTACGTCGTCGCCGCGGCCTCACGCGGCGAGAACGCGGCCATGTTCGTCTTCGACGAGAGCCGCGCCACGATGCTGGCCCGTTCGGAGTCGATCAGCCTCGACCTGAAGACACACATCGACTCCGGCCGCGTCAGCGTGCAGCAGATCGATCCGGCGGAGGTGCCGCCGGGCGAGTTCGTGCAGCTCGTGCGCGAGCAGGTCGAGCAGCGGCAGATCTCCGTGCTGGTCATCGACAGCCTCAATGGCTACGTCAACGCCATGCCGGAAGAGCGCTTCCTCACCATTCACATGCACGAGCTGCTGACCTACCTCGGCCAGCAGGGCGTGGCCACGCTGCTGGTGGTCGCGCAGCACGGTCTGGTCGGCACCTCGATGGTGTCGCCGGTCGACGTCAGCTATCTCGCCGACGCGGTCATCCTGATGCGCTACTTCGAGCTGGCCGGCGAGATCCGCAAGGCGGTATCGGTTGTGAAAAAGCGCAGCGGAGCGCACGAGAAGGCCATCCGTCCCTACTCCATCAGTGCCGAGGGGGTGATGGTCGGGCCGCCGTTGACCGAGTTCCATGGGGTGCTGTCCGGCACTCCGCTGCTCGACAACAATGCGCCCGCCGCGGGAGAAAGGTTTGCCGCAAACGGAAACTCGCAATGACCGGGTGCTGATCCTGGCCCCGACGGGCCGCGACGCGGAGCTCGCGAGCGGCGCATTGCATGGTGCGGGAATTACGGCTGAGCGCGTTCCCGACGTCGAAACGCTCTGCCGCGGCGTCGCGGAAGGCTGCGGCGCGCTGATCATCACCGAGGAAGCGCTCGACGGCCGCGCGATGCAGCGCCTGCGCGACGAGCTCGAAACGCTGCCCGCCTGGTCCGACCCGCCGCTGCTGATCTTCACCTCCCGTCCCTCCGCCGAGCTGGCCGTGCGCTCGTTCGAGCAGCTCGGCGCGCGCGCGAACATCACCATGATCGAGCGTCCCATCCGCGTGAAGACGATGATCAGCGCGGCGCGGGCGGCGGTGCGCGCGCGGCGGCGGCAGTACGAAGTGCGCGACCTCGTCTCGGAGCTGGAGAGCCGCGTCGAGGAGCGCGACAACTTCCTGGCCATGCTCAGCCACGAGCTGCGCAATCCACTGGCGGCTATCACGCTGGCGGTCGACTCGCTCCACGACACGGCGTCGATCTCGAACGAGCACGCCATCCTCGTGCGCCAGACGCGGCACCTGGCCAAGCTCGTCGACGACCTCCTCGACATCGCGCGCGTCACGACGGGCAAGATCAGCCTGCACATGACGCAGGTCGACCTGGCCGACGTGGCCGAGCACTGCGCGGAGACGATGCGGCCGCGTGCCGAGGCGCGGCGGTTGCGGCTGTCGGTGCGCAACACGGCCGCGCACGCGACCGTGCGCGGCGACGCGGTGCGCCTCGAGCAGGTGGTGAACAACCTCCTCTCGAACGCCATCAAGTACACGCCGCCCGGCGGCGAGATCGAGGTCTGCGTGGAGACCGACGCGGACGACCTGGTGCTGCGCGTCCGCGACAGCGGCAAGGGGATCGCGCCGGAGATGCTGACGCGCATCTTCGATCTCTTCATGCAGGGCGACACGACCATCGACCGCACCGACGGCGGCATGGGCGTCGGGCTGACGCTGGTGAAGAAGCTCGTGCAGCTGCATCGCGGCTCCGTGCGCGCGTACAGCCGCGGCGCGGGCAGCGGCAGCGAGTTCGTGGTGCGGATGCCGCGCTTTGTGGAGGACAGGCAATCCTGCCTGGCCCGCCCGTCCGGACAGGCAGGACAGGCAGGATTGCCTGTCCTCCACTCGGCGGTGTCGCGGCGCATTCTGGTCATCGAGGACAACGGCGACATCCGCGACCTGCTGCGGCTGAAGCTGCGGCAGCTCGGCCACAAGGTCGAGGCGGCGGAAGACGGGACGAAGGGGCTGGAGAAGCTCCTCGCCTCCCCGCCCGAGGTGGCGCTGGTCGACATCGGGCTGCCGGGGATGAACGGCTACGAGATCGCCCGCCGCACGCGCGAGCAGCTCGGCGACCGCGTCTACCTCGTCGCCCTGACCGGCTACGGGCAGGTCGAGGACAAGGAGAAGGCGCTGGCGGCGGGGTTCGACGTGCACCTGACCAAACCGGCGGATTTCGTCGATCTGCAGAACGTGCTCGCCCACGCTTCACCAGGCGACAATCTTGCAAACTCTCGTGCCGGAGAACGATGACGATGACGCCACCGGCCGATCTCGCCAAGTGCGCGAACTGCGATTGCTGGTTCGCCGCGGCTGCCACCGAGGAAGTCTTCCACCACGCCACCAAGCGCTGCCGCAAAGAGGTGGTGACGGGCTTCAGCGCGTCGGCGGCTCCGCACGAAGCGCGCGGGCAGCGTAGCTCCTGATCGCGGGCTGAAGCCCGCGCCACATGAAGCCCGCGGCACATCCGTTCACCGATCGTTGGCGGAATCGCGCGGGTCGCATATGCGATCATCCGCGCATGCGTAACTCTCTCCTTCTCGCTCTCAGTCTGTCCCTCGTCGCCGCGGCCGTCGCTCAGGAGCCGCAGAAGCCCAAGAGCCCGCCGCAG
>DASUSL010000327.1:0-14154 GCA_036375135.1 Thermoanaerobaculia bacterium | reverse complement strand
TCCCAGGAGGCGGCGGTGAGTGGTGTCGAGAGGTCGTCGCCCGCGTCTTCCGTCCGGAAGACCGGCAGCTCGAACGCGGACTCGTAGTCGATGCCGGGGACCTCGGCCGTCGCGTGCAGGCGCCAGAGCACCGTGTCGTTCGGATTCGTGGAATCGCACGGCTCGCAGTCGAACGGGACGTCGAAGCGGAACGGCACGCGCACGCCGTGCGGCGACGGCATCACGCCGTGCGTCACCGTCTGCTCGTCCTGCCAGAGGATGCGCTCGTGCGTGGAGCGGTTCTTTCCCGCGCCGGTCACGGTGCGGCGCACGCACGCCAGCCGCAGCGCGAAGCCGGCGGGCGGCGTCTCGTGCAGGCGCACCTCCAGCTCGCCGCGCAGCGTGGAGCCGAGGGCGATCGGCGAGCGCTCGAGGCGGCAGAGCGACGTGCCGTACTTCACGCGGCGGAGCGTCTGGTAGATCGCGAGGAGGAACAGGCCGGCGCCGGCGAGCGGAAACGCCGCCGCCATGATCATCGGCGCCTCCATCGGCCACTGCCAGCGGACGACGAACCACAGCGGGAAGGAGAAGAGGTTCCAGATGACGGTGAAGGCCCAGAGGCACCAGCCGCCGAACTCGGGCGACTCACGCACGGCGCGCTCGGCCCAGTCACGGCGCCACAGCCATGGCTCGTCGGGATGCTGCGCCCGCAGGCGCGCCTGTTCTCCCCAATTCACGGGCATGGGCGCAGAATAGCTCGGATGAGAACCGTCGCCGCGCTCGCTCTGCTGCTCCTCGCGGTCACCGCACAGGGGGACATCGTGCGCGTGGAGCTCGACGCGATCATCCATCCGATCAGCGACGAGTACGTCGGCCGCGCGCTCGATGAGGCGGCGCGCCGCAAGGCCGACGCGGTGGTGCTCGTGCTGCGCACGCCGGGCGGCCTGGAGACGTCGATGCGCGGCATCGTCGAGAAGATCATCAAGTCGCCGGTGCCGGTCATCGTCTGGGTCGGGCCGAGCGGCGCGCGCGCGGCGTCGGCGGGCTTCTTCATCCTCGAGGCGGCGGACGTCGCGGCCATGTCGCCGGGCACGAACACCGGCGCGGCGCATCCGGTCACGATCGGCGGCGAGAAGATCGACGAGATCATGAAGATGAAGATGCAGAACGACTCCGCGGCGTTCATCCGCAGCATCGCCCAGCGGCGCGGACGCAACGTCGCCGCGGCGGAGAGCGGCGTGCGCGAGGCGAAGTCGTTCACCGAGGACGAGGCGCTGGCGCTGAAGCTCATCGAGGTCGTGGCCACCGACGTGCCGTCGCTGCTGCGCTGGGCGGACGGCAGGACGATCAAACGCTTCAACGGGACGAAGACCGTGCTGCGCGTGGCGAACAAGCCGCTCGTCGACTACGAGATGACGCTGCGCCAGCGCGTGCTGTCGTGGATCATGGATCCGAACGTGGCCTTCATCCTGATGTCGCTGGGGATGCTGGCGCTGTGGGCGGAGTTCAACCATCCCGGCGCGATCCTGCCGGGCGTGGTCGGATTGATCGCCATCCTGCTGGCGGTCTTCGCGCTGAACCTGCTGCCGACGCGCTTCGCCGCGGTGGCGCTGATCCTCGTGGCCTTTGCACTGTTCGCCGCCGAGGCGAAGTTCACCTCGTACGGCATCCTCGGCGCCGGCGGCGTGGTCTGCATGGTCCTCGGCGCCATGATGCTCGTGGACGGCCCGATCCCGGAGCTGCGCGTGAATCTGCTGACCGCGCTCGCGGTGAGCGTACCGATCGGCATCATCGCGGTGTTCCTGATGACGCTCGTGCTGCGCGCGCACAAGAATCCGGTGGCCAGCGGAGTCGAGGCGATGATCGGGGAGATCGGCATCGCCCGCACGCCCCTCGGCCCGGACGGAAAAGTCTTCGTGCACGGCGAGCTGTGGAACGCGAGCGCGAGCGGCGACATCGCCGCGGGATCACGCGTGCGCGTCAAAAGTGTCGAAGGGCTGAGAGTGATCGTGGAACGCGCGGACGGTCCGGCTGAAGCCTGACCTACGTTTTCTTCACCCACGGCAGCTCCCAGCGTTCTTCTTCTTTGTCGAGCTCCGGCAGCGGCACCGGTTTGCCGAGGCGTTTGAGCTGCTGGAGCTCCCACAGCTTCGCGTACTTCCAGAAGGTGTAGTAGACGTGCATGCCGACGGAGATGAGGCCGCGCGCGCCGTCGAGGAAGCCGAGGTTGAGGATGTAGTCGCGGACGAACTTGCCGAAGGGGTGGCTGAAGATGCCCCACAGGCCGGTGGTCTTGCCGTCGATGAACATCTGCGCGGCGCCCCAGTTCGCGTAGCGCGTCATCTTGGCGATCATGTGGTCGAAGCTCCGGATGTAGTAATGCAGCATCTTGTGGCGCAGGTCGGCGGCGGGACCGTCGACGATGAGGTCCGCGTGCACGCGCTTGTTCGGGTAGCGCGCGTGGCCGCGGTGGAAGAGGCGCGTGACGCGGTCGCGCTGCAGGCCGCTGAAGCGCACTTCCTTGCCGAGCATGAAGTTGCGGCGACCGACGGAGTAGGCCCAGCGGTCGAGCGGTCCTTCGAGGGTGCGCAGGATCTCATCGCGAAGCTGCGGCGTGACGCGCTCGTCGGCGTCGATGACGAAGATCCAGTCGTGCGCGGCGCGGTCGATGGCGTAGTTCTTCGTGGCGGCGGCGCCGAGGTAGGGACGCTCTTCGATGCGCGCGGCGGGGAAGCGCTCGCGCACGCGGGCCACGGTGCCGTCGGTGGAGAGGGAGTCGACGAGGTAGATCTCATCGGCCCATTCGACGGTGCGCAGGCACTCCTCGATCTGCTCGATCTCGTTGAGGGTGTGAATGATCACCGAGACGGGCGGCCTGGGCATGGCCGCGCATTCTAAACCGGGGACGACGGGGCGCCCCCGACGGGCCGGCGCGGCCGGCGGCGCTTGTTGCTGCGCTGCATGGACGCTTGCCGCCTGAAGGGTGCACGTGGCGCAGCAATCAGCGCTGCCGGCCGCGCCGGCCCGCCGGAGGCACCCTCGTCGTTCCCCTTTAGAATCCGCAGGTCTTGCGCAAACCGATCGTCCGCGAGCTCGCCGCGCTGCTCTTCTTCGTCCTCCTGGCCGTCGCGTTGACGTGGCCGCTGGCGACGCATCTCGATACGGCCGTCTCCGACTTCGGCGACCCGCTGCTGAACGCGTTCATCCTCGACTGGGCGTGTTACGCGCTGTCGCACCAGCCGCTGCATCTGTACGACGCGCCGATCTTTCATCCGGGCATCCTGCCGTTCGCGTACAGCGAGAACCTCTTCGCGGTGGCCATCGTGGTGATGCCGTTCCATCTCGCGGGCCTCAGCGCGATGACGGTCTACAACATCGCCTTCATCCTCGGCTTTGCGCTGTCCGGGTACGGCGCGTGGGTGCTGGCGCGGATGGTGACCGGGAGCTCGGTCGGCGCGCTGGCGGGCGGGATCTTCTACGCCTTCTGCTCGTTCAAGTTCGATCACCTGCCGCACCTGCAGATCGTCTTCAGCCCGTGGCCGCCGCTGCTGCTGGCGGCGCTGCTCGCGTACTGGGATCGGCCGAACTGGAAGCGCGGCGCGCTGCTGGCGCTGGCCATCGTGGCGAATGGGCTGACCAACATCTACTTTCTGCTGTTCTGCGGCGTGGCGGTGCTGTTCACGGTGATCGCGCTCGCGGTCATCGCGCCGCGGCCACTCCGCTTCTACCTCGGCCTCGGCGCGTCCGTCCTGGCCGCGGGGCTCATGCTCTATCCGTTCCTGCAGCCGTATCGCGAGGTGTCGAAGCATTACCGCTACGTGCGCAGCTTCGATCAGGTGCGCGACGGGTCGGCGATGTGGCGGAACTGGCTGGTGCCGACGTCGATCAATCGCGCGTACGGGCCGATCGCGCGCGGCGAGGTGTATGCGGCGGAGAAGCAGTTGTTCCCGGGGTTGGGGATCGTGTTTCTTTCTCTGATCGGGATTGTGGCGACGCAACGCAGGTTGGGGTTCAGCCCGGCCGCCGCCGACGAGGGGGGCAGGCTGAAGCCTGCCCTGCGTTTGGCACTCGATGCGTTGATTTTCATCGGGCTGGCGATCGGATGGGCTGGGGCCGTGAGCACGCGATACGAGTTGACTCTGTTCGGCGCGCGCGTCTTCTCCGCGGACAGCTCGGACATTCCGCTCACCATCGCGCTCATGGCGGCCATCGTGCGGTTTGCGCGGCCGCTGCGGGAGATGGCGGCGCGGTCGCGGTTCAACGTCGGGGCGTGGGCCGCGGCTGTGTGGGTGGTGATCGGGATCTTCGGGTCGTTCGGCGCGAACAACTTCCTCTACGTCTTCTTCTACCGGCGGTTCGAGCCGTTCCAGGCCATGCGTGTGGCGTCGCGCTTCGCGATCGTCGCGTACGTGGGACTGGCGGTGTGGGGCGCGCTCGGCGCGGCGGCGCTCGTGCGCGATCGCAAGGGGTGGAAACGGCACGCGATCGCGGTGGCCATCCTCGCCTTCATGACGTGGGAAGCCGTGCCGCGGCTGCGGTGGGAGCACATCCCGCGCGAGACGCCTCCCGTCTACGCGTGGCTGAACGAGACGCGCGTCGGCCCGGTCGTGGAGATGCCGTTCAGCGGCGACGGCGTCGACTACCGCTACGTCCTCCACTCCGCCGCGCACCGCGTCATGCTCGTCAACGGCACGTCGGGCTTCTTTCCGCCGGAGTGGTGGAAGCTGCGCGACGCCGACTCGCGCGACGCCTACGACGAGATGCTCAGCCTCCTCGAGGGCTACGGCGCACGGATCATGATCGTGCACGGCGACTCGCTGCAGGGCGAGCGCTATCTGAAGCTCGTCGACTTTCTGAAGCGCAACGTCGCCGCGGGACGGCTGCAGTTCCTGCAGCGCTTCGACCACGAGATCGTCGGCGACTACGTCTTCGCCATCACGAAGAATCTCCCGCAGTGGCAGCGATACCGGATGCCCGAGATCCCGAACGGCGCGGGACATCTCCCGTCGCAGACGCTGGCGCGCTTCCTCGCGCTGCAGCCGACGCACAGCGACGCCATCATGATCGTCACCGAGGAGCCGCACTGGTTTCACACGGCCAAGGGGTCGCTCACGGTCAAAGGATGGGCGATGTCGCCGCACGGCGTGCGCCGCGTGACCGTGTTCCTGCACAGCGACCGCTACCGGTTCGATGCAAACCCGGTGGCCCGTCCCGACGTACAGTCCTCATATCCCTGGATGCGCTACCTCAACAACACGCCGGGTTTCGAGCTGACGATTCCGGAGAAGCCGCCGCGCATCCCGTACGATACGAGCCTCATCGTCGAAGTCGAAGATCACGCCGGCCGGGTGCGGCGCGGCAGACACGTGTCATTCCAATGGGAGGAGCCCAATGGTGAGAAGAAATAGCCTGCTGGCAATCCTGCTCGTGGCCGCGTGCGCACATCAGCCCGCGCGCGACGAGGCGACGCGACGCTACACCGTCCTGATGAGCACCAACAAGGCCGGCACGCAGGTGGTGACGACGCGCGGCGACGAGACGACGGTCGACTACGAGTTCAACGACCGCGGGCGCGGGCCGAAGACACACACCGTCGTCCGCACCGACGCGCGCGGCATCCCCGTCTCGGTGGTCACGACCGGCAACGACTACTTCAAGACGCCGATCGAAGAACGCCTCACCACCACCGGCGACAGCGTGACGTGGAAGAACAGCTCGGAAGCCGGTGAAGGCAAACCCGGCGCGCTCTACACGAGCATGTACGGGCCACCCGAGGAGTGGGCCATTCTCTCGAGGGCCATGCTGAACGCGGGCGGGAAGCTGGCGCTGCACGGGGGCGGCGAGGCGTCGATCCGCAAAGTGGGCGAGGCCACGCTGCGCGGCACGCACGTCACGGCGTACGAGATCTCCGGCGTCGGCTTCACGCCGCACGAGGTGTGGCTCGACGACGACGGGCAGTTCTTCGGTCTCGTTTCCTCCTGGTCGTCGACGATCCGCGAAGGCTTCGAGAATGAAGCGAAGCAGCTCATCGAGTTACAGGACGCGCGCGCCGCCTCGCGCGGCGCCGAGCTCGCGAAGCGGCTGACCGTCACTCCGGTGCGCGTCATCGTGGTCAACGCGCGCGTGTTCGATCCGCGCACGGGCAGACTGTCCGAGCCGACCACCGTCGTCACGGACGGCAACCGCATCGAGAGCGTCGGTGTCGACAGCCCGTACAGCGCGGCGGAATTCATCGACGCGAAGGGCGGCACGCTGCTCCCCGGCCTGTGGGACATGCACGTGCACGCGGGCGACACCGACGGCCTGCTGAACATCGCCGCCGGCATCACCTCCGCCCGCGACCTCGGCAACGACAGCGACACGATCATCGCGCTGCGCGACAAGTTCGACTCCGGCGAAGCGATCGGACCGCGGCTCGTGCTGGCGGGACTCGTCGACGGACCGGGTCCGTTCCAGGGACCGACGAATCTCCTCGCCGCGACGGAAGAAGAGGCGCAGAAGGCCATCGACTTTCTCGTCTCGCGCCAGTACGAGGGGCTGAAGATCTACAGCTCCATCAAGCCGGAGCTCGTGCCGTTCCTGACGCGCTACGCGCACGAGAAAGGGCTGCGCGTGAGCGGCCACATTCCGGCGGGGATGACCGCGGACAAGGCGGTCGACGCCGGCTACGACGAGATCCAGCACGTCAATATGCTCTTCCTCAACTTCATGCCGGACGTGACCGACACGCGCACGCCGGCGCGCTTCACCGAGCCTGCGAAGCGCGGCGCGGATCTCGACCTGAAATCGCCCGAGGTGCAGGCGTTCATCGCGAAGCTGCGCAGCAGGAACATCGTCGTCGATCCGACGGTGACGGTGTTCGAGGGGATGTTCACCGCGCGCAAGGGAGAGCTCGAGCCGTCGTACGCGATGATCGCGGAGCGCATGCCGCCGCAGGTGCGGCGCTGGTTCCTCGTGGGCGGACTGCCCGTGCCGGAAGGGATGGACGAGCGCTACCGCGCGTCGTATCAGCGCATGCTCGACTTCGTCGCGGAGCTGCATCGCAGCGGCGTGACCATCGTCGCGGGAACGGACGGACTGGCGGGCTTCACCCTGCACCGCGAGCTGGAGAACTACGTCCGCGCCGGCATTTCCCCCGCGGACGCGCTGCGCATCGCCACGCTCGTCCCCGCGCAGGTGCTGAAGCGCGACGCCGATCTCGGCACCATCGAGCCGGGCAAGCTCGCCGACTTCATCATCGTGGACGGCGATCCGACGCGGAACATCTCGGACATCCGGAAGGTGGTGCGCGTGGTCAAGGACGGCAAAGTGTTCGACCCCGCCGCAATCTATCGAGAATTGGGTGTAGGAGTGCGGTAGCGGCGAGCTACCGCTTTGGGAACGGTGCCGGCCGCGCCGCCGCGATCGATCGGGAATTGGTCCAGGAGTGCGGTAGCGGCGAGCTACCGCTTTGGGAACGGTGCCGGCTGCGGCACGCTTACCAAAGCGGCGGCTGGGCCGCCGCACTCCTAAAGCGTGTAGTTCTTTTCCAGCAGCACGCGTGCGCGGCGGTCGCGGAGGTTGCGGATCTGCGACTCGATGTCTCTTTCGAACGGGATCTTGCGGTGGCTGGCGTAGACCGGCGCGTCGACGGTGATCTTCTTCAGCTCCTCGCCGAACGTGTTCGGGGAGAGGTGCGCGGTCTCGTCGGCCAGCGACTGCTGGTCGTTCGGGAACGAGGCCTCGGTCACCACCGCCACCACGTTCTGCATCTTGTTCGTCCGCTTCCAGATCTCATGGGTCGGGCCGGTGTCGCCGGTGAAGACGATCGACTGGCCGTTGATCTCCAGCAGCACGCCGCTCGCGGGGATCTGGTGATCGACCGGCACCGCGGTGATGCCGACGTCGTTGAACATGATCCGCTTGCCGGGGCTCAGCGCGCGGTACTGCACGGCGGGCTTGTTGTTGATCGGCGAGACGATCTCGGAGAAGTCGGGCCAGACGATGCCGTTGAAGACGTCGCGCACCAGCAGCTCCAGCACGTCCTTCGCGGCGAAGATCGTCAGCGGCTGCGTCGGCTGGGAGAAGCGGTTGTGGATGAGGTGCGGCAGGTCGCGGATGTGATCGGCGTGCGGATGGGTGATGAACACCGCCTGGACACGGGCCTGCTGCGCGAAGGAAAGCTTCGAGGTGAGGGTGCCGGCATCCACCGCGAACCAGTCGTCGATCAGGTACCCGGTCAGATTATGTTCAGCATCGGACGCGCCGTACGCGCCGAGTACCTTGAGCCGCATCTCCCATCCTTCACTCTCTTGCGCTGGGGGCTGTTCACTATTCTTGCAGTCGTCGCGCCGGAAAGTCCAGCGGCGTGACGGTGCTCACATGCTTCGTAAAAAAAGTTCGACGACAGGTCTCGAGCCGTTCCATCCCGCCGTACGCGAATGGTTTACGGCGTCCTTCCCTTCGCCGACGCGCGCCCAGCAACTCGGCTGGCCGGCCATTTCGCGCGGCGAGCACACGCTGATCTTCGCCCCTACCGGGAGTGGAAAAACGCTCACCGCGTTCCTCTGGGCGCTCGACCGGCTGATGTTCACCCCGCGCCCGCCGAAGGAGCGCCGCTGCCGCGTGCTCTACGTCTCGCCGCTCAAGGCGCTGGCCGTCGACGTCGAGCGCAACCTCCGCGCGCCGCTGATCGGCATCTCCAACATGGCCGCGCAACGCGGCGACGAACTCGTGATCCCGGAGATCGCCACCCGCACCGGCGACACCCCGCAGTCCGAGCGCGCCCGCTTCGCGCGCGACCCGGCTGACATCCTCATCACCACCCCCGAGTCGCTGTATCTGATGATGACTTCCAACGCGCGCGAGGTGCTGCAGGGCGTGGATACGATCATCATCGACGAGATCCACGCCCTCGTCCCGAACAAGCGCGGTGCGCACATGGCCCTCTCGATCGAGCGCCTCACCGCGCGCTGCGAGAAGCCGCCGCAGCGCATCGGCCTCTCCGCCACGCAGCGGCCTCTCGAAGAAGTGGCGCGGTTCCTCGGAGGATACGACGTAGGACGGGCTTCAGCCCGTCCCCCCGGCGAGGGGCGGGCTGAAG
This sequence comes from Thermoanaerobaculia bacterium, assembly GCA_036375135.1. Classification (GTDB taxonomy): domain Bacteria; phylum Acidobacteriota; class Thermoanaerobaculia; order Gp7-AA8; family Gp7-AA8; genus QHVT01. Next base: position 5,093 of record DASUSL010000327.1, on the reverse strand, counting down.
CCCGCCCTACGTCGATCATCGACACCGGCGAGAAGAAGAAGCTGACGCTGAAAGTCGAAGTGCCGGTGGAGGACATGGCCCGGCTGTCCGAGGCGACGGAGATCGCCAGCGGCCCCGCGTCGTCGGGGACGCGCGGCGTGTCGATCTGGCCCGCCATCCATCCGCGCCTCCTCGAGCTGATCAAGGCGCACACCTCGACGCTCATCTTCGTGAACTCGCGGCGTCTCGCGGAGCGGCTCGCGGGCGCGCTGAACGAGCTCGCCGGCGAGACGCTCGTGCACGCGCATCACGGCTCCATCGCCCGCGCCCATCGCACGGAGATCGAGGACGCGCTGAAGTCGGGACGCCTCCCCGCGCTCGTGGCCACGTCGTCGCTCGAGCTCGGGATCGACATGGGCGCCATCGACCTGGTCATCCAGATCGAGGCGCCGCCTTCCATCGCCTCGGGGATGCAGCGCATCGGACGGGCGAGTCATCAGGTCGGCGCCGAGTCGAGCGGGATCATCTTCCCGAAGTTCCGCGGCGATCTCGTCGCCTGCGCGGCGGTGGCCGAGGCGATGCACACGGGCGCGATCGAACCGACGAGGTATCCGCGCAATCCGCTGGACGTCCTCGCGCAGCACATCGTGGCCATGGTGGCGATGGACGCGTACTCCGTCGACGATCTCTACAACCTGGTGCGCACCGCGGCGCCGTTCGCGGAGCTGACGCGCACCTCGTTCGACGGCGTGCTGGACATGCTCTCCGGCCTCTACCCGTCCGACGAGTTCGCGGAGCTGCGCCCGCGCATCACCTGGGACCGCGTGGCGAACACGCTCACCGCGCGGCAGGGGGCGAAGCGCGTGGCCATCACCAGCGGCGGGACGATTCCCGACCGCGGCCTGTACGGCGTCTTCCTGGCCGGCACGGAGAAGAACCAGTCCGCGCGCGTCGGCGAGCTCGATGAGGAGATGGTCTTCGAGACCTCGCCCGGCGAGACGTTCGTCCTCGGCGCCTCGACGTGGCGCATCGAGGAGATCACGCACGACAAGGTCATCGTCACGCCGGCGCCGGGGCAGCCCGGCAAGATGCCGTTCTGGAAGGCCGACTCCGCGGAGCGCACCGTGCCCTTCGGCGAGGCGATCGGAAAGCTCGTGCGCGAGATCCGCGAGACGCCGCGCGCCGCCGCGATCCAGCGCCTCGTGCAACGGCACGACCTCGACGAGCGCGCCGCGGAGAACTTCCTCCAGTACCTGATGGACCAGCAGGAGGCGACGGGCGCGGTGCCCGATGACCGCACCATCGTCGTCGAGCGCGTCGTCGACGAGCTGGGCGACTGGCGCGTCTGCGTGCTGACGCCGTTCGGCGGAAAGATCCACGCGCCGTGGGCGATGGCCGTGACGGCGAAGGTGCGCAACGAGCTGGCGCTCGACGTCGAGACGATGTGGAGCGACGACGGCTTCATCGTCCGCTTCCCGGAGACCGACCATCCGCCGAACGTCGACCTCGTGCTCCCCGATCCGGACGAGGTGGAACAGCTCCTCCTGCGCCAGCTCGGCGCGAGCTCGATGTTCGCGGCGAAGTTCCGCGAGGCGGCGGCGCGCGCGCTGCTCCTGCCGCGCACGCGCATCCAGGGACGCACGCCGCTCTGGCAGCAGCGCAAGCGCGCGTACGACCTCTTGCAGGTCGCGGCGCGCTTCGGCTCGTTCCCGATCATCCTGGAGACGTACCGCGAGACGCTGCGCGACGTCTTCGACGTGCCGGCGCTGGTCGAGCTGACGAAGAAGATCCGCCAGCGCACGATCCGCGTGCACACCGCGGACACGCTCAAGCCGTCGCCGTTCGCGGCCTCGGTGCTCTTCCGCTACGTCGCGAACTTTCTCTACGACGGCGACGCGCCGCTGGCCGAGCGCCGCGCGCAGGCGCTGGCCATCGACCAGTCGCAGCTCCGCGAGCTCCTCGGCGAGCCGGAGCTGCGCGAGCTGCTCGACCCCGACGCACTGGCGCAGACGGAGCTCGAGCTGCAGCATCTCGACGAGCGCCACAAGGCAAAGAACGCGGATGCGATTCACGACCTGCTGCTGCGATTGGGCGACCTCTCGGAGGACGAAATCGCCGCGCGCAGTGTGCTGGATGTGGGTCGGGCTTCAGCCCGACCGGACGGGCTGAAGCCCGTCCTCCAGGAGCTGACGAAAACGCGCCGCATTCTCGAGATCGTCGTGGCGAAGGAGAAGCGCTACATCGCCGTCGAAGACGCGTCGCGCTACCGCGACGCGCTGGGCACGCCGATTCCGCACGGCGTGGCCGAGCGCTACCTGCAGCCGGTGCAGGACGCCGTCGGCGATCTCGTCCTGCGTTACGCGCGCACGCACGGCCCCTTCGTCCCGCAGGACGTGGCCCGCCGCTACGGCCTCGGCGTGGCCGTAGTCACGCTGACGCTGGAGCGCTTCGTCGAGCGCGGCCGCCTCATCGAAGGAGAGTTCCGCCCGCAGGGCACGCAGCGCGAGTGGTGCGAGCAGGACGTGCTGCGCACGATCCGCCGCCGCTCGCTGGCGAAGCTGCGCAAGGAAGCGGAGCCGGTCGACCAGCCCGTGCTGGCGCGTCTCTTCACGAACTGGCAGAGCGTCACGCGCAAACGCCGCGGCCTCGATGCATTGCTGGAAGTCGTGGAGACACTGCAGGGCTTCCCGATGGCGGCGTCGATCTTCGAGAGCGAGATCCTCGCGGCGCGCATCGTCGACTACAAGTCGTCGGATCTCGACACGCTCAGCGCCGCGGGAGAGATCGTGTGGGTTGGCGTCGAGCCGCTCGGGGAACGCGACGGACGCATCGCGCTGTACCTGACCGACCATCTGCCGCTGCTGCATCAGCCGCAGACCGCCGAGTCGGAGCTCGTCGACTACCTCCGCAGCCACGGCGCCTCCTTCTATAACGTGATGCAGGCGAACGTCGGCGGCTTCCCCGCGGAGCTCACCGATGCGCTGTGGGACCTGGTCTGGCGCGGCGTGGTCACGAACGACACCTTCCACGCGCTGCGCGCCTACACGCGTCCGAAATCGACGCGCACGAGCGGCTTCCGCTCGCGGCGCGTGGCGCCGGCCTCGACGCAGGGACGCTGGTCGCTCGTCCCGAGCGGCAACGCCAACGACACGCAGCGCGCCACCGCGATCGCGCAGCAACTGCTGTCGCGCTACGGCCTCGTGACGCGCGAGGCACCGGCACTGGAGAACATCTTCGGCGGCTTCTCCGCCGTCTATCCCGTGCTGCGCGGGATGGAAGACGCGGGACGCATCCGCCGCGGCTACTTCGTGGCCGGCCTCGGCGCGACGCAGTTTGCCAGCGGCGGCGCGATCGACCTCCTGCGCGCATTGAAAGAGGAGCCGGATGCTCCGGAGACGGTCATGCTCGCCGCCACCGATCCCGCCAACCCGTACGGCGCGATCGTGAAGTGGCCGGAGTCGAACTGGACGCTGTCGCGCAGCGTCGGCGCGGAAGTGATCCTCGTCAACGGGATCATGGCCTGCTACGTCTCGCGCGGCGAGAAGCAGTTCTACGTCTTCCTCCCGGATCATGAGCCGGCGCGGTCGACGATCGCACGCGAGATCGCGAAGACGCTCGCCGCGCTCGTGCATGAGGGCGGACGCCGCGCGCTGCTGGTGAACGAGGTCAACGACGAGCCGGCATCGCGTTCCGTGCTCGCGCCGTTCCTGGCCGAGGCGGGATTCGTGGCCACGGCCATGGGCATGCAACTGCGGGCGCGGCATGCCTGAGGGCGATACCATCCACCGCGCCGCGCGCACGCTGCATCTCGCGCTGGCGGGGCGCACCATCACCCGCTTCGAGACCGTCTTCCCGCAGCTCGCGCGCGTGGAGATGACCGGCCGCACCGTCGAGCGCGTCGATGCCGCGGGGAAGAACCTGCTCATGCACTTTTCCGGCGACGTGCACCTGCGCACGCACATGCGCATGAACGGCTCGTGGCATCTCTACAAGCCGGGCGAGCGGTGGCGGAAGCGCTTCAGCGACATGCGCATCATCCTCGAGACCGACGCGTGGGTGGCGGTGGCGTTCAACGTGCCGGTCGCGGAGATGCACGACTCCCGCTCGCTCGAGCGGCAGGACGATCTGCTGCACATCGGCCCCGATTTCCTCGGCGAGACCTTCGATCGCGACGAAGCGATCCGCCGCATCCGCGCCAGGCCCGACGAAGAGATCGCCGACGTGCTCCTCAACCAGCGTGTCGTCTCCGGCATCGGCAACGAGTACAAGAGCGAGCTGCTCTTCATGTCGCGCGTCAGCCCGTTCGCCAGAGTGCGCGACCTCACCGACGAGCAGCTCGACACGATCCTGAAGCTCTCGCGCAAAGTGATGCTGGCCAACATCAACAAGCGCTCCGCCGCGCGCATCACCACCTTCAGCCTCGACCCGAGCGCGAAGCAGTACGTCTACGGCCGCGGACGCAAGCCGTGCCGCAAGTGCGGGACGCCGATCGAGTACGCGAAGCAGGGAAAGGACGCGCGCGGGACGTACTGGTGTCCGAAGTGTCAGGCGTGATTGCGCAACGTTCCGGTTGCGTGTTAACGTGCAACCACGAGGTTGCAAATGACAGATCGTATCGAGAAACACGTCGTCCTTCGCGCGCCGCGCTCGCGAGTCTGGCAGGCCCTGTTCGACAAGGGGGAGTTCGGCACGTGGTTCGGTGTCCGCTTTCCCGCCGGTACCTTCGCCGCCGGCGAAACGGTCCGCGGCAACATCACCTATCCCGGCTACGAGCACGTGGTGATGGAGATCGAGGTCGTGGAGGTCGTTGCCGGGCAGCGTTTCGCGTATCGCTGGCATCCGTACGCCGTCGACCCAAGAGTCGACTACTCCTCGGAGCCGACCACGCTGGTCACGTTCTCACTCGAGGACGCCGCCGAGGGGACGCTCCTGACCGTCGTCGAGTCCGGCTTCGATGCGATTCCCGCGCATCGGCGTGACGAAGCCGTCCGCATGAACGACGGCGGCTGGGCCGAGCAGATGCTGAACGTCGAACGCCATGTCAGCACGCCGCGGTAGCGCCGCGCTGCAGCGGTCGGCGCCGACGTTTGCCGCCCTCGGCGATGCGACCCGCC
>DASUSL010000326.1:0-25492 GCA_036375135.1 Thermoanaerobaculia bacterium | reverse complement strand
CTTTGGTAAGCGTGCCACGCGCCGCTCCGTTGCACCGTTACCAAAGCGGCGGCTGTGCCGCCGCAATCCTAGAAGCGTACCCGGGCGAGCACGCCCTCGGCGGCTTCGTAGGGATTGTGCCGTTTCCGCAGCACGTCCTCGAGCAGTTGCTCGTACTCCTCGCGGGTGATGGTGCCGCCGATGAGGCGCTCCATGAAGCGCTCCTTGAGCTGCGTCTCGATGCGGATGCGCACGCGGTCGCGGTTGCGGCGATCGAGCTCCCCCGACGCGGCGAGATAGTCGTAGTGCTGCACGACCGCTTCGTCGAGCTCGGAGATCCCCTGGTTCTTCGAGGCCACCGTCTTCACGATCGGCGGCACCCAGTCGCCGTGCTCCTCGACCAGCGACATCATCATCGTCACCTCGGTGACGGTCTTGTCCGCGCCGGGGCGGTCGGCCTTGTTCACCACGAACACGTCGCCGATCTCCATGATCCCCGCCTTGATGGCCTGGATGTCGTCGCCCATGCCGGGCACCAGCACCACCAGGTTCGTCTGCACCGTGCGCACGACCTCCACCTCGTCCTGCCCCACCCCCACCGTCTCCACCAGCACCACGTCGAAGCCCGCCGCGTCGAGGATATCCACCACGTCGTTCGTCGCCTTCGCCAGTCCGCCGAGAAAGCCGCGGGTGGCCATCGAGCGGATGAAGACGCCGCGGTCGGTGTAGAGCTCCGCCATGCGAATGCGGTCGCCGAGGATCGCGCCGCCGGTGAAGGGGGACGTCGGGTCGACGGCGATGATGCCGACGCGCTTCTGCTGCGCGCGGTAGTGCTTCGCCAGCGCGGCCACGAGCGTCGACTTCCCCGCGCCGGGCGAGCCGGTGATGCCGATGATGCGCGCGCGTCCGGTCTGCGGATAGAGCTCCGCGAGCAGGTCCACGGCGCGGCGATCGTGCGATTCCACGAGCGAGATCGCCTGCGCCAGCGGACGCGTTTTGCCGGCCAGGATGCCGCTTTTGATGCCGTCCAGGTTCACTTCGTGCCCAGCAGGTTCCTTGCGATGACCACGCGCTGGATCTCGCTCGTCCCTTCGCCGATCGTGCACAGCTTCACGTCGCGGTAGTACTTCTCGGCGGGGAACTCCTTGATGAAGCCGTAGCCGCCGAAGATCTGCACGCCCTTCTCCGTGGCGCGCACCGCCACCTCGGACGCGTACAGCTTGGCCATCGCCGAGAACTGCGTCACGCGCTCGCCCGCGTCCTTGACCGTCGCGGCGCGGTGGCAGAGCAGCCGCGCGGCCTCGATCTCCGTGGCCATGTCGGCGAGCATGAACTGGATGGCCTGGAAGTTCGAGATCGGCTGGCCGAAGGCCTGGCGCTGCTTCGAGTAGTCGCGCGCCGCCTCGTATGCGCCGCGGGCGATGCCCACCGAGAGCGCGCCGATGGAGATGCGTCCGCCGTCGAGCACCTTCATCGAGTCGATGAAGCCGTAGCCGAGCTGGCCGAGGCGGTTCGCGTCGGGGATGCGGCAATCCTCGAGCACCAGCTCCGCCGTGTCGGAGACGCGCATGCCGAGCTTGTTCTCCTTCTTGCCGGGACGGATCCCCTCGCGGTCCATCTCGATCGCGAACGCAGTGATGCCGTGCTTCTGATCGTTGCGGTCCGTGACCGCGAGGACGACGCTGATGTCGGCGTAGGTGGCGTTGGTGATGAAGTTCTTCGTGCCGTTCAGCACCCACTCATCGCCGTCCTTGACGGCCACGGTGCGCATGCCCGAGGCGTCGCTGCCGGAGCCGGGCTCGGTGAGACCCCAGGCGCCGATCCATTCGCCGCTGGTCAGCTTCGGCAGCCACTGCTTCTTCTGCTCGTCGTTGCCGGCGATGTAGATGTGGCCGGTGCAGAGCGAGTTGTGTGCAGCGACGCTGAGTGCGAAGCCGCTGTCGACCACTCCCAGCTCTTCGATCACGTTGACGTAGTCGACGTACGACAGCCCGGCGCCGCCGTACTCCTCGGGAATCGTCACGCCGAGCATCCCCAGCTCGCCGGCGCGCTTGAAGGTGTCGACGGGAAAGTGCTGCGCTTCGTCCCACTCCGCGAGGTGCGGCTTGATCTCGCTCACGGCGAAATCACGCACCATCGTCTGAATCTGCAACTGTTCGTCAGTAAGGCGGAAATCCATGGAAATTTTGCTCCTGAAGGCCGGTGGAGGACAGGCAATCCTGCCTGTCTAACCGGGCGAGAGGCAGGATTGCCGGTCGTCCACGGTAGGCCGAGGCGGATCATAGCGTGCTAACCTCCGGCGAGTCCAAATCCAGCTCCGGAGCCCCTTCTTGCGTCTCTTCGTCGCGATCCTCGCTGCACTGCCGCTGTTCGCCCTCGAACCGTCGAATGCGCGCAGCGAGTACGACCGTCTGCAGAAGTGGCAGTTCGCGGCGGCGGTCCCGCTCGCCGCGCCGGTGACGTTCACGCGCGACACCGCCACCTGGACGCTCACCTCCGGCAGCGTGCGCCTCATGCAGCCTCTCGCCGACGGCACGGTCACGGGCCTCGTCTTCGAGGGACAGGGAACCTTCGAGCTCACGCTTCCCGACAAGTACGAGCTCGCGCAGCTCCGCCGCTACGCGAAGCGCGCGCAGATCGAATCGCTCCGGCAGCCGTTCACGGCCATGGTGCTGCGCACCACGGACGCGAAGCTGGCGACGCTCTTCCCCGCCGCCGGCGCCGCGTACTCGTCCGAGCCGCTGGCCACGAAGCGCCACGAGGCGTGGCTGGTCGAGACGTTCGAGGACCTCGACGCGCGCGTCGTCGCCGCGCTGCTGAATCCCGGCGCGGAACAGTTCGTGGCCGACATGCGCACGGCGGACTTCGACTGGCTCCGCTACGACTACGACTCCGCGCGCGCCGAGGAGATCGCGCTGATGCGCAGCGACGCGAGAGGCGCCGAAGTGTGGGTGAGCCTCGACCGGCCGGAAGAGCGCGGCGCCGAAGGGCGTCCCGCGACGGGCGTGTTCCGCGCCGCGCTCGAGCACATCGACGTCACGGCGGATCTCACCAGACTGACCCACGAGATGGGAGTGAGCCGCCAGCGTGGCCTCGAAGGGCAGTACGTGGTCAGGGAGACCTTCACCGGCCTCGCCGACGTCACGCACGCGCTCACCCTCGGACTCATGCCCTCCGCGAAAGACGTGAAGGCGTTCAGCGAGGCCGGCGCGCCGCTGGCCGTCCTCCGCGACGCCATCGGCAAGCGCTCCATGCAGGTCGAGAACAAAATGCACGACGACGAGCTGTTCGTCATTCTCGACAGGCCGCTGAAGCGCGGCGAAAAGCAGCAGATCCGCTTCGAGTACGAGCTCGAGACCGCGAACTACGCGCCGGGGCGAAGCTGGTATCCGACCGTCCCCGAGGGCGTCGACCAGAAACACACCGGGCGCCTCGCGCTGACGGTGCGGAAGAAGAACGAGCTGCGCGCCATGGGACGCATGGAGAGCATGAGCGAGAGCGACGGCAAGGAGACCAGCATCTGGCTCGTCGAGCGTCCGGCGAAGATGATCACCTTCTCCACCGCCACGCGGTTCGAGGAAGTGAAGGTCACCCCGGAAGGCATCCCGCCGGTCATCTCCTTCGGCCCCGACGTCCAGTGGTCGAACACCGGCAAGCTGCGCAACGTGGCCGCCGACGTCGCCAACAGCATGCAGTATTTCCAGCAGCTCTTCGGCTCGAAGGTCTCCGCCGATCAGTTTTACGTGACCAGCATCGCCGCGGGACACGGCCAGGCCTTCGACGGCTTCCTGCACATGACCGAGTGGACGTTCAAGAGCGACCATCCCGGCGCGTCGGAGCTCTTCCGCGCGCACGAGGTCGCGCACACCTGGTGGGGACACAAAGTCGGCTGGAAGACGTATCGCGACCAGTGGATCAGCGAGGCCTTTTCCGAGTACTGCGCGATGATGTTCGTGCGCGAGACGGTCAAGGGCGGCGACCGCCACTTCGAAGAGATGCTCCGCTCCTACGAGGGGATCGTCAAAGGCAACATGGCCGGCGGCTTCTCGAAGTTCAACCGCCCCGGGCTCATCGAGCGCAGCGCCGCGGAGCGCGCCCGCCTCGGCCCGATCGGCCACGGCTACCGCGCCTCGACCGTCGAGATCCCGGCCGGCTACCAGATCCAGACTTACTACAAGGGGCCGCTCGTCCTGCACATGCTGCGCATGATTCTCGGGTTGAAGCTCGGCACCGACGGCGCCTTCATCAAGTTCATGCGCGACTTCCTGGCCGAGCACGACGGGAAGAGCGCGAGCACCGAGGACCTGCGGCGCGTGCTCGAGCGCACGGTCCAGTTCGACTTCGGCTGGTTCTTCGACTCCTGGATTTATCGCGCCGAGATCCCGTCGTACACGTGGAGCTACCGCGTCCAGCCGGAGGGGAAAGAGTTCGTCGTCACCATCGAGCTCGAGCGCCGCGACGTGAGCGACGGCTTCACGGCCCTCATTCCGGTGCGCGTGGAGATGGAGGGGGGCAAAAGCGCACTGATCTTCATCCCGAATAAGCAGAACAGGCAGACCGTTACGTACAAAGTCCCGGCGCGCCCGAAGAACGTCGTTTTTGCGCCCGAATCGTCACTGCTGGCTTACGTGAAGCGCAATTAGGATCGCCCGAAAATCATGAAGGTTCGCATCGCACTCATCGCCCTGCTGCTCCCCACGCTCGCGTACGCGCGTCCGCAGAATGCGCCGCGCACGACCGGCTTCCACTCCGAGTTCGTGGCCAACCTCGACGAAGTGCAGGCCAAGCTCGTCGAGCTGGCGGAGATCACGCCCGCCGACAAGTACTCCTGGCGCCCGGCGAAGGACGTCCGCTCGATCAGCGAGGTCTACATGCACGTGGCCGGCTTCAACTACTTCCTGGCCTCCTACCTCGGCACTCCCGCGCCGACGCCGACGCGCGACCTGGAAAAGAGCGTGACCCGGAAGTCGGAGGTGCTGGTCGAGCTGCGGAAGTCGTTCGATCACCTGCGCGCCGCCGCGGCCAGGGCGGACCTCGAGAAGCAGGTCAAGATGTTCAACAGCAACACGACCACGCACCGCGGCGTGATGATGACCGCACTCAGCCACATCCACGAGCATCTCGGACAATCGATCGCCTACGCCCGCATGAACGGCGTCACGCCGCCCTGGAGCCGCCAATGATCACTCGCCGCACCGCCCTGCAGCTCGGCGCTCTCGCCACCGCCGCGGCCGCGCTTCCGTTGCGCGCCGCCGACGCAAAACTGAACACGCGCAAGATCCCGTCGTCGGGCGAGCCGCTGCCGCTGGTCGGCATCGGCACCGCGCGCCGCTTCGATGTCTCCACTCCCGAGGAGCGCGAGCCGCTGATGGCGGTACTGCAGGAGCTGCCGCGCCTCGGCGGAAAGCTCGTCGACACCGCGCCGTCGTACGGCGTCGCGGAAGTGGTCGTGGGCGAGCTCGTGGCGAAGATCGGCAACCACAAGGAGCTCTTCATCGCCACGAAGGTCGGCGCCGGACGCAACGGCGTCGAGGCCGGCGTCGCGGAGATGAATCAGTCGCTCCAGCGGCTGAAGAAGATCGACCTCATGCAGATCCACAATCTGAACGGCGTCGACGTCATGCTCCCCGTCCTGCGCAAGTGGAAAGAGGACGGCCGCATTCGCTACACCGGCATCTCCACGTCCAACGCGAAGCAGTACGAGCAGCTCGAGACGATCATGAAGAACGAGCCGCTCGACTTCATCCAGATCGACTACGCCATCGACAACCGCGCCGCGGAGGATCGCATCCTGCCGCTGGCGGCCGACCGCAAGATCGCCGTGCTGACCAACCTGCCGTTCGGCCGCGGACGCGTGCTGAGTGCGTTCCAGGGAAAGCCGGTGCCGGAGTGGGCGCAGGAGCTGGGCATTCAGACGTGGGCGCAGTTCGCGCTGAAGTGGGTGGTCTCGCATCCCGCCGTGACGTCGGCCATCCCCGGCACGGCCAAACTCGACTACCTGCGCGACAACCTCGGCGCTTCGCGCGGCCCGCTGCCGGATGCAGCCACGCGGAAGAAGATGGTCGAGCTGCTCGAGAGCGCTTAGGTTAGATCAGTTTATCCCGCGCGAAGACGCGGGATCTCGGGTGCACCTGCCTCGCCTGAGCGACATGCGTCGTCTGTTGCACCCGAGATCCCGCGTCTTCGCGCGGGATAAACTCATATGCGGGATCAACTCAGGCCAGGTACTCCGGCAGCGGCACACTCACGCCCTGATCCGCGATCGGCTCCCCGCGTGTGAGCTTCAACGGCACCACCCCCGCCCAGACCGGCAGCGCGTAGTCTTCCTCATCGTCCACCGGCCCGCCCGTGCGGATCTTCGCCGACGCCTCTTCCAGCGGCAGCGCGAGGACGAGCGTCTGCTTCAACTCGATCTCGTTCGGCTGGCGGACGTCGCGCGAGCGCCCCTTCATCACGTGCTCGACGAGCCCCTCCAGCGCGCTGATCTTCTCGCCGTCCGTCACCTCGCGCGCTTTCCCGAAGACGACCACGGAGCGGTAGTTCATCGAGTGATGAAACGCGCTGCGCGCGAGCACGAGGCCGTCGACGAGCGTGACCGTCACGCACGCGTCGACGCCGCCCTTGAGCGAGCGGAGCATGCGGCTGGCGGCGGAGCCGTGCACGTAGAGCGTGTCGCCTTCGCGCCAGTGGATGGTCGGGATGACCACCGGCGCTCCGTCGACGACGAAGCCGACGTGACACACCAGCGCCTCGTCGAGGATGGCGTGAATGGTCTCGCGGTCGTAGCTCCCGCGCTTCGCCAGGCGGCGCACCTTCGTGCGGTCGGTCATCTCCAGGACGGTCATGGGGTGATCCTTTCGTGCGGCAGGAGCCACCAGGCATTCGGCAGATTGGTGAAGCCGACGTGCCCGTAGTAGTTCGCGGCGGCGGGGGCGGCCAGGAGGAGCAGTTTGGCCTGCGGCGCGGCCTCCTGCGTGCGGCGCATCAGCTCCTTGCCGATCCCCTGCCGCTGATGGGAGACGCGCACGGCCAGGTCGGCGAGGTAGGTCATCCAGACCCAGTCGGTGATGGAGCGCGACACGCCGACGAGCAGGTCGCCGTCCCACGCGGTGACGATCAGGTTCGCGTGGCGGAACATGGTGGCCATGCGCTCGCGGTCGTCCACCGGACGCCGCTCGCCGAGGGTGGAGGCGACGTAGAGCTCGATGGCCTGGTCGAGGTCGAGATCGGGTGTGCTCTTGTATTCGATCATTTTGTTCTAGTACAATCTCGCGTCGGTGGTAGTACAAACTTACCTGAGCGGAGACAGCTCCGTCAACATCGCCGTTTCCGTCGAGTCGGCCGTGGCCGCGGGGAAGCTGGCCTCGGGCGAACTGCTCCCCACCGTGCGCGCGCTGGCGACGCATCTGCGCGTCAGCCCCGCCACCGTGGCCGCGGCGTACCGCGTCCTTCGCGACCGCGGCATCGTCGTCGCCGACGGCCGCCGCGGGACGCGCATCCGCCCCGCCTCGCCGATCGCCTCGCCGCGCGCGGTGCCGCTGCCGGACGACGTCGTCGATCTCGCCTCCGGCAATCCAGACGCCGCGCTGCTCCCCCGCCTCCCGGCCCTCGATCTCTCGCAGCGCCTCTACGGCGACGAGCTGAACGATCCGCGCCTCATCGAGCTGGCGCGCGAGCAGTTCCGCGCCGACCGCGTCGACGCGGCGCACGTCTCGGTCGTCGGCGGCGCGATGGACGGCATCGAGCGCGTCCTGCGCGAGCACCTCCGCGCCGGAGATCGCGTGGCCGTCGAAGACCCTTGCTTCACCGGCATCCTCGACCTGCTCAACGCACTTTCACTCACCGCCGTCCCGGTTCCCGTCGACGACGAAGGCTTGCTGCCGTCATCGCTCCGCGCCGCCATCCGTTCCGCGCATGCCTTGATCGTGACCCCGCGCGCCCAGAACCCCACCGGCGCCGCGCACTCCCCGCGCCGCGCGCGCGAGCTGCGTACGCTGCTCGCTTCGCGACCCGAGCTGCTGGTCATCGAAGACGATCACGCCGGAGCCGTCGCCGGCGCGCCATACCTCTCGCTCATCGACAGGCACCGCGAGCGCTGGGCCGTGGTCCGCTCCGTCTCCAAGTCCCTCGGCCCCGACCTGCGCGTGGCCCTCCTCGCCTCGGATGCTCACACCCACGCCCGCGTCGAAGGGCGCCAGACGCTGAGCGTGCGCTGGGTCAGCCACATCCTCCAGCACCTCGTCGTGGCCATGTGGCGCGACCGCACCCCCGCCCGCGCCGGCCGAACCTACACCGACCGCCGCACCGCCTTACTCCGCGAGCTCGCCGCGCGAGGCATCCCCGCCCACGGCGCGTCGGGCCTGAACGTCTGGATCCCCGTCCCCGAGGAAAGCGCCACTGTCCAGGCCCTCCTCCACGCCGGCTGGGCGGTGAAAGCGGGAGAGCGCTACCGCATCGCCGCCCCACCCGCCATCCGCGTCACCACCGCCGCCCTCCCCCCCGCGCAAGCGGCACGCTTCGCGGAGGCGCTCGCGCGCGTGCTCAGACCGGGCGCGCGAACGGGCGGTGCGTGATCTGGAGTGCGGCGGCACGCCGCCGCTTTCGAACGCCGCAGCGAAGCTGCGGCGCGGCGTCCCCGAGGTAGCATGTCGCTCGTGCGAAAGACCGTCGCGGCCGAAGACGTGCGGCTCCAGGACCTGCTCACGGAGATCGAAGAGCGCGGCACCGAATTCATCGTCACACAAGGCGGCACACCTGTCGCGCTATTCGTGCCTGCGGAATCCCGCCGCCGCTCGCTCGAGAAGCTCCGTGGATCGGGTCGAGTCATCGGCGACATCACCGAGCCGGTCGACGCCGCCGATGCGTGGACATTCGACGAGGACAATCTGAAGTAGCCGGCGCCGTCCTCTAACGTCGCAGCGACGCTGCGGCGCATCCGAGGTAGCATTTCGGCATGACGAAGACCATCGCCGCCGAAGAGGTGCAGTGGAAGGACATCCTCGATGATGTGACGACACACCATGAGGAAGTCGTCATCACGAAAGATGGCCAGGCGATCGCGCGACTGGTGCCGGAGCCTTCGCTGCGCGGCCCGATGTACGGCCGCATCCAGTTCCTCGGCGACATCGTCGAGCCGCTCGATGAGGATTGGGACGCCAATCGGTGATCGTCGCAGATACGCACGTCTGGCTGTGGTGGATCTCCGATACAGAAAGGTTGTCGGCGGCAGCACTGGAGGCACTTGCAGCGGCCCAGTCGGCGTATCGCCATTCACGTTCTGGGAAGTAGCAATGCTGGACCGCAAACGTCGCGTGAAGCTCGACGGTCCTGCGTTGCCGTGGATCGCTGAGGCGGTCGACCGTTCCCACACGGTGACGATTGAGCTGTCACTCGAAATCGCCGTCATTGCCGGATCGTTCGATCATGCACGACTGCGCGATCCAGCCGATCGCATCATCGTCGCGACGGCGCTGCATCATGGATGGCCGCTCGTCACGAAAGACGACGACATCCGCGCCGCGGGCGTCGTCCCTACGATCTGGTGACCTCCGCCTCTTCGCGTTTCCGCGCGAACATCCCCGGCGTGTACGCCGTGATCGTCCCCGTGAACGCCGAGGCGGCGACGGTGAGTGGGGATGCAAGCCAGAGCTTGCCCGGGCCGGAGCGGCCCTTGTAGTTGCGGTTGATGGCGCTGACGGTGACCTGTTCGCCGGTGTCGGAGACGCCGGGGCCGCAGCCGATGCAGGCGCCGCAGCCGGGGTTGAGGACCTTCGCGCCGGCGCGCTCGAAGGTGTCGAGCAGGCCGTTCTCGCGCGCGAACTTCTCCACCGCCTGCGAGCCGAACTGGATGAAGAACTGCACGCCGTCGGCGACGCGCAGTCCGGCGTCCACCGCTTCCTTCGCCACCTGGTGGTAGAAGAGAAAGTCGTCGACCTTGCCCGCGGTGCACGAGCCGGCGTAGGCGATGTCGATCTTCACGTTCTCGAGAGAGGCGATGAGTGCGCCGTTCGTCGGATCCGAGGGGATGCCGTGATCGGGATCGCCCGGGTGGGCGACCATCGGAGCGATCGTCGAGAGCTCGATCGTGTGCACGCCGCCCGCGTAGACCGCATCGGGATCGGGTGACACCGCACGGGCGCGCAGCGACTCCACGTCCACGCCGGGGCGCATCGAGGCGATCCATTCGAACGTCTTCTCGTCCGCCTCGACGATGGCCGTGCGCGCCGAGCACTCCGTGGCCATGTTCGCCAGCGTGGCCCGCTCGTCGAGCGAGAGCGTGCGCAGTCCGGGGCCGGTGAACTCCATGATCCGGTCGAGCGTGAGCTGCGGCTTCGCGTACTCGAGCAGGATGTACAGCATCACGTCCTTGGCCGTGACGTTCGGCTGCAGCTCGCCGGTCAGCTCGAAGCGGATCGACTCCGACACCTCGACCGTTGTGAAGCCGGAGTGCACGAGGTTCGCGTACTCCGTCGCGCCGACGCCCCAGGCCAGCGCGTTGTTCACGCCGCCCATGCAGGTGTGGCTGTCCGTGGCCTGGATGAAATCGCCCGGGTCGATGATGAACTCGCGCGCCACCTCGTGGCAGATGCCGGGCGAGACGTTGTCTTTCGCCGAAAAGTCGCGGCACGACGTGTGGCGCTGATAGGAGCGCTGCATGTCGCGCAGCGTCTGGATCTTGTCCATGAAGGGGCGCATCTTCGCCACTTCGTCCGCGTAGATGAGGTGGTCCTCGAAGACGGCGAACTTCTGCGGGTTCGCGATCTCGTAGTCGCGGCCGTACTCCTGCTCGAGGAAGTAGTGCACCTGCGCGGTGGTGAACTCGTGCGTGTAGCCGCCGTCGACGTCGACCACCACCGCGTCGCCCGGCTTCACGTAACGCTCGTCGTCCGGGACGCCGCGCATGTGGCGCGCGAGGATCTTCTCCCCCATCGTCATCGGCCGCCGCGCGTTGTGCGGAATCGGGAGCTGCACGTCGCCGCGCGCCACCGCTTTCGAGAACGGGAACAGCCCGCCCCACTGGATGATGAGCTGCGTGATCGGGTCGTAGCCCTCGCAGAACTCCGCCAGAGGCACGCCCTCGCCCGCCTGCAGGCGCACGAGCATGTCGTGATCGCCCATCAGCAGTCCCTGGTTGATGTTGTTGCCGGCGTGAATCGGCGCGAACGACACGGCGATGGCCAGCTTGATGCCGCTGAAGACCTCGCACTGCGTGGCCGTCTCGCGCGAGCTGCCGACGCCTTTGCGGTAGCCCGAGACGATCACCTCGAAGTTGCCGTTGCGGAGCGCGTCCGCGGGAAAGAGCCGCTCGCCGTTGACAATCAGCCCCGCGTACGCGTTGCGGGCGATGTCTTCCGGCTTGTAGTCGAAGCAGACCCAGGCCGGGGTCATGGCGTCGGTGTTGATGTCGTCGAGGAGGTCCTCCACGCGGAGGTCCTTCATCTGCAGGTCGAGCTCGCCGGAGAGCTGCCTGCGGATGAGGTCGGGATCTTTGGTGAGGAAGAGGACGCGCTTGCCGGGGGTGAGCGTCACGGTTTGCGGTGGTTTCATTCTGAGCTTTCAAACGTTCGAAAAGTGGCCGAGATTCTATGCGACCGCTGAGCCATGGGCGCGGAGTACCGAAACAAACTCTTCGTGAGTACAGACGGGCGGGACGTCGGGGGCGAGAACCCCGTAGCGGTCCGGCGGCAGCAGGAACTCCTGCGTCGGTCCGCAGACCGCCCACTGCACCTGTTCCACGCCTTCGACCTCTAGGGTGCCATCGTGCAGCGCCTTCGTGACCACTGCGGCCGCCTGCTGTGCCTGTCCGACCGCCTCGGCGATCCGGCGGGTGCGTTGATACAACGCCTCGAGGTCGCCTCGCCAGAACGCACGCGACTTCGAGAACGCCTTGCACTCCACGACGTACAGCACGCGACCGCTGCGCACCAGGAGATCGGGAACCGCCACCTCCTCCGCGGCCGTCACGACTTTCCGTTTCGCTCCGACAACCGCCGCCTCCGGCGCGCCCGCTTCGATCATCATCTTCAACAGCAGGTTGAAGCGATCGCCGTGCGCCGTCGAGTACCACTCACGAGCACTGGTCAGCAACGTGCGGATGAAGTCGTCGAACAACACCAGGTCGAAATAGCAGTGCCCTCCCGGCGTGACCCAAGCGATGGGCGGAAGCTCGAGCGAGAGCACGTCGATTCCTTCACGGGCTTCCGGCTTCAGCACGAAGGCGTCGAAGAATGCGTGCACCCACTCCTCGCGCGGTCCGGGGAGCAGATCGATGATGACGTTGGAAAGCGCCTGCTCCAGATGCTCGCGTGGAAATCGGACAAAGCCTTTCTGCAGGAGCCCGAACAGAAATGCGACACGGGAGTCCGATGACGGGTCCGCATCGGTCCGCCATCCGTCCGGCGACGCCATCTCCAGCGGTGGAAACGCATGGAGGCATTGCGCGCTCAGGCCGACGAAGACCTGCAGAATCGCCTCCGCGCCGGCGCCGTAGCGGTCGAGGAGCGGCTCGTCGTAGAAGCGCAGCGCGCGGCGCAGCGAGTCGAACGGCAACAGCATCGGCAGATGCGCGAGCGTCAGCGTGAAGTTCGCTTTCGGCACGAAGAGCGGCAGTGGTTTCTCGAGCGGTGCGAGGTAGAGGATGGCGCGCTCCACGTCGCCGAGGAGCGTCATCGGCACCGCGTCGTCGCCGGAATGCGTTTCCGAGGGACGCCGCCGCTCGTATTCGTCGATGGAGTTGCGGACGTCTTCCGGCACGTCGAGACGGAGACGCGTTTCATCGCGGACGATGCGTCCGCCCTTCGAGCAGACCCGGCGCCACTGCAGGACGCGCGCGATGAGCGCCGCATCGACCACGATCCGCCACGCGTCCTTCATGTCTTCGGAGGTGTAGCGGAGCACGACGCCGAACGTATCGCCTTCATGCACGCTCCCTGCGGTCGTGTCGTGCGTCCAGCTCGAGTACTTCAGGATGGCCAGCGTGGCGTGAACGGACCAGGCCTCGGCAAACACCGACGGAGGAACCCGCCGCACGAGCGAGAGCCAGAGGTCGGCCGAGTGCCGCGGGCAGATGGACGACAGGTCGTCGTCACAAGCCCGCGCCGCCTCCAGCAGCAGTTCGTTCGTCTTCTCGCGCGAAGCGCCGACGCACTGCTCCTGCCATCGATCCACCACCGCCGCCCGCTCCGCGTAGACGCGCTGCCGGATCTCCGGCGTGAGCAGCGTCTCCAGCATCCAGGTGATGCGATCGAACGGCAGACCCATGGGATCAGTTGCGCTCGCGCTTCATCCCTTTCCGCGCCCGGATCACGAAATGGATGGGGCAGCCGGGCAGGCCGAGCGTGTCGCGGAACTGGTTCTCGAGATAACGGCGATACGAGAAGTGCAGCGGCTCGTCCACGTTCGAGAAGAGCGCGAACGTCGGCGGGCCGCTCTTGAGCTGCGTGACGTAGTAGAAGCGCCGCGGCTTGCCGCGCACGGTGGGCGGGTTGTGCGCCGTGACCGCGCGCTCGAGGATCGTGTTCAGCTCCGACGTGCGGAACTTGCGGCGGTAGCCCTCGACGATGCGGTCGATCTGCGGAAAGATCTTCTCCACGTTGCGCCCCGTCTTCGCGGAGATGAACAGCAGCGGCGCGTACGAGAGGAACTTCAGCTTGAAGCGCAGCTGCTCCTCGAACTTCTTGTAGTCGTCCGGTCCGTGCTGCTCGGCGTCCCACTTGTTGACGAGGATGAGCGCCGCTTTCCCCGCGTCCTCCGCGTAGCCGGCCACCGTCGCATCCTGTGAGGCCACGCCGTCGACCGCGTCGAAGACGCAGAGCGCGATCTCGCAGCGCTCCATGGCCCGCAGCGCGGACATGACCGCCAGCTTCTCCGCCTCGTCGGTCGTCTTTCCCTTGCGGCGGATGCCGGCCGTGTCGATGATCAGGTACGGCTTGCCGTTGCGCGTGATCTGCGAGTCGATGGCGTCGCGCGTCGTCCCGGAGATCGGCGACACCACCGCGCGCTCTTCCTGCGTCAGCCGGTTCAGCAGCGACGACTTGCCGACGTTCGGCCGTCCGATGATGGCCACGCGGACCGGCGCGTTCTCGTCCTCCTCTTCGTCCTCGACCGACTCCGCGGGGACGATCTCCCCGATGGCGTCGATGACGTCGTCGACGCCGGTGCCATGCTCGGCCGACATCGGCAGGACGCGCTCGAACCCGAGCTCCCAGAACTCGTTGACCGCCTCCTCGGCATCCTTGCGGTCCGTCTTGTTGACGATGAGGATCGTGCGCGACGCCTCCGGCCGCAGGTCCTGCGCGATCTCCCGATCCTCGGTCACCAGGCCCGCCGCGCCGTCGACGACGAAGAGGATGAAGTCGGCGTCGCGCAGCGCGCGCGTGGCCTGCTCCTTGATCTCGCCGGCGAACGCCGACATCGGCGACTCGCCGTATTCGAGGCCGCCCGTATCGGTGAGCTCGTAGCGGCGGCCGTCGTCCATCGTGACGACGTCGGAGAGCCGGTCGCGGGTCATCCCCGGCAGGTCGTGCGTCAGCGCGCGGCGGCGCCCGGAGAGACGGTTGAAGAGCGTCGATTTCCCGACGTTCGGTCGGCCGACGATGACGACTTTTTTCAGCGCGGGCGCGGACA
This sequence comes from Thermoanaerobaculia bacterium, assembly GCA_036375135.1. Lineage (GTDB taxonomy): Bacteria > Acidobacteriota > Thermoanaerobaculia > Gp7-AA8 > Gp7-AA8 > QHVT01. The sequence goes on along the minus strand of DASUSL010000326.1, from coordinate 10,888 downwards.
TGGCGCGCGCATCTTACTCGCGCCCGACGTGGATCTGCAGGCCGTCCAGAAACTCGGCCAGGTCCGCCCGCCGTTGCTGAAACTGCTGCGCGGGCGTCGCCGTGAGCGCCTGCACGAAGACGCCGGTGCCGCTGAAGAAGTAGCCGTAGAACGCCGTGTCGACGCCTTCCTTCGTCGTCCCCTCGAGATGCAGCGCCGCGACGCTCACGCCGTTCACCGTCTTCTGCTCCTCGGAGATGACGCGCACGCGCGGCGCGATCGCCTTCGCCAGTTCGAGCACGTGCGCGCGCACGCCGCCTTTCGGGACGTCGGCGCGGATCGCCTCCACCATGCCGATTGCGTCGCCCGCGTTGTGCTCGAACATCATCGCGCCGCCGCCCGAGCCGTCGTCCGTGACGCGCCACTTCTGCGGCGTGAAGTCCATGGTGAATGCGCGCTTCTTCGGGACGCGGATCGTCAATCCGTCGAGCAACGCCTGCACGTCGGCGTCGGTTTCCTTCGTCGTGTATGCGACGAGCTGAATGGCCTTCCCATCCCCTGCCCAGTAGATGCCGCGAAACGACGCCGCGGTCCCGGTCATGTGCATGGTGAGGATGTCCGCCCCATCCTTCTTCGTCCGCTCCTCGGAGACCACTTTCAGGTCCGGTGCAGTGGCTCTGCCGTTCTTGAGCGCGATGGCGCGCAGCTCGTCCAGCGTGGTCTCGCCGGTCAGTGCATACACGGCAGCGATCACTTCGCCGGAACGATGCGTGAGCGCGATGTCGACGCCCTCTTCTTCGCCAGGCGTCCATACGTCGCGGTCATACGCGAGCGAGTACGGATGCCCGGGACTGACGTAGATCGTGAGCGTGCCGGCCAGGAGCAGCAGCGCGAGCAGATTCATCGCACGAAATAGTACGCGAGCACCGCGTACACGGCTCCGGTAGGTTGCACACAGCCTGTGCACGCTCGTACACGGCCTGTGTGCGCTCGTCCACGGCCTGTGTGCGCTCGCACACTTGAGTGTGTACGGATCAGATTCGCAGTTGCGCGAAGGCGTAAGCCAGCGCCGCACCCACCGCCGTGTTGAAAAAGTTCAGCACGCCGTTCGGGATGGGGAGCTCCTGCTTGCGGTTCCAACTGCCGGCGATGCTCTCGAGCCAGGAGCCGAGGAACGCCGCGGCGGTGATGAAGAAGATCGCGCCGAGGTTGACCTGCATCAGGCCGTAGTGCAGCGAGAGGACGCCCGCGGCGGCGACGAGCAGTCCGCCGATCAGTCCCGCCAACGTTCCTTCGATCGAGACCGCGCCCTCGGTGCCGACCGGCACGCGTCGCAGTGTGAGCGGCAGGAAGGCGCGCTTGCCGATCAGTTGTCCGATCTCCGAGGCGGTCGTGTCGGCGGCGGCGGTGGCGAGGGCAGCGATGCCCATGGAGTAGGCGACGGCCATCCACTCCAGCGGCGACTCCTCGACGCGGCTGAGGCGCGAGACGGCGATGGCGCAGATCGCGGCCACGCCGACGTTGGAGAACGCATGGCTGAAGCCGCGCCGGCCGCCGCTCTCCTGCGCCAGTCCGAGCCTCGCCTTGCGCGCGTAGCCGAGCTTCGTGGCGGCGGTGCCGAGGATGAAGAACGCGAGCAGCGCGACGTACATCGGCCAGCCGGCGCCGAGGATCAGGATCGCGCCGAGGAACCAGCCGCCGATCGCGCCGGAGACGCTCACGCTGCGCGCAAAGTAGCCGGCGATGGCCAGGAGGCCGTTGACGATCAGCCACGGCATCGACGACGGCCAGACGCCGTACGCGGAGGTCACCTCGATGCCGGCGACGATGCACGCCACCGCCGCGGCGAAAGGCACGGTCACGTTGTCGTCCACGCGAATGGCCAGCGACTCGGCGATCGCGGCGGCCAGTGCGGCGATCAGCACCACCACCGGCTCGCGGTAGTCCATGAAGTACGCGACCGCCAGTCCGCCCGCGAGACTGCCGAGGAAACAGGCGATCAGCCCGCCCCAGCTCTTGTCGCGGTTCCAGGGCAGCGGCGCGATGCGGATCGACTTCCCCGCGAGTGTGGCCACGCCGTCGCCGAAGGCGAGCATCGCCCAGCCGATCGCCGCGTACACCAGCCGCTCGCGGAAGACGACCACGAGCAGCAGCACCATGATCGGGTAGAGGATGATCCCGGCGTCGAAGCCGCGCTCGTGGCGCGCCACGTTGCGGCCGACGAGCCGGTGCAGCAACAGCCCGTTGCTGACGATGGCCACGACGCAAACGCCCGCGGCCACGTACCACGGCAGCCATTTGAGCGCGAAGGCGCCGAGGCCGAATGCGATGTGGAGACCCTTGCGCAGGGTTTCGTTGGTGACGTGAGGCATTTGCGCCGCGGGAGTCTACAATGCGCCCGCTTTATGACTGAGCCGTCGAAACCACCGCTGCTGTCCGTGATCGTCCCCTGCTACAACGAGCGGGCGACGGTGGCGGAGCTGTTGCGCCGCGTGCGCGAAGTGCCGATCGACAAGGAGATCATCGTCGTCGACGATCAGTCCAAAGACGGCTCGCGCGACATCGTGGCCAACCTGGCGAAGGAGTGGCCGGAGATCCGCCAGATCATCCAGCCGGTGAACCAGGGGAAAGGCGCCGCCATCCGCCGCGGCATCGAGGAGGCGCGCGGCGACATCGTCCTGATCCAGGACGCCGACCTCGAATACGACCCCGAGGATTACCCGAAGCTCGTGCAGCCGATCATCGACGGGCACGCGGACGCCGTCTTCGGCTCGCGCTTCGAAGGCTATCCGCGGCGCGTGATGCTCTTCTGGCATCGCATGGGGAACACCTTCCTCACCTTCCTGTCCAACGCCACCACCAACCTCGATCTCACGGACATGGAGACCTGCTACAAGGTCTTCCGCCGCGACGTCATCCAGTCGATCAAGCTGCAGTCGAACCGCTTCGGCATCGAGCCGGAGATCACGGCCAAGCTGGCCAAGCGCGGCTACCGCATCTTCGAAGTGCCGATCGCGTATTACGGCCGCGATTACTGGGAAGGAAAGAAGATCAACTGGAAGGACGGCTTCTCCGCACTCTGGACGATCCTCAAGTACGGACTCTTTCACGATCCGGCGAACGAGCCGCGCACGTTCACGCAGGTGCGCCGCCGCTCGCGTCTCACGCGCTACAACGGCTGGGTGTGGGACCGCATCAGGAACTACGTCGGCCAGCGCGTGCTGGAGCTCGGCGGCGGCAGCGGCGCGATGACGCGTTTCATGTACGGCCGCGAACTGGTCGTCGCGACCGATCGCGAGACCGCGTACGTCGACCGCCTGCGCAACGCCTTCCGCCGCCGCCCGGGCATCGTCGTCGAGCGCGCCGACCTCGAGTCGGATGACGTGCTGAAGCTCGCGCACTACAACTTCGACACGATCACGGCCATCAACGTGCTCGAGCACACCACCGACGACGTGGCCGCGCTGCGCCGCGCGCATCAGCTTCTCCCCGCGGGCGGACGCGTGATCGTCTTCGTCCCCGCGGGCAAATCCCTCTACGGCTCCATCGACGAAGGCATCGGCCACCAGCGCCGCTACGAGAAAGCGGAGCTGGTCGAAAAGCTGCAGCAGGCGGGCTTCGAGGTGGAGCACGTGAGCTTTCAGAATCGCATCGCCAGGATGGCCTGGTGGCTGAACGCGAAGGTCCTCGGGCGCAAGGCGCTGCCGAGCGGCCAGTCGCGCGTCTTCGACCGCCTCGTCCCGCTGTTCCGGACGCTCGAAGGGGACGACCCGTCGTCGGGCCTGAGCCTGGTCGCGGTGGGCCGCAGGCCCATCCCGAGCGCCAGCGAGGGATCTGGCAAGGCATGACGCGCGCGGCGGTGATCCTGGCCGGCGGCGCGGGCACGCGTCTGCGTCCGCTCAGCTCCGATGAGAACCCGAAGCAGTTCCTGAAGCTGTTCGACGGGCTGTCGCTCATCCAGCTGACGTGGAACCGCCTGCGCCGCATCCTGCCGCCCGAGGCGATCTATGTCTCGACGAACGTGCAGTACGCGGACAAGTCGCGCGAGCACCTGCCGGAGATGCCGCACGACAACGTGCTGACCGAGCCCGCGCGCCGCAACACCGCGCCGGCCATCGCGCTCTGCACGTTCGCGCTGGAAGAAAAGCTCGGGCCGTGCACGGTGTCGTTCCTCGCCTCCGATCACTACATCGGCAAGGAGGAGGAGTTCGTGCGCGTGCTGTCGCGCGCGTACGACTACGCGGAGTCGCACGAGACGCTGATGACCATCGGCATTGAGCCCGACGAGCCGAACACCGGCTACGGCTACCTCCGCCTCGGCTCGATCCTCGAGGATGAAATCGTCCGCGTCGAACAGTTCGTCGAGAAGCCGGACCTCCCGCGCGCCGAGGAGTACCTCGCCGCGGGCAACTACGTCTGGAACGCGGGGATGTTCGTCTGGCGGACTTCCGTGTTCCGCCGCGAGATGGAAGCGGCCGCGCCGGAAATCGCAGGCGTTTCGCTCTCGACCTATGAGCAGATGCCGTCGATCTCGATCGACTACGCGCTGATGGAGAAGGCCCCGCGCGTGGCCACGATTCGCGGCGACTTCGAGTGGTCGGACGTGGGGTCGTTCGAGGCCCTGCGCAAAGTGGGCGTTCCAGTTTAGGAGTGCGGTGGCGGCGAGCCACCGCTTTCGTATCTCGATCGCGCTCGCTGCGGCGCTCGCAAAGCGGCGGCTAAGTCGCCGCCGCACTCCTAAAAAGTCGCGAGGCGTTTTCCCAGAGGATCTTGCGTTCGACCGTCGCGCCGAGGCCGAGGGCGAGAAAATCCTCCACGTTATTGCGCATCGACACCACTCCCGGCGACGGCCAGTCCGTCCCCCACAGCACCTTGTCCGCGATGTCCGTCACGCGCGGCAGGAAGCGCAGCAGCGCCTTGGGTGGGATCCCCGACACGTCGAGATTCACGTTCGGATGGCGCCGCGCGAGGAAGAACGCCGTCTCGCCGTACAGCGGCCGCCCGGCGTGCGCGAGGATGATGTTCAGCTTCGGGAAGTCGATGGCCACGTCGTCGATCGGCATCGGGTCGGCGAAGACGTTGCGCGCCTTCGGGAAGATCGACGTCCCGGTGTGGAACATCACCGGCACGCCGCGCGCCTCGCACTCCTTGTAGATCTCGGAGAGCTGCCACAGCTCGCCGCGATACGCGTTCGGCGTGAAGAGCTGATGCGGCGGATGGATCTTGATCATGCCGATGCCGAGGTCGAGGACGCGGCGGATCTCGTCGCGGACGTTCATCTCGTGCAGCGGGTTGACCGAGCCGACGGGGATGAGCCGGTCGCGGTGATCCTTCGTGAAGTCGGCGATCCAGTCGTTGACCTCGCGGCGGAATCCCATCACGTCCGGCGAGACGTAGTTGATGCAGCAGGCGCGGTCGACGCCCTGCTCGTCGAGGTAGCGCAGCACGTTCTCCGGCGAGGCCAGGATCTCCTTCGCGTCGGCGTGCGCGGCGTCGTCGATCAGCGCCAGCGCTTCCGGCTTCACCATGTGCCACGGCTGGACGTGGATGTGGACGTCGAAGATCACGCCAGCATCACCAGCCGCATGCAGACCGCCGTGCTCGGGCAGGCGTCCTGGAGCTCCCGCGACGACAGCAATTGCGGATGCACTTCATCGCGGTCGATCGGCTTGAACCCGCGCTTCTTGAAGTACTCCTCGGCGGTCGTGGTCAGCAGGTAGAACTCGCGCAGTCCGCGCGAGGCCAGACGGTCGAGAAGCTGACGAACGAGCCGGCGGCCGATGCCGTGGCTGCGGTACGCGGGATCGACCGCCACCGAGCGGATGAGCGCCGCGAACTGATACGCCTCCGCGCCGGCGCAGCCGACCATGCGGTCGCCGTCGCGCGCGATGAGGAACGTTTTCCAGTGATCGTCGACGCCCGCGGTGGGAAGGTCGTTCGCGACGAGGAGCGCCTTGATCCCTTCGAGATCGCCGGCGCGTGCGGGAGTGATGGTGATGTCGCCCAAGCGGGCGCGATCATAAACAAAAAGAGTGGGGGACAGGCAATCTGCCTGTCCCCCGGTTCGACTACGTCAGTGACGCCCCTCGGAACTGCCGGTGCTTCCGAGCTCGCCCGTGCTGGCGCGGTCGTTCTTCGTGTTGCTGTTCGAGGAGCCCATCTCGTTCGAGGAGCCCGAGGAACGCCCGCTCGAGGAGCCCATGCTGCCCTGCTCCGAGCGACGGCTCGACTCGTTGCCCATGCTGCTGTTGCTGTTCTTCAGGTTGTCTTCATTGCGGTTGCGCATGTTCAGGTTGCCTCCTTCTTCGCTGGGAAACTCCGACTCACCGATGTTCTGACCGAACTCGGCGGTCGTACCGCTGTGATGCTGGCGCCCCTTCTCCTCCTCCACCTGCCGGTTGACCTGGCCGGCGTCGGTCGGAGTGGTGCGCTGGCTGACTCGATCTCGTTCACGGTTTTCCATCGAGCCTCCTTTCCACAGACGATTGAAAGTGCAACCGAGGTGCCTAACCTGTTGAAAACAATGGGAATAATCAGCGCAAAGCGAACGTGACCGTCACGTTGTACGACAGCTCCTGCGTCCCCGACTCCACCGGCACGTCGCCGGCCACGCGACCTTCCATCGCCATCGCCCGCTGCATCGGCATGGGCGGCGGTGTGTAGTGCTGCGCTCCCTCGCTGATCACGATCGCGGGGCCGAGCGTGCGGCCCGCGGCCTGCGCGAGCAGCGCCGCCTTCGCGCGGGCGTCGTCGAACGCGGAGCGCATCCCCTCGTTGCGTCCGCGCGCGGGATCGGAGACCTCGAAGTTGATCCCCGACGACTGGTTCACGCCCGCGCCGACGGCCACGCCGAGGAGGCGGCCCGCGTCGGCCACCTTCTCGCTGCGCACCGTCACGCTGTTCGACACCTGATAGCCGACGATGCGCGGCAGCTTTCCTTCCTGATAGTTCTGCTGCGGATAGATCGAGAACTGCGACGTCTGGATGTCCTTGTCCTGCGCGCCCGCTTTCTTCAGCGCGGCGATGACCGCCGCGACGCGGCGGTTGTTCTCGGTCACCGCGTCTTCCACGGTCGGTGCGACGGTCTGCACGCCGACGTTGAACGTGAAGCGGTCCGGCGTGACGTTCGCGCGCCCCATCCCCGAGACGGTGACGGTGTCGGCGAACGGCGGCGGCGACGTTTGCGCGACGGCGACGGTCGCGGCGAGGAGCAGAAACGGGGCGAAGAGAAATCTTTTCATGTGACCTCCTGGTTGAGGGCGGCACCAATGGCAGATCCCAACGACAAAGTCCCGGGACAGGCAGCGGGCCGCTATTACGTGGATTCGCAGTGCATCGACTGCGACCTCTGCCGCGAGACGTCGCCAGCAAATTTCACGCGCAATGAGGATCAGGCGTTCTCGTACGTCTACAAACAGCCGGAGACGCCCGAGGAAGAGATGCTGTCGAAGGACGCGATGGACAACTGTCCGGTCGAAGCCATCGGCAACGATGGATAACAGCTAGTGCTGAGTGCTGGGTGCTGAGTCACGCCCGCCCCCGCTCTCAGCACTCAGCACTCAGCACTGCTTTCAATGAAGCTTCTTGTCGACCGACACCTGCTCGTGCCAGTCATCCGCCAGTAAGACCTCGATCAGCTCCTGCAACTCTTCCATGTGGAAGGGTTTGGTCAGCGCGGCGGTCATGTTGTTGCCCTTAGTGATGGTCAGGATGTCGCCCTTGCCCGAGGCCACGACGACCGGCGTCTGCTTCCCCTGCTGCACGTACCAGGCGATCCACTCCTCGCCGCTCATGCCGGGAAGGTTGAGGTCGAGGAGGATGAGCTTCGTGTCGGGATTGGCGGCCAGAAGGTTCATCCCTTCCACGGCCCCCGTGGCGGAGAGCACGTCGTAGCCCCGCTTCTGCAGGTAGGACTTGTAAAGCGACAGCACCTCGGGGTCATCTTCGATCGCCAGGATCTTGCTGTTCGGGTGGCCCTTGGCGTTGGTGGTGCGAGCTTCCTGCATCGATGTGGTCTCCTCCCGCCGGACTCTTGCGAATCCCGTGCAAACTGCTGAGGCATCCGTTCCGAGGGATAATCCGCGGCTCCATGGGCATCGGATTGTGGCTCGGAAGCGGCGTCGCCGCGTGGATTCTTGCGAGGATCATTCCGCTCCGGCGCGGACGGCGCGGCGTGGGCCTCTGGGGCGAGCTCGCGGCGGCGCTCATCGCCGCTCTGCTGGCGGGAGTGGTGGCCACCGCGCTCGACTTCGGCGGCTGGAACGAGTTGGACGCGCGCGCGGCCGGGTTCGTCTTCATCGGCGCGCTCGGGGCGATCGGCGTCACCCGTGCCGTCTGATCAACTCCCGCAGCGCCTCGAGGTCGACGCCGCGCGCATCGGTCACCGTCTCGATCGCGCGCAACCCTTCCTGCAATCGCTCGGAAGCCGCCCGCCGCTGCCCCCGCGACAGGTGATGCATGCCGGTCGACACCTGCAGCAGCGCGCGCACGAGCGGCACCTCGTCGCGCACGGCCTCGAAGAACAGCTCCTCGAACAGGTCGCTCGCCTCCAGCCAGTCCTCGCTGGCGAAGAACGCCATCGCGGCGTGGAAGCGCGGGTCGTCCTCGAGCGGCGGGAGCACGAGCGCCGATTGTAGACTTCGCGCCGTGCCGCGCGCCTTCGTCATCATCATTCTCCTGATCTGCAACCTGATGTTCTGGGGAACGCTGGTCTTCCTCGGCGGGATCGTCAAGCTGTTGACCTTCGGCCGTGCGCGCCGCAGAGTGATCCTCGGCCTGACTTGGTTCGGCGAGCGCTGGGTAAGGGTCAACGACTGGATCTTCGACACCTTCCTCGACACCCGCTGGCACCTCGAGGGCTTCGACGGCCTGCGCCGCGACGCCCATTACCTCGTCATCAGCAACCACATCTCCTGGGTCGACATCCTGGCCATCTTCCGCGCCCTGCACGGCCGCGGCCCGTTCCTCCGCTTCTTCCTCAAGCACACGCTGATCTGGTTCCCGATCGTCGGCCAGGCCTCCTGGGCGCTGGAGTTCCCCTTCATGCGCCGCTACACCCCCGAATACCTGAAACAGCATCCGGAAAAGCGCGGCCGCGACCTCGAGACCACGCGCAAGGCCTGCCGCCGCTACCGCCACATCCCCGTGGCCATCCTCAACTTCGTCGAAGGGACGCGCTTCACGCGCGAGAAGCACGAGGACCAGCAGTCGCCGTACCGCCATCTCCTCCGCCCGCGCATCGGCGGCATCGGCTTCGTCATCGCCTCCCTCGGCGAGCAGCTCGACTCCATGATCGACGTGACCATCGTCTACCCGCACCGCGACGTGAGCATCTGGGACTTCGTCACGAACCGCGTGCCGTGGATCACGCTGCGCGCGCGGCGGCTCCACGTTCCGCCGCAGCACGTCTCGCCCGCCATCACCGAGCGCGGCCCTGCGCGCGAAGAGTTCAAGGCCTGGGTCGAGAAAATCTGGCAGGAGAAGGACGAAGAGATCACGCGGATTCTTCTAGAATCGAAGTCATGACCCGGAACGCGGATGCCGCCGGCGCACACCGCGCTCTCTTCGATACCACTCCCGACGGCATCCTCATCCTCGACGACCGCGGCATCTGCGTCGACCTCAACCCGGCCATGGGCGCGATGCTCGGCGCCGCGCGCGAAGAGATCATCGGACGCCACTTCCACGACTTCATGCCGCCGGACCGGGTCGCCGACGCGGACGCCGCCTTCGCCTCGCTGCGGCACGACGGCATGCTCGCGATCGAGTTCCCGGTGCGCCGCTTCGACGGAACGATCCTCAACCTGGAGTGGCGGTCGCGCTCGAACTTCGTCCCCGGCCTGCATCTTTCCATCGCCCGCGACCTCACCCCGCGCGACGAGGCGCAACGCGCGCTGCGCCAGAGCGAGGAGCGCTATCGCGCCTTCCTCGCCAACAGCAGCGAGGCCATCTGGCGCATCGAGCTCGAGGAGCCGATGCCGACGAACCTCGAGCCCGACCAGCAGATCGACCGCTTCTACGCGCACGGCTATCTCGCCGAATGCAACGAGGCCATGGCCGCGATGTACGGCTTCTCCTCCCCCTCCGAGATCGTCGGCGCGCGCCTCGGCGACCTGCTCGTGCGCGACGATCCGCAGAACGTCGACTACCTGCGCGCCTTCGTCGCCAGCGGCTACCGTCTCATCGGCGCGGAGTCGCGCGAAGTCGACCGCGAAGGGAACGAAAAGAACTTCGTCAACAACCTGGTCGGCGTCGTCGAGAACGGCTTCTTCCTGCGCGGCTGGGGAACGCAGCGCGACATCACGGACCAGCGCATGACCGAGCGCCAGCGCGCCGCGCTGGTGACCCGCCTCGAGTTCCTCGCCGACATCACCGCGGTCCTCGGCTCGTCGCTCGACTACGGCGAGACGCTCGCCTCGGTCGCCGCCGCCGCCGTGCCGCGCTTCGCCGACTGGTGCTTCATCGACATCGTGAACGCGGCCGGGCACGTCGAGCGCGTGGCCGTGCAGCACAGCGATCCGCGCCAGGCGGAGCTCTGCATCGAGATGGAGCGCCGCTACCCCACGCCTCCCGACACGCCGGTCGGCCCCATGCACACCATCCGCACCGGCGCCACGCAGTCGTACGACGTCGACGCCGGCCTGCTCGCCGGGCACGCGAAGAGCGACGAGCATCGCCGGATGCTGGAGGCGCTGCACTTTCACGCCGGCCTGGTCGTGCCGCTCGTGGCGCATGGACGCATCCTCGGCGCGCTCGCCTTCGCGCTGTCGGAGTCGGAGCGCAAGTTCACCGCCGACGACATCGGGCTGGCGGAAGACCTCGGCCGCCGCGCCGGTCTGGCCATCGACAACGCCCGTCTCTACAGCGAGCTCGAACGCGCCAACCGCGCCAAGGACGACTTCCTGGCCAT
>DASUSL010000325.1:0-17861 GCA_036375135.1 Thermoanaerobaculia bacterium | reverse complement strand
CCTCCTGCGCAACGTCACCTTCCGTCATCGCGACGGCTTCGCGCTGCGCGGCGTCACGCACACCTTCGCGCGCAACACGCACACCGCCGTGATCGGCCCGCCCGCGTGCGGCGCGACGACGCTGTTGCGCCTCATCGCCGGCACGCTCAAGCCCGACGACGGCGACGTCGTCTTCGGCCAGCGCCGCGTGAACGACGTCAAGGCCGCCAAGCGCCCGCTCCTCGACGCGAAGGAAGAAGCGCCGGGACGCTGGAGCGTGCAGCACGCGCTCGTCGCCGCCGTGCGCACGCGCTCGCTCGACCGCGAAGACCGCCACCTCGAGTACTCCCTGGCCGCCGAAAAGTGGGAGCTCGTCCCGCTGCTCGAGCGGCGCATCGACTCGCTGTCGTCGACCGAGGCCGTGCGCGTGCAGTGCGCGCGCATCGAGCTGCTGCGGCCGGCCATCGTCGTCGCCGACCGGCTCTTCGAGCGCGTCAGCGCCTCGGGGCGCGTATCCCTCGCCGACGCGTTGCACCGCACGCTGCGCGTGCACGGCACGACCGTCATCTCCGCCATCTCCTCGCGAGAAGAGCTCGCCTTTCACGACACCGTGCTCGTGCTGAACAACGGACAGAGCGGCGCGCCGGCGGAAGTCTTCTCGCACCCGGTCGACGACGCCTCCGCCATCGCCACCGGCGAGGCCGACCTGATCCCTGTCACCATCCGCGGCAACGAGGTCGACTCCGTGATCGGCTCCTGGCGCGTCGACCCGGCCCCGTTCCAGGGAAACGGCGTCGCCGTCGTCCGGCCGGAAGATTTTGCACCGGCGCAGCGCGGCGAGGACTCCGACTTCGTCTTCGGCGTCGAGGAGGCGGGCTTCGCGGGAGGCCGCTGGATCGCGCGAGGCATGCTCAGCGGCGGCGTGACGCTGCGGGTCGAGCTCCCCTTCGACACCCCCATCCACAAGGGGCGGCTCCTCGCGATGCGCTACGATCCGGCGCGCTTTCTCCTGCTCCCGAGAGAGCGGGCCGAGCTGCCGCCGACCGTGCCGACCGACGTCGTTCCTCTCATGCGCGACAGCCGCTGAACCGGGCTTGCCCCTTGCAGTGCCCGCCTCGGAAGCCGCAACAAAGGGGAAGTGTTTGATTCGAGCCCGCAGAACGCCTTACAAGCTCCGCAAGCTCCTGGTCATCGACGATGACGAGCAACTCGTGAACCATTACCGCGAGCTCCTCTCGCCCTACGGGTTCGAGGTGCTGATCGCCCTCAACGGCGAGCAGGCCATCCCGCTGGTCGAGACGAATCCCGACATCCAGCTCGTCATCCTCGACCTCTCCATGCCCAAGATGGACGGTCGTCAGTGGCTGCGCTGGTTCCGCGGCAAGCGGCAGGACTCCCCCGTCATCGTCATCACCGGCTACAAGCTCGAGCCGGCCGATGACGAGCTCAAGCCGTCGGTGGTGCTGGAGAAGCCGTTCCACGTCGCGGACCTGCTGGACATGGTCGGGCTCTTCTGCGGACTGGGGACGCCCATCGGCCGGTCGACGTGAGTGGAGGACAGGCAATCCTGCCTGTCCCGCCTGGCTGTCCGGACAGACGGGATTGTCTGTCCTCCACCTGAATTACAACCTTGCCATCATCGTCGACGACTCGATCTTCAGCAGGTCGAGCTGCAGCGAGGCCATGCTCTGCTGGATCTCGATGCGCACCGGGACGCGGCGGTCGTCACTCGTGAGCCACACCGTCACGCCGCCCGACCACTTTCTCCCGCCCGGCGCGTCGACGATGTGGAACGCGCGCGCCGTGACGCGCTGCCCTTCCACCGTGAACGCCTTCACCGCGCCCGGCTTGAAGATGACCGGATACTCCTTGCCGTCCGAGTAGATCGTCGTCGTGATCGGCTTCGACAGCGACGTCGCGTTCTGGCGCAGGAAGACGATCGCCGTCAGCACGTCGCGCACTTCGTCGTTCGTCGCCGGCAGCTTCTTGACCCTGTTCTCGGTCTCTTCCGTGGTCTGCTTCTGGATGCGCGCCAGCCCCTTCGCGTGATCGAAGACCGTGCGCTCGTTGCGCGCCTTTTTCCCCCAGGCGTAGCCGTGGTAGGTCATCAGCGTCTTCGCGCCGCGGTCGTCCATGTCCGACTCGTACGCGTAGAAGCCACCCTGCTTGCCGTTCGGCGCAGTGATGAGCAGCTCGCTGTGGATCGTGTCGCCGAACGTGGTCTGCAGGTTCGCCACGCCACTGGTCGGGAACATCAGCCCCGCCAGGAGACGCACGCCCCCGCGCAGCCGCCACGAATAGCGGAACTGCTCCATGTCCGGCGAGGCAGCGAATGCCGAGGCGGACACGGCCATGGTCAGAGCGGCAGTCGCGATCGTCTGAATAATTTTCATGGTTGCGCCTTGAAACACTGTCACTCTGACGGTTATTCACCGCTGAGGTTACATCGCCGCCAGCGCCTGTTCGACCTCGTCGATGACGTAATCGGGCGTCGAAGAACCGGCCGTCAGACCGACCACGCTCGCGCTCGCGAGCCACTCCCGGTCGATGTCGTCCGCGCCCTGGATGAGGTAGGCAGGCTTCGCCTCCGCGCAGATCTCCCACAGATGCTTCGTGTTCGCGCTCTTCTTGCCGCCGATGACGATGATCACGTCCACCTCGGGGTCGTCCGCGAGCACGCGCGCCGCGTCCTGGTTCTCCTTGGTCGCGTAGCAGATCGTGTCGCCGCGCTCGACCTGCGACGCGCGCCGCTCGATCGTCTGCACCACGTCCTCGAAGTCCTCGGCGTTCAGCGTCGTCTGATAGAAGACCTTCAGCTTCGGGTACGCCGACCAGTCGATCGTCTCCGCCTCTTCGATCTTCGACACGATGTGGTAGACGGCAGGGTCGAGGTCGTTCGTGTAACCGATGACCTCGCGATGCTTCGGGTCGCCGATGAAGACGAGGTGATAGCCGGCGAGCAGGGCCTGCTTCGCCTCGCGATGGATGTCGTAGACGAACTTGCAGGTCGTGTCGAGGATCTGCAGGCCGCGCTCGCGGGCCGCGTCGTGGAACGACGGCGGAACGCCGTGCGCGGAGAAGACGATGGTCGGCTCCTCGACCGTGGCGATCTCGTTCACGGTGCGCACGCCGAGGCGCTCCATTTCTTCGACCACGCGCTCGTTGTGGACCACTTGGCCGAGGATCGCGCCGCGGCCGCCGCCGGCGGCGAAGCGCTTCACCTTGAGGTCGGCGATGCGGACGCCGGAACAGAAGCCGTATTTGGCTGCGCGTTTGACTTTCATCAGCGTGCGAAACAGTAGCATCGAGCCGCTACAATCCCCGACCCGTGCCGGAGCCGCTCTTCACCCGACGTTTCCTCGCGCTCTGGTTCTTTCAGTGCGCGACGTTCTTCTCCGCGTTCCAGCTCCTCCCCGTCATCCCGCTGCGCATCGTCGACCTCGGCGGCGACAAGAGCACGGCCGGCATGTTCCTCTTCGTCTACACGCTCTCGAGCGCGCTGGCCGCGCCGATCATGGGGACGGTGGCCGATCACATCGGACGCAAGCGCATGCTCGTGACGGCGTCGCTGCTCTTCGTCGTCTTCTCGCTCGCGTACGGCGTGGTGCCGTGGCTGCCGGCGGTACTGCTGATCGCGGTCGTGCACGGCGCGCTCTGGTCGTCGATCCTCTCCGCCGCGGGCGCGCTCATGGCGGATTTCATCCCGCCGGCGAGGCGCACGGAAGGGCTCGCGTACTGGGGCCTCGCGCCGACCGCGGCCATCATGCTCGCCCCCGCCGTCGGCATGTACGTGCACCGCTTCTTCGGCTGGTTCGCGCTGTGCGCGGAGATCGCCGCGCTCTCCGCACTCACCGCCGTCTGGGGCTCGCGCCTCCCCGGCGGCGAGAAGCGCGACGTGGCGCAGCCGTTCCCGCGCATGCACGAGTTCTGGGATTTCAGAGTGCTCGCGGCCACGCTGTCGCTGGCGGTCGTCGCCATCGGCTACGGCGGCACGACCAGCTACGGAGTCATCCTCGCGCGCGAGCGCGGCATCCACCCGGAGTCGCTCTTCTTCACCGCGTTCGCCCTCGGCACGCTCGGCATCCGCCTCACCACCGCGCGACTCGGCGACAGGCACGGGCCGAAGGTGCTGCTCTATCCGTCGTTCGTGGCCATGCCGATCGCATTCGTGCTCCTCGCGCAGGCGCAGAACGCGCTGATGCTGGCGGCCGCCGGCGTGCTCTTCGGCATGGGCCTCGGCCTCGCTTTTCCAGCATTCATGACCTTCGTCATGGCGCACACGCCCGACGACCGCCGCGCGCGCACGTTCGGCAGCATCATCCTCGGCTTCGACACCGGGATCGGCGTCGGCTCGATGTTCATCGGCGCGCTCGGGCAGCGCTACGGACTCGGCAACGCGTTCCTCGTCGCCGCGGGGATCGCCTGCCTCTCGATCCCGATCTTCCTCGTCACGTCCCGCCGCCTCGCGACGCCGTGACGTAGGACAGGCTTCAGCCTGTCCCCCGGGCAGGCTGAAGCCTGCCCTACGTTACTGCTTCGTGATGCGCTGGCGCTGCGGCGCGGCCGCGACGCTCGGATCGCTCGCCGCCGTGCCGCCGAGGTTTTTCCAGCCGCTCCAGCTTTTGCCGTCATAGCTGTTGTGCAGCACGCTGTCGTTCGGGCCGCGCGCGACGATGTCCATGCGTCCGTCGCGGATGGACGACGCGTCGACCGCGCCGCTGACCGCTCCCTCGATCCTGCTCATCGCCACGGGTCCCGAGTCGGTCATGGTGCCGTGGTACGCAGCGCCTCCCTGCGTCACGACGAGCTCCGCGCGATCCTCGGAGATGCGCGCGATGCTCGGGTCCGACGACGTGCGCACGCCGAGGGAGCGCCACGGCGCCCAGGCTTTCCCGTCGAAGCGCGCGTGCCATACCAGCTCGTCCGAGCCGCGCACGACGACGTCGATCACGTTCTTCGCGTTGATCGTGACCTCGGGCGTCCCGTCGATGCGGCCGCCGAGCGATTCCCAGCCGTCCTTCGGATTGGTGGTGTGGATGGCCAGCGTGTCGTCGAAGAGGCGGGCGAACGCGCGCGCCGTGCCGTCCGGCATGCAGAGCGCCGAGAGGTCCGACTTCAGCCGCCCGCCGAGGGAGATCCAGGGAGACCACTCACCATCGTGCTGCCGTTTGATCCAGCCGCCGTCGTCCGTGCCGCGCACGACCACGAACACGTCGCCGTTCGGAGCGCGGCAGGCATCGGGCGCGCCGGCCATCGTGCCGTCGTGCGTCCCCCACTCGTTGTTGTCTTCCTTGACGACCGCCGAGGAATCCTTCCCTCGGGCGACGATCGTCTGCGCATCGACCCCGGCAGCCGCAACCGCGAGAACCATGACCCACACATGTCTCATGCGCCGCATTATGGCGCGGCACGTCTGTTGCTGAGAACGCCGGACATGCCAGAACCCGAAGAGCACGCAGAGCACGAACAGCACGTCGAGCGGAAAGTCGTCTACGAGACGGTGAGCTCGAGCTCGACGAAAAGCAGCGCCATCACGATCGGCATCGTGGTGGTGATCGCGCTGGCCCTCGTGGTGTGGATCGTCATGCAGATGCGGTAGCTACCGAGCGGCCACGGTCGCATCGATCAGCCTCATCACCCGCTCCAGCGCCTCGCCGACCGTCGTCACCACCACGTCCGGCCCCTCGCCATATGCGCCGGAACCGTCCGACACGCCAAATCCGTGTCCCGGCCGCCACTCGATGACCGCGCGCTGCCCCTGCCGCGATACATCCGCGAACCACGCGCCACCGGCCGACCGCGGTTCGTCGATCGCGATCTCCGCCTCGGGGATGCGCGTCGCAATCAGTTCGCACAGGTGGTGAAAGTCGTTCATAAGTCCGAGATGAATCGTCCGTCAGCGCCCGCTTTTCTCAACAGAATCTCGTGCTCGACGGTTCTGATTTCGAGGGCACCGTTGTTTCCGATGAACGTATTATGCCTCCGGCTGCGATAACGCCGCACGGCAGCCTGCCCCGGCACGGTACGCTCGCTGTCATCCTGCGGTGGATACATCCGGCCATCCGATTGCCATCGGGCTGGATCGAAGGGCACCCCGCTCATTTCGTCTTCGACCGCGTTCAACGTCGTTTCGAGAAGTCGGCGTGCCTCATCGAACGAAGCCGCGGGCGGAGCGAGGCGGAGCCTCCGAATGAGCTCCCGGAGTCGCTGCTCCTTGCCTGTCACCATCGCCCGCGGAGTATAAGTGCGGGGTCATGCTGGCCACCGCCCTCCTCGCCGCGACCATCTCCCTCACGCCGCAATCCGCTGAACGCTTCGCGAACCTGGCGCTCGCGTGCGTGCACAAGGAGTATCCGAACAAGATCGCGCACGTGCTGCAGTCGGATGCGGATGCGCTTCCGCCGCGGACGCTCACTCCTTCCTTCTACGGCTGCTATGACTGGCACTCGTCGGTGCATGGGCACTGGCTGCTGGCGCGCTTAGCGCGGCTGCAACCCGACGCGCCGTTCGCGGACAAGGCGCGCGTCGCGCTGCAGCGGTCGATCACGGCGGAGAACGTCGCGGCGGAGGTGCAGTATCTGAACGGCGCCGGCCGCGCGAGCTTCGAGCGTCCGTACGGACTCGCGTGGCTGCTGCAGCTCACCGGCGAACTGCGCGAGACGAACGATCCGCTGTACGCGACCATCAAGCCGCTCGAGGATGCGGCGGTGGAGCGGCTGCGCACCTGGCTGCCCAAGCTCTCGTACCCGGTGCGCTCCGGGGAGCACAGCCAGACGGCGTTCGCCCTCGGGCTCATCCTCGATTCGAAGGCGGGCGACGCGAAGTTCCGCGAGCTGGTGAAGTCGCGGGCGCGCGCGTTTTACACGACGGATCGCAACTGTCCCCTCTCGTACGAGCCGTCGGGTGAAGACTTTCTGTCGCCGTGTCTGGCCGAGGCGGACGTCATGCGCCGCGTGCTCCCGCCGAAGGCGTACGCGGAGTGGCTGACGAAGTTCATGCCGCGCATGACGCTCACGCCGGCCGTCGTCACCGATCCGAGCGATCCGAAGCTCGCGCATCTCGACGGGCTGAATCTCAGCCGCGCCTGGATGCTCGACGGCATCGCCTCCGGACTGCCGTCGAGCGATCCACGCGTGAAGACGCTGCGCGCCGCGTCGAGCGCGCACGCCGATGCCGGACTGGCGTCCGTCACCGGCGAGCACTACGAGGGAGGTCACTGGCTCGGGAGCTTCGCGACCTACCTCGTCACGCGGCGCGGCGTCGCTACTGCTTCGCCTTCCGCACCCTGAGCGTCGGCGACGCGAGATCGAGCTCCGCGACCGGGATCACTTCCACCCTGTCGCCGTACTGCTTGCGCAGCGGCTCGAGGAACTGCTTCGCGTCGCCGGCGACGATGATGTTCACGTCGCTGCCGCCGAGGTTCGTGCCGGCGAACTTGCGGACGTCGGCGGCGGTCACCGCCTGCACGCCGCTGATGTAGCGGTTGATGTCGGAGAGCGGCAGGTCGTGCAGCGCCAGCGCGGAGACGCGGTTGACGATGCCGCTGGAGGTCTCCAGCGACTGCGCGAACTCGCCGGTGAGCGCGGCCTTGCGCGGCGTGAGCTCGGCGTCGAGGACGTCGGCGCTGCCGAGGCGGCCCATCTCGCCGGTGATGATGCCGGCCACTTCCGCGGCCGACTCGTGCTTGGTCTGCGTCGACGCGGTGAACGGACCGACGTCCGCGCGCGGCGAGAAGCTGCTGCCCGCGCCGTAGCTGAGACCGCGCTTGATGCGGATCTCCTGATTCAGGCGCGAGGAGTAGCCGCCCCCGAGGATGGAGTTCGCCACGAGGGCCTGCATGTAGGCGGGGTCGCCGCGACGGATGCCGCGCCGCGCGACGACGACGGCGGCCTGGCCGGACTCGGGCATGTCGATGACGACGACGCGCGAGGAGGATGCGGCGCGGGCTTCCGCCCCCGATGTGGCGCGGGCTTCAGCCCGCGATGTGGCGTGGGCTTCAGCCCGCGAGGGGCGGGCTGAAGCCCGCCCCACATTCGGCCACTTGCCGAATTGGGCCTCGGCCAGCGCGAATGCATCGTCCGCTTTCACATCGCCCGCGAGGACGAGGACCGAGTTGTCGGGGCGGTAGTGCGTGCTGTGGAACTTCGTGAGATCGGCGCGGGTGATCTTCGCCAGCGTCGACGGGAGGCCGCTGAGGTTGTGGCCGTACGGCGTGTCGCCGAAGACGAGCCGGTTGGCGACGACCGTCGCGAGCGGACGCGGCTCGGTGAGCTCGACCTGCAGCGCGTCGATGGCCTGGGCGCGCTCGCGCTCGAGCTCTTCCTTCGCGAAGGTCGCATTGCGCGCGACGTCGGCCATGTACTCGAGCGCCCTGGGCAGGTTCGACGACATCACCGACAGGTCGATCGTCGACGAGTCCCAGCCGGCGCCGGCGGCGAGCGTCGCGCCGAGCGCTTCCACGCCGCGGGCGATCTGCTCGGCGGTGCGCGTCTTCGTCCCCTGCGTGAGCACCGTCGCCGTCAGCTCGGCGAGGCCGTCGCGGCCCGCGGGATCGGCGGCGGCGCCGGCCTTCACCAGCAGTTGCGCGGCGACGAGTGGGATGTCGTGCTTCGGCACGACGATCACGCGCAGGCCGTTGGCCAGCGTCTTCTCGACCGGCTGCGGCAGCTTCGCCTCGCGCGGCGCGGCGGGCGGCGGCGGCGCGACCTGCTGCGCGGCGAGAGGAAGAGCGAGAGCGAGAGAGAGAAGGAGGCGCTTCACTGTGCACCTCCCTTCCTGGACTGGTCGAGATAGTTGATGACCACCGGTTTCCCTTCGATCAGATATTGCTTCACGACGCGCTGCACGTCGGCGGCGGTCACGGCCTGCACTTTCGCCAGGCCCGTGTTCACGACGCTGGCGTCGCGCTGCAGGATGAGCGCCTCGCCGAGCGAGAAGGCTTTGCCGTTGCTCGTCTCGCGCTCGCGCAGGGCGCTGGTGAGGATCAGGTTCTTCGCCTTCTCCAGCTCCGCGGCGGTGACCGGCTTCGTGGCCATCGCATTCAGCTCGGCGCGGATGATCTTCTCCGCGTCGGCGGGCTGCTTGTCGCTGCCCATGATGGCGATGATGCCGAAGAGACCGAGGTCCTCACGCAGATCGGCGTCGGTGAAGACTTCCTGCGCGATCGCGCCGCGCACGAGCTTCTCCCGCAGCCGCGACGACTCGCCGTCGGAGAGGATCGTCGAGGCGACGAAGAGCGGATACGAGTCGGCGTGCGCCGCGGAGGGCGTCAGCCAGGTCATGCCGAGCGCGGGCAGCGGCACGTTCTCGGCGTATTCGTCGACGCGCTTCTCCTGCGTGCGCGCCGGCTCCTTCACCGTGACGCGCGGCAGCTCCGCGGACGGCTTCGCGATCGGGGTGAAGTACTTGTCGATCCAGCCGTCGAGCTGCTGCTGCTCGAAGTCGCCCGCCACGATGAGGATCGCGTTGTCGGGACGGTAGAACGTGGAGTGGAAGGAGCGCACGTCGTCGATGGTGGCGGCGTCGAGCTCCTGGATGTTGCCGATGCCCGGCCGCATGTACGGATGCGCGACGAACGAATGCACCACCATCGCGTTGAAGAGCTTTCCGTACGGAGGGGCGAGGACGCGGTAGCGATACTCCTCCTTGACGACGTCGCGCTCGGACTTGAAGGCCGCGTCGTCGACGGTCAGCGCACCGAGGCGCTCCGCTTCGGCCCACAGCAGCGTCTCGAGGTAGTTCGACGGGACGACCTCGTAGTACGCGGTCGAGTCGTCGAACGTCGTGGCGTTGTTGAACCCGCCCACGTCCTCGGTCAGCCGGTCCATCATCTCCGCGGGCATGTTCTTCGTCGACTTGAACATGATGTGCTCGAAGAGATGGGCGAAGCCGCTGCGCCCCTGCGGGTCGTGCTTCGACCCGACGCGATACCAGACATGGATCGCGACCGTGGGCGTGGAGCGGTCCTGCACCGAATAGACCTCGAGGCCGTTCGGGAGGACGCGGTGCTTGTAGTTGATGGGCGGAATCGTGGTCGCGGCGGAGGCCGCGCCGGCAATCAGGAGGATGGCGAAGAGACGTGCAGCACGCATGGGGCGGGATGATAGCGGCACGCGCCGCGCGACGCGCACGCCGTCGCGGATTTATCTCCGTTTCGCCACACCCGAGCGGACCGCTTCCTCGAAGATCTTCTCCATCTTCGGCGTGGCGATGCGGGCCGCCTCGCGCTGTTTCTCGCCGAGGATGCGCTGCTGCTCGGCGAGCGGCTCCTGCTGCTCCGCGAGCACGCTCTGCTCCGCCGACAGCTCCTGCTGCTGGCGGCTCAACCGGTGCGCGCGCTCGCCGCGGGCGCTGATCTGCTGCGCGCCGATCGCAGCTTGGCGCGCGCCGAGGGCGGCCTGCTTGCGGCCCAGCTCCGCCTGCTGCTGGCCGAGGGTGGCCTGCTTCCGGCCGAGCTCCACCTGCGGCTGGAGGATCGTCTGCAGCTTCGCCAGCGTGGCGGCGTCGTAGATCACGTAGCCGGCGCCGTCGCGCTCAAAGTACGCGTAGTGCTTGCCGAGGTCCGTCCGCACGCGGCTGCTGTCGCCGTTCATGTACGAGTGCGGGTGGTCGTGAATGACCACGTTCGTGTAGGCGGCGAACAGGAGCACGAGAGCGAGGATGTTCATGCTCTCTGATACGCCGCGGGCGCGTGACGGTTAGCTGCCCGACGCGAGATCGCGTACGACGGCGAAGTGGAGGACAGGCAATCCTGCCTGTCCGCGCGTGAGAGGACAGGCAGGATTGCCTGTCCTCCACCTTTCATTCGTAGCGCAGCGCTTCGACTGGGTTCAGCTCCGCGGCGCGCGCGGCGGGATAGATCCCGCTCACGAGCCCCACGCTGATCGACACGCCGGTGGACAGGATCAGCGAGCTGATGGTGATCACCGTCGGCCATCCCGCGTACGCCGCCACGAGGCGCGCCAGCACGATGCCGATGATGATGCCGGCGATGCCGCCCAGCAGCGAGATCGTGAACGACTCGATCACGAACTGCGAGCGGATGTCGCGGCGCGTGGCGCCGATGGCGCGGCGCACGCCGATCTCGCGCGTCCGTTCGAGCACGCTGGCCAGCATGATGTTCATGATGCCGATGCCGCCCACGAGCAGCGAGATGCCGGCGATGGAGCCCATGACGATGTTGAAGATCCGCTGCGTCTGCCGGCTCTGCTCGAGCAGCGCCTCGGGCACCACGACCTCGTAGTCGTCCGCGCCGCCGTGCAGCCGCTGCAGCAGCGGCTCGATGACCTGCGCCGTGCGCCGCGTGGAGACCCCTTCCTTCACCGTGACCAGCAGCTCGTCCACCGGCGCGTCGAGCGGGTCGCGGTCGAACTTGCGCATGGCCGTGGAGGCCGGAATCCAGATCTCACGCGCCGACGACTGTCCCTCCGCATCGGTGGGACCGCTGGCCAGCACGCCGACCACTTCCAGCCAGACGTCGTTGACCTTGAGCTGCTTGCCGAGGACGTCGCCGTAGCCGAAGAGGTTGCGGCGCACTTCCTCGCCGATGACGGCGACCTGCGCGTGCTCGTGCTCGTCGCGCGCGTCGAAGAAGCGGCCGTGCGACAGACCGACGTCCGCGACCTCGCGATAGCGCCAGGAGACGCCGAACACTTTCCCCTTCGTCTTCGCGCCCGGCGCCATGATCTGGTACGGCTTGACCTCGATGCGCGGCAGCACGCGCTCGACGTTCGGCACCGCCTCGAGGATCGCCTCGGCGTCGCGCAGCGACACGCCGAGCGACTTCTTGCGCAGCTCCTGCCGGTCTTCCGGCTTCACTTCCTTCGCCTTGACGATGACGTTGCGCAGTCCGAGACGGCCGATCGCCTCCAGCGCCTTCTTCTCCGCGCCCGCGCCGATCGAGAGCATGGCGATGACCGCGCCGACGCCGAAGATCATGCCGAGCATGGTCAGCGACGTTCTGAGTTTGTGGCGGTTGAGGTTGTTCAGCGCCGTGGTGAACGTCTCGGGATCGACGAAGGACGAACGCGCCTCAGGTTTGTTCATCGTTCGTCTCTCCGCTCTCATCGCTCGCCTTCGTCGGGTCCTCCAGCGCGATCTCGTCGCCCTGCTTCAACCCCTTGGTCACCACCACGCGTCCCGCGCTCGACGAGCCGATCGTCACTTCCACCGGCTCGAACTTCTCGCCGCGCTTCACGTACGCCAGCTTCTTCCCTTCCTTCTCGAAGAGTGCCTGGCGCGGGATGGCGAACGCATTCGCCTGATTCTCGACCTCGAGCACCGCGCGCACGCGTGCGCCCGGCTTCATCAGCTTCGGATCGGTGCGGTCGAGCTCCACGGTCACGCCGAAGTACTGCACCGGCTGGCGCGGGATGCGCGGCCGCGCCACCTTGTCCACGCTCTTCACGATGCCGCTGAAGGTGCGGCTGGCGTCCGACTCGAGCGACACGGTGGCCTTCTGATCGACGGCCAGTCCCGCCGCGTCGGCCTCGAGCACGAAGACCTCGGCCTTCATGGTCTGCAGCTCCGGGATCTCGCCGATCGGCTGTCCGCGCCACATCGAGTCGCCGACGCGCGGCATGTCGCCCCGCCAGTTGCGCTGCAGCACGAGGATGCCGTCGTGCGGCGCGACGACCTGCAGCGCCTGCAGCCCTTCCTCCGCCTGCTTGATCTTCAGCCCCGCCTTGCGGTCGTCGATGGCGATCAGGTCGCGCTCGACCGCGGCCAGGCTGCCGCGGATGCCGAGCACTTCCTCGGCGTGGCGCTTCTTGCTCGAGGCGAGGTCCTGGTCGACCTCGTTCTCGATGCGCGCGTAGCGCGAGAAGATCTCCGCGTCGTCGAACTTGAAGCGCTTCGCCGCTTCGAGCTCGCTCTGCGCCAGACGCGCGTCGCGCCCGAGGTTCTTGCGCGTCGCGCCCGACTCGGCGGTCTCCTTGGCAAGGCGGTTGTTCGCGTTCTTGCGCGCCTCGTTGCCGGTGAGCAGCAGGTTCTCGAAATCGGTGGCGTCGAAGCGGACGATGACGTCGCCCTTGCGCAGCAGCGAGCCGTCGTCCGCGATCCACGACACCTTCAGCGGCGACGTGGCGTTCTGCGGCGCGGAGACCGGCGTGGCCTTCGTCGCCTTGAGCGTTCCCTCGGCGGTGACGCGCCGGGCGAACGTGATCGGCTCGACCTTGAAGGTGGCGATCTCGTCGGCCGGCTTGGAGCAGGCGGCGAGGAGCAGCAGCGCGAGTGCACCCACTGTCATCCTGAGCCGCGCAGACGGCGAAGGACCCCGTGCTGAAACCCGGATGCCCGCTCCGTCGGAGGGGGATCCTTCGCCGTCTACGCGGCTCAGGATGACACGCTGGCGCAGCCCGCTCACGACTTCTCCTCCTCGTCCTTCTCCTTCGGCACGAGCACCCGGTCTCCCGCGGCGAGGCCGTTCACGACCTCGACCGACTTGTCGTTCTGGCGGCCGAGGCGCACCGGGACCATGTCCACGTCGAGCGTGCCGCGGCGATAGACGTACGGGCCGTCGCTGGAGACGAAGACCGCCTCGCGCGGAATGAGCACCGCGTTCTTGATGCGTCCCAGCTCGATCGTTCCCTGGAAGCGCATGCCGGGACGCATCTTCGCGGGATCGGTCTTGTCGAGGGCGATGTCGACGCGCAGCACCTTCACCGGGTCCTGCGTGCCGCGCTTGCGCTGCACGGTGCGCGCGGCCATGGTGATGGTGCCGTGCAGCTCGTCGTCGGGATGCGCGTCGAGGCGCAGCGTGACGCGCTGGCCGACGGCCACGCGTCCCGCGTCCACCTCGTCCACTTCTCCCTCGGCCTTCATGCGATTGAGGTCGGGGATCTCGACGACGCGCTCCGCTTTCCAGCAGCTGTCGCCGACCTTCTTCTTCTCGCCGCGCCAGTTCGTGGCGTAGACCACCGTGCCGTCGCGCGGCGCGGTGCGCATCATCTGGCGGATGGAGTCCTGCGTCTGCGCCACGACGGCCGAGGCCTGCTGCAGCTTGGACTGCAGCAGATCGATGCGCGAGCGCGCGGCGGCTTCGAGCGACTGCAGGCGCAGGCGTGCCGAGGCGGTCTCGCGCCTGGCGAGGTCGTGCTCGATCTCCGCGGTCTTGCGCTCGTTCATGCCGAGGATGTCGGGCGGCGCGTCGAGCTTCAGCCCGGTCTTCTTCAGCTTCGCCTCGGCGTTTGCCAGCGCGAGGCGCTCGTCCTTCGTGCGCAGCGAGAGATCGGCGCGCTCTTTCTCGATCTGCTTGCGCGCCTGATCCGCCTCCGCGGTCTTCTCGTCGAGCTTGCGCTGCAGCTCGCTCGTGTCGAAGCCGAGCACCGGCTGGCCGCGCTTCACCTCCGCCCCTTCCGGCGCGAGCATGGCGATCTTGAAGTCCCACACGTCGGCCAGCGGCGGAGGTCCGAGCGACTCGGAGGAGAGCGACGCCAGCGCGCCGGTCACTTCGAAGCCGGTCACGAGGTCGCCGCGATTGGCGCGCACCCAGTCGCCCTGGCGGTCGGCCGCGAGCTTGTTGCGCAGCGTCCAGCCTCCGAGGAGAAAGAGCGCCACGACGGCGAGAGGAATGATGATGCGTAGGCGTTTAGGCATTGCGCTTCACCACCGGCGAGAGTCGCGTTCCTTCTTCCAGTCCGCTCACCACGACGCAGTCGAGCGCGTTGCAGGGACCGAGCTTCACTTCCTTGAGCTCATCGCCGACCTTCGCGCGCGGTGACTTGCCGGAGAGATCGAGCGCCGCGCGCGACACCAGCAGCGCGGAGGGCTGCGTCTCGCGGCGCACGACGATGCGGGCCGAGAGACCGGGACGCATGCGCGACGGATCGAGCCTGTCGAGCGTGACCAGCACCTCGAAGTGCCGCCGCAGCGACTGGCGCCGGCTCTCCTGCGCCACGGCCGAGATCGAGGCGATGCGGCCGGTGAACTGCGTGTCGGGATAGCCGTCCAGCGTCACGGTCACGGGCATGCCCGTGGCGATCTTGCCGTCGTCGACGTCGGCCAGCGCGGCGTTCACGCGCATCGTGGAGAGATCGGGCAGCAGCACGATCGGGAAGCCGACCCACACCGGATCGCCGCTCTGCAGCTTGCGCCCCTCCCACTGATGGTCCTTGACCACCACGATGCCGTCGCGCGGCGCGCGCAGCACCAGCGCGTCGATGGCCTGCTCGGCGATGAAGATCTCGCGCCGCGTCTTGTCGATGTTGAGGAGGAGATTCTGGCGCTCCGAGTCGATGGCCGTGCGGCGCGCGCGCAGCGTGTCGACGGCCTTCTCGTGCTCGGTGGTGGTGCGGCGGAGGGCGGTCTGCTTCTCTTCGAACGAGCGGCCGGAGAGGAGCTCTTTCGGCACCTTCG
This sequence comes from Thermoanaerobaculia bacterium, assembly GCA_036375135.1. Lineage (GTDB taxonomy): Bacteria > Acidobacteriota > Thermoanaerobaculia > Gp7-AA8 > Gp7-AA8 > QHVT01. The sequence goes on along the minus strand of DASUSL010000325.1, from coordinate 2,528 downwards.
CCTCGAGGAGCGCTTTGTTCAGCTCCGACTTCTTCTTCTCCACCTCGAGCTCTTTCTGCTCGAGGTCCGCCTTCCACTCCGACTCCTTCTGCTGCAGCTCCTGCGCGGCCTGCATCGCCGCCTGTCGCTTGCTGTCGAGATCGGTGGTCAGCGCGGTGTTGTCGAGCTCCGCGACGGGATCGTTCGCCTTGACCGCCGCGCCGTCCTCGGCGATCCACTTGATCGCGGTCTGCCACGACGGCAGCGGCGGGACGGAGAGGAGCTCGCCGCGCGCGGCCTCGAGCTCGCCGGAGAGGACGACCTCGTGCACGAACGGGCCGCGGCGGACGCGCAGCCGTTCATCCGGCGCATCGTCGTCCGAGTAGCCGGAGAGACAGCCGGCCAGCGGCAGCAGCAGGAGCGCGCAGAAAAATTGTCGGGACATGTCCGTGTGATCTGACGATTGTACGGTGTCAAGGTTCCAGGGTTTGTGGCGATACAATTTCGTCACCCGATGGTGGCCGCGGCCGTTCCAACAGTACAAGACCCGCGATTCGTCCTTCTGCGCGCACCCGCGCCGGACGACGATTTCGCACGCGACGTCCGCATCGGCCTCACGGCGGAGCGGAAATGGATCCCCCCTCGCTGGTTCTATGACGAGCTCGGCTCGTCGCTCTTCGACACCATCTGCTTCCTCCCGGAGTACTACGTCATGCGCGCGGAGGCGGAGGTGCTGACCACGCACCGCGACGCGATCGCGGCGGCGCTCGGCACGAACGTGCGGCTGGTGGAGCTCGGCAGCGGCGCGGCGCGCAAGACGCGCATCCTCCTCGACGTGCTGGAGCCGGACCTCGAGTACGTCCCGGTGGACGTCGACGCGTCGATGCTGGAGCGCATGGGACGCGATCTGCTGCGTGAATACGACGAGCTGCGCGTGATCGCCGTCCGCTCCGACTTTTCGCGTCCGTCGATTCCGCTCTCGCTGCTCCCCCGCACGCGCGCGCGGACCATCATCCTCTTCCTCGGGTCGACGATCGGCAACCTCAGTCCGGCCGAGGCGACTGCGATGCTGCGCGACCTGCGCGCCTCGCTGGCGCCCGGCGACGCGTTGCTCCTCGGCGCCGACCTGCGCAAGCCGCTCTCGGTGCTCGAGCCGGCGTACGACGACGCACTGGGCGTGACCGCGGCGTTCAACCTCAACGTGCTGGCGCGCATCAACCGCGAGCTCGGCGGCGCGTTCGACGTGAAGGCGTTCGAGCATCTTGCGTTCTACGACGAAGAGCACGGACGCATCGAGATGCATCTCGTCAGCAAGCGCGCACAGCGCGTGCGCATCGACGCGCTGGAGCTCGAGATCGCATTCGAAGAGGGCGAGCGCATTCACACGGAGAGCTCGTACAAGCACGACGCGTCGACGCTGGCCGCGCTCGCGGCATCGTCGGGCTTCACCATCGCGGAAACGTGGACCGATGCGCGACGCTGGTTCGCGGATGTGTTGATGCTCGCGGCGTGATCCACCTTTCGTAGAACGCTGCGCGCACACAGCGCCGTTTGCGCATGCGCAGGATAGGTCCGCGCACTCGTCATCGACGTGATTCCGCGCAGGTCCGGTGCACCATCGAGCACCGCGCGCGCGCCTCGCGCAAAACGCGCGCGCCCTCGATTGCGCACGCGTGCTGCGCATCAAAGTACGCGTCCTTCTGCGAGAGGTAGTTCCTTACAAACGCAGGAACCTAGAGGTGTCCAATTGTGAACAGACGCGGCCATGAACGGCACCTACGATCGCTGCGCTGTACAGCAAATGCCCACCAACGACGGACGCACCCATTCGCTCGTTCCGTCCCTTCGCGACGTATTCGATCGCGCTTCCGCGGCGGACGCGCGCCTGCGCGTCAGTGCACAGGAGCCGATCTACGCGAGCGGGGACGAGGACGAGTCGCTGTACCTGATCGAGTCAGGACAGGTGAAGCTTTCCATGGCTTCGGCCTCGGGGAAGGACTGCCTGATCGCCATCTACACGAAAGGTGAGGTGTTCGGCGAGTCGTGCTTCACCTCCGCGCCGAAACGCTTCGAGACGGCGACGGCGATGCAGCCGACGATCGTGCGGAAGATGTCGCGCCGCGACTTCCTCGCGGAGGTCGAGCGCGTCAAGGCCACCGAGGCGTTGCTGCGCCATCTCGCGGCACGCATCGCCGACCGGCAGTCGGCGGTGTTCGACCTGATCACCATGCCGTCCGAGCGGCGGCTGGCGAAGGCGCTGCTCGACACCGCGGAGAAGCTCGGCGCCCGCGACGGCGCCTGGCTCCGCGTCGACCCGAAGATCTCGCACGAGGAGCTCTCGCAGATCGTCGGCACCACCCGCCCCCGCATCACCGCCTTCATGCAACGCTTCCGGCAGCGCGGCCTGATCGACAAAGCGGGACGCGCGACGCTCGTGCACCACACGAAGATGCGCGCGTTCGTCGACGAGGAGTGAAATCAGTGCTGAGGGCCGGGTGCTGGGTGCTGAGTCCCGCCCGCCCTCTCAGCACTCAGCACTCAGCACTCAG
>DASUSL010000324.1:0-6028 GCA_036375135.1 Thermoanaerobaculia bacterium | reverse complement strand
CGAGCGTGGGGCTCGTCGCGCCGGTTGCGCTCGTGTCCTTGCGGCTCGCGCAGGGGCTCGCGCTCGGCGGCGAGTACGGCGGCGCGGCGACCTACGTGGCCGAGCACGTGCCCGACCGCAGCCGCGGCTACTACACGAGCTTCATCCAGACCACCGCCACGCTCGGCTTCTTCCTCTCGCTCGGCGTGATCGGCGCCACGCGCTTGTACTACGGTGCCGAGGATTTCCGCTCGTTCGGCTGGCGCATCCCGTTCCTTGCGTCGTTCGTCTTGCTCGGTATCTCGCTCTACATCCGGCTCAAGATGAACGAGTCGCCGTTGTTCGCGAAGCTCAAGAGCGAGGGCAAGGTCTCGAAGAACCCGCTGAAGGAGAGCTTCGGCAACCCGCGCAACTTGAAGTTCGTGCTGCTCGCGCTGTTCGGCGCGACCGCGGGGCAGGGCGTGGTCTGGTACACGGGCCAGTTCTACGCGCTCTCCTTCCTTCAGAGCGTGATGAAGGTGGACATGGTGAAATCGAGCATCATCGTCGCCGTAGCCATCCTTCTCGGCATGCCGTTCTTCACCGTCTTCGGCGCGCTGTCCGACAAGATCGGCCGCCTCAAGATCATGATGGCCGGCAACCTCATCGCCGCGCTGACCTACATCCCAATCTACAAGGCCATGTCGCACTACGGCGCCGATCCGAAGAACCCGAACATGCTGATGCTCACGCTGCTCGTGTTCATCCAGGTCATCTACGTGACCATGGTGTACGGTCCGATCGCGGCGTTCCTCATCGAGGCCTTCCCCGCGCGCATCCGCTACACCTCGTTCTCCCTCCCCTACCACCTCGGCAACGGCTGGTTCGGCGGCACGCTGCCGCTCATCGCCGGCCTGCTCGTCGAGCGCACGGGGAACATCTTCGCGGGACTCTACTGGGTCATCGGCATCGCGCTGATGACGTTCTTCATCGGGACGTTTTTCCTGAACGAGAGTCATCGCACGGAGATCTGGAAGGAAGCAGAGGAAGCGCGGCCGGCCTGAGCTCCGCTTTCTCCCACGAGCCGTACATCGGATTGGGGACGACGATCTTCGGGACGTCGCCGTCCGCGGGAAAGTCGCCCATCGCGTCGCCGAGGTAGAGCAGGATGCGATAGCGCGCGGCAACGGCGTTGCGGCGCGCGGTCTTGTCCGTCGACGCGTCATCGCGCACGATCAGCGTCTCCTCGGACACGGGCATGCCGAGCTGCTGCAGGTTCACGAGCGTCGGCGCTTTGTGAATGGTGGTGCGGTTGGTGATGTAGACCGGCGTCACGCCCCGGCTCTGCGCGTAGCTTATGAACTCCAACGCGCCCGGTACCGCTGCCGATGCGGACTCGTTCACCCACGCCGTCCAGTCGTCGCCGAACGTGAACGTCTTCCCCTGCACGAGCTGGCGCGCGGCGAAGCGTGAGTTGTCGAGCGCGGTCTCGTCGAGATCGAGGACGACCGCCGCCGGCTGCGACGAAGGAAGCGCGGCGTCGAGCGTCTGCCGCGCGATCGCGTACGACTGCAATGCCGAGGCGCGATACTCGGCCGCGCGCTGCACCCAGAGCGTCGAGTTGAGCAGCGCCTCCCCGGGATCGCACAGTGCGAGAATGAGCGCCAACGACCGCATGCCGCAGAGTGTAAACGTCATCCCTTTCGCCGCGATGTCGGATGGCACGGCGCGCATCGCACGGCTGACATGACCGCACCCGCCATCAGCATCGTCACCGCGACGTACAACCGCGCGCCGGTGCTTCGCCTGACGCTGGAGGCGCTGACGCGCTCCACGCGCGAGGACTGGGAGCTGATCGTCGTCGGCGACGCCTGCACCGACGACACCGAAGACGTGGTGCGCTCGTTCGCCGATCCGCGGATGCGCTTCGTCAACCTCCCCGTGAACTCCGGCGATCAGGCCATCCCGAACAACGAGGGCGTGCGGCTGGCGCGCGGCCGCTTCCTCGCCTTTCTCAATCACGACGACCTCTGGACGCGCGAGCATCTCGAGGTGGCCACGCGCGCACTGGACGATGCCGAGCTCGCAACCACGCTCACGCTGCAGGTGGATGCGGACGGCGTCGTGCGACTGACCGGCGCCTGTCCGCAAGGGCACTACGACCCGTCGACGTGGATCACCGTCTCCTCTTGGGTGATGCGCCGCGAGCTGTTCGACCGCGTCGGGCCGTGGCGCCGCGCGGGGGAGATCCTGCTCGTGCCATCGCAGGACTGGCTCTATCGCGCGTGGCGCGCGGGCATGCGGCACCGCGCCATCCCGCGCGTGACCAACCTCTCGCTCCCTTCGGGACTGCGCAAGGACTCGTACGTCTCCGGCGATATCTCCGAGCTCGCACACCACGCCGCGCGGTTGCGCGACGAGCCGGCGGCGCTGCTCGAAGAGCTGCTCACCAGAGCCGCGCTGCGGCAGGCGAACGACGTCATTCGCCCGTCGCTGCGCGCGCCGGTCGTGCGGCTGGTGAAGAATCTGGTGCGACGTGGTGCGCTGGCGGCCGGAGTGCATCCGATCGCGCTGCTGCATGCGGTAAAGTTCCGGCGGCGCGGAGGAGCGGTCGACGCTCTGCGCAGGATCCGCGGCCTGTCCAGACTTCCGAAATGACCACGAACGACTGGCTCCTCGAAGGAGCGACGAAAGACCGTCAGACCATCACGCCGCGCTGGGTCCCTTCCGCGCAGACGCTGATCGACGGCGTCGAGGTCCACGAGGTCCTCAACGTCCCGAAGTCGAACGGCTACCTGACCGAGATCTTCCGCGCCGAATGGCTCGGCAATCCGGCCATCGATCAGGTCTTTCAGGTCGTGCTCGAGCCGGGCGCGCTCTCGGCGTGGCACACGCACGCGATGACGACCGACCGTCTCTTCATCAGCAGCGGCATCGTGCGCATCGCGCTCTACGACGGCCGCGAGGGCTCGCCGACGCACGGCCTCGTGAACGAGTTCCGCTTCGGCACGATCCGTCCCGCGCTGCTCGTCGTCCCGCCGCGCGTCTGGCACGGCGTACAGAACATCGGCTCGTCGCACGCGTTCGTGCTCAACCTCGTCGATCGCGCATACGACTACGAGGATCCGGACCACTGGCGCGTGCCCGCCGACTCGGACCAGATCCCGTTCCGGTTCTGACGTAGGGCAGGCTTCAGCCTGCCTCCCCCGGGGGCGGCAGGCTGAAGCCTGCCCTACGTTTTGTCACGCGACCGACGGGCGCGCCGACGTCAGCGACAGCAGCTCCTCGATCGGCGCGGGGTAGCTGAAGTAGAAGCCCTGCACCTCGCGGCAACCCGCGTCCCTCAGGAAATCGAGCTGCTCGCTCGTCTCCACTCCCTCGGCCACGACGCGCAGCCCGAGGCCGTTCGCGAGCTGGATGACGGAGCTGACGATGGCCGCGTCCTCGAACTTGTCGGGGAGGTCGGTCACGAACGAGCGGTCGATCTTCAGCGCGTCGATCGGGAAGCGCTTCAGGTAGCTGAGCGACGAGTGGCCGGTGCCGAAGTCGTCGATGGCGATGGACACGCCGGCGTGGCGGAACCCCGCCAGCGTCTCCATGGTCAGGTGCACGTTCTCCATGGCCATCGACTCGGTGATCTCCAGCTCCAGCGTGTCGGGCGGAATGCCGGAGTCGCGCAGCGCCGACTCGACGGTCGAGGCCAGCGACGGATCGCGGAACTGCCGCGCGGAAAGGTTCACCGCCACGCGGAACTGCGGCAGCCCGCGGTCGTGGAAGCGGCGCGCGTCGAGGCACGCCTGCCGCAGCACCCAGTCGCCGATCGGCAGGATCAGTCCCCGCTCCTCCGCCACGGGGATGAACTCCTCGGGGAGAATCACGCCGCGCTCCGGATGGCGCCAGCGCAGCAGCGCCTCCATCCCCACGACCTCCATCGACTCGACGTCGATCTGCGGCTGGTACAGCAGCGTGAACTCCCCCGCTTCCAGCGCGAGATGCAGCCCGCTCTCGACGGTCATGCGCTGATGGGTGGCGCGGCTCAGCTCCCGCGTCGACATCTGATACGTGTTCCGCCCCTCGGACTTGGCGCTGTACATGGCCGCGTCGGCGTTCTTGAGCAGCGTCTCCGCGTCTTCGCCGTCCGTGGGGAAGAGGGTGATGCCGATGCTGGCCGTGACGTGGAGCTTGTGCCCCGCGACCTCCATCGGCTGGGCGATGCTGCGCAGCACTTTCTGCGCGACCACCGCCGCGTCCTGCGGGTGCGACAGCTCCTGCAGGACGATGGTGAACTCGTCGCCGCCGACGCGCGCCACCGTGTCGCCGTCGCGCACGGCGTTGCGCAGCCGCTTCGCGACCTGCCGCAGCAGCGCGTCGCCGATGGTGTGTCCGAGGGAGTCGTTGACGACCTTGAAGTGATCGAGGTCGAGGAAGAGCACCGCCACCTGGCTCTCGCGGCGCTGCGCGAGGGCGAGGGCGAGCGAGAGATGCTCGTGGAAGAGGCGCCGGTTGGCGAGCCCGGTCAGCGAGTCGTGATAGGCCTGATACTCGATCTGCCGCTCGACCGCCTTGCGCTCGGTGATGTCGCGGATGACGGCGATCACGCCGGCGGTCTCGCCGCTCTCGTCGTCGACGAAAGGACGGTAGACCGCGGCGCCCCAGCGCGTCTCGAACTGCAGGTCGGCAGACGACACGGTCTCCCCCGCGAGCGCGCGATGCAGCAGTTCCTCGGCCTCATGCTCGCGCGGAAAGAGCTCCGCGGCGGGACGGCCGATCGCACTCACCGCCTCCCGGCCGGTGAGCTCCTGCATCACGTCGTTCCAGAGGACGCAGCGCAGCTCGCGGTCGTAAACGGCGATGCCGTCGCCGGCGTGATCGATGATGTCACGGGCGAAGCGCTCGGCCTCCGATTGCGCGCGCGCGGCGCGCACGGCGGCGAGCTGGCGATACACGACCGCCGCCGTCGCGAGCACGATGGAAAACGCAATCAGGATCTCCAATGGGGTCATGACCTGTTGCCGTGCAGCGTATCATCGCGACCCGTGCCGACTTACTGTGACATCGCGCCCGGACATCCCGACCACGGCCCGTATCACGACACCGAATACGGCTTCCCCGTGCGCGACGACGACCGCCTCTTCGAGCGCCTCGTGCTGGAGATCAATCAGGCCGGCTTGTCGTGGCTGACCATCCTCCGCAAACGCGAGGCATTCCGCGCCGCGTTCGACGATTTCTCGGTCGAGCGCGTGGCACGCTACGACGCGCACCGCCGCGCGAAGCTGCTCGCCAATCCCGGCATCATCCGCAACCGGCTGAAGGTCGACGCGGCGGTGGAGAACGCGAAGCGCATCCTCGCGCTGCGCAAGACGCACGGCTCGTTCGCGGAATGGCTCGACGCGCATCACCCGCGCACGAAAAAGGAATGGGTGAAGCTCTTCAAGAAGACCTTCGTCTTCACGGGCGGCGAGATCACGGGATCGTTTCTGCTGTCGACGGGGTATCTCCCCGGCGCGCACGAGGAGTGGTGCCCGGTCCACGCGCGCATCGCCAAAACATAGCGGAGCGCCGGCGTCCCCGCCGGCTGCCGTGGCGGCGTCCCGCGCCGCCACCCGGGGCGGGCGGCGGGACGCCGCCCGGGCAGCCGGCGAGACGCCGGCGCTCCCTCAGCGCATGTACTCGTTGTAGAGGCAGTGAAAGTGATGCACGCCGTTCTCGCGCTTCGGTGAGTAGCGTCCCGTGTCGTACGTCGACGAGCGCAGACCGCGCTGCACGGCCTCGCAGATGTCGATGTCCTCGAGCTGGATCTCGTCGCTGAAGGCGACCGTCTCCTCCACCTGCGCCCCTGCATTCGCGGGAAAGTACCAGTCGAACAGCGTGGCCGTGCGATTCGGGCCGAGCGGCAGGATGAGATTCGTCGAGAAGTTGTCGGCGTAGACGTTCAGCATCAGGTTGGGGAAGATCCAGAAGTAGCGGACGTCGTCGTCACCGCGGATGCGCCCTGTCGAATCATGGTTTCTGCGCGTCGGCGCGACCTGGATCGAATAGTTGCGCTTCACGTCGGTGCGGTACTTCGGGT
>DASUSL010000323.1:0-8988 GCA_036375135.1 Thermoanaerobaculia bacterium | reverse complement strand
CGAGGCGGTAGCCGTCGTCGTGCAGCCGCAGGTCGCGTGCGATCTGCGCGGCGCGCACGATCGTCGTGCCGATGGTCGCCGCATCCGCTTCCGTGAGGTCATCGAGCATGGCGATGTGTCTGCGCGGGATCACCAGCACGTGCGTCGGCGCCTGCGGATTGACGTCGTGAAAGGCCACGACGTCCGCGTCCTCGTGCACCTTCTTCGCCGGAATCTCACCCGCGGCGATGCGGCAGAAGAGGCACTTGTCGTTACTCGGCATGCGCCGATAATACGACGACGCGCGGAATGCCCGCGAGGTCGGGGAGGAACGCATCCACGTGGTAGCGCTTGCGCGCGGCCAGCGTGCGGATCGCCTCCTCCTGCCCGTATCCCACTTCCACGATGATGTGCCCCTTCGGCGCCAGCCGCGGATGCGCCTCGTCGAGCAGCCGCTCGATGATCTCCGTGCCGCTCGGTCCCGGCGTCAGCGCCATCCGCGGCTCGTGAATGCGCACCTCCACGGCCAGCTGCTCGTACTCCGCGAACGGCACGTACGGCGGATTCGAGGCGATGACGTCGAACGTCCCGCACACGCTCCCGAACAGGTCCGACGCCGCCAGCGCGACGTTCGACTGCAGCCGCGTGCGATTCACGTGCGCCACCGCGAGTGCGGCGATCGAGCGGTCGACGCTGAGCACGCGCAGGTCCGGCCGCTCGCGCTCGATGGAGATGGCGATGCAGCCGCTGCCCGTGCCGATGTCGATCACGCGCCCGTTCCGCGGCGCGCGCTCGAGCGCCGCTTCGACGAGCAGCTCCGTTTCCGGACGCGGAATCAGCACGCGCTCGTCGACGACGAAATCGCGGGAGTAGAACTCCGTGTGACCGCGGATGTACTGCAGCGGCACGCCGGCGTAGCGCCGCGCGAGCCGCGCGTCGAGCTGCGCCGGATCCACCATCAGCTCGCCGTGCGCGTAAAGGTACGGCAGCGATTTTCCGAGCAGGTCGGCGAGCAACAGATCGACGTCGCGCGGGTTGATGCCGCGGCGGAGCGCGTCGTCCCGGCGATGAGCCCGCAACTCGTCGAGTCGTTTCATGAATGTGGGGCGGGCTTCAGCCCGCGATGCGACGGGCTGAAGCCCGTCGCCACATCGTCATACGTCAGCGCCAGGAACGCATCCTCCAGCGCCGCATCCTTCTTCAGCTCCGCCGTCGTTCCGCTGCCGACGATGCGCCCGCGATTGATGATCGCGATGCGGTCGCACACCGCCTCGGCCACCGACAGCGTGTGCGTCGTCAGGAACACCGTCTTCCCTTCGCGCGCCAGACCGCGGAACAGCTCGCGCACCTGCCGCTGCGCCAGCGCGTCGAGGCCGACCATCGGCTCGTCGATCACCAGCACCGAGGGGTCGTGCACCAGCGCCGACGTCAGCACGAGCTTCTGCTTCATGCCGTGCGAGAGGTTCTCGATGCGCGCGTCGATCCAGTCGCCGAGGTCGAAGTAGCGGAGCAGCTCCACCGCGCGCGGCTCGCAGGTGCGCCAGTCCTTGCGATAGAGATCCGCGACGAAATGCAGCAGCTCGCGGCCGGTCAGCTTCTCGTACAGATACGGCCGGTCGGGAACGTAGCCGAGCACCGCCTTCGCGCGGACGGGCTCGGCGACCACGTCCACGCCGTTCACGTGCACGGTTCCGCTCGTCGGGAGGGAGAGGCCGGCGATGATGCGGATCGTGCTGGTCTTGCCGGCCCCGTTCGGGCCGAGGAAGCCGAAGATCTCGCCCGCGGCGGCGGTCAGTGTGAGATGGTCGACCGCGGTGAAATCGCCGTATCTCTTTGTGAGATCGCGGATTTCGATCATCGTGACCTGACGGTATCATGCCGCCCGGCAACCTTCGCGGGTGGAACCCGTAGAAACGAATGGCAGAACGTGTTCAGCTCGATGACCGCGCCCTCGTGGAGCGGATCCTCGGCGGCGAAAGGGATTTGTTCACCGCGCTGGTGAGCCGCTATGAAAAGCGTCTCGTCAACTACGTGTATCGCATCACCCATCGCTACGAAGAAGCACACGATCTGGCGCAGGAAATTTTCGTGAAGGTCTATCTCGCACTCGACCGGTACGATCCGAAGTACCAGTTCTCGACGTGGCTCTTCCGTATCGCGCAGAACAGCGCGATCGACGCGCTGCGCAAGAAGTCGATCTCCGAGGTGCCGCTGGCGCGGACCAGCACCGAGGACGATTCGTCGGGGAAAGAGCGCGAGTTCGCGGACGACGGCATCTCGCCGTACCGCGCGTTGAAGAACAAGCAGCTCAGCGCCGCGATCGACAAGGCGGTCGAGCAGTTGCCGTCCGACTATCGCGAGCTCATTCAGCTCCGCCACTTCGCGGAGCTGTCGTACGAGGAGATCGCTTCGATGAAGAAGCTTCCCCTCGGCACCGTGAAGAACAAGCTGTTCCGTGCGCGGAACTTGCTCAAGGAGTCGCTCGGCTCCTTCGTGGAACCGTTATGACTTGTGAGGATTACCTGAACGATCCGGAGGCGAACGCGGCTCATCTCGAGTCGTGCGAAGTCTGCCGCGTGTTCGAGTCGGACGATCTGGCCGACGCGATCCCCGTGCAGCCGCGCCCGATGAATCTCGACGCGCTGCCGCTCGCCGCGTGGGAAGGTGCGTCGCACCGCACCTGGCCGCTCGTCGCGGCGGGGATCGTCTCCACCGTGACGCTGATGATCGTGTTGTCGGCCTATGCCGGCATCTCGCCGGTCGATGCCATGTCGACGCAGCTCCCGTCCCTGACCGCGCTACTCACGTTCCTGCAGCTCACCGGACGCGCGATCGGAGGCCCACTCGTCGCGATCCTCTTCGTCGTGATCAATACCATCCTCTTCGTGCTGCTCCGGCGCGCGCCGAAGGGAGTGGATGTTTAAGCGCCTCGTCGTTCCGCTGACGGCCCTCGCGGCGCTGGTCGCGCTGTTCATGGTCCTTTCTCCGACCGGCGCCTCCGGGCAGTCGCGGATGATGGAGAAACGCTTCGTCAACGAGAGCGTCACGCTCAACGAGCCGGTGCACGGCACCGTGCAGTCGTACGGAGGCGCACTCACCGTCGCCTCCGAGATCAGCGGCGATCTGCTGGTCGTCGGCGGGACGGTCGTCTTCACCGGCGCCGGCCGCGTGCGCGGCAACATCATCCACGCCGGGGCGAAGTTCACCGGCCTGGAAGGGCGCGTCGGCGGCCGCGTCTATCCGCTCACGTCGCTCGAAGGCGCCGCCAGCGCCGTGACCAAGAGCGCCATCATCGCCGCGCTGCTGCTGGTCTGGCTCATCACCGCCGTGGTGGTGACCCTCATCAGCGGCCGCGAGATCCGCCACTCCTCGGTCGAGCTCCGTACCAGCGCCCTGCATTGCTTCGTCCTCGGCCTCGTCGCCTTCACCAGCTTCGTGCTCACGGCGATCGCGTTCAGCTACCTGGTGCCGTACATCGTCGGCATCCCTCTCCTGGCCGCACTGGCGGTGTTCGGCATCCTCACCAAGGTCTACGGGATGATCGCCATCTTCCACGCCGTGGGCACGCTGGTGGCGGGCTCGCGCTCGCGCAACCAGCTCGCCACCCGCAAATGGCTCCGCGGCGACCTGGCCATGGTCGTCATCGGCGTCCTCATCCTCGGCGCCATCCGCATGATCCCCGTCGTCGGCACCATCCTCTGGTCGCTGGCCAGCATCTTCGGAGTCGGCGTCGCCCTCGCCACCAAGTTCGGCCGCCGCGAACCCTGGTTCCTGGAGTTTAGGAGTGCGGCGGCGTCATAGCCGCCGCTTTGGTAGCGCCGGCGAAGCCGGCGCAAGAAAATTCGTCATATACCTTCACCCTATCGATCTTCATCCTCCTGACTGTCTCCACGAACGAAGCCGAAGCGGCACGCTCGAACCATGCGGCCGAACACCACCGATACCTGCGCGCGTCGTCGACGATCCCATGATGCACCGCGTTCTCATGCGTGTACCGCAGCCGTGCCAGCCACGACGCTTCGAACGTGAGCGTCTTATCCCAGAACTGAAACCAGACCTGTCGTCCCTTCACCCCGTCGCGACGATTCAGCGCGATCGCTGCCTCCGTGTGAAACCGCGTCACCATGCGCCGCACGCGTTCTCCGTCCCCGCGCGCGATCAGGTGATAGTGATTGGTGAGTAACGACCACGCCTGCAGCTCACACTCGTGCTGATGCGCTTTCGCGAACAGGAGCTCCTGCAACTCGTCGAGCGCCGCGGCGCTTTGATAGAGCTGTTGCTTGTGGTGTGTGGCGCCGGTGATGAAGAACGTATCGCCGAACGCGAAGTGGTGGGCGGGGGCGTGAGGCCAGCTCATGATCTCCGAAATTCCCTCGGAGATCGTGGCGTGTCAAAGGTTCTACTCGGGGTGGACCGCCGGCTTTGCCGCCGGTACCAAAGCGGCGGCTCGTCGCCGCCGCACTCCTAGACGTTGTCGACGATGGCTTGGGCGAACTCGCTGGTTTTCACCTTCGTGGCGCCCTGCATCTGGCGTTCGAGGTCGTAGGTGACCTTTTTCTGCTGGATCGTTTTGGCGATGCCGCGCTCGATGGCGTCGGCGGCTTCCCACCACTTCATGTGGCGGAGCATCATCACCGCGCTGAGGATCAGGGAGCCGGGGTTGATGACGTCCTGGCCGGCGTACTTGGGAGCCGTACCGTGCGTCGCTTCGAAGATGGCCACTTCATCGGACTCGTTCGAGCCGGGGGCCATGCCGAGGCCGCCGACCTGCGCGGCGAGGGCGTCGGAGATGTAGTCGCCGTTGAGGTTCGTCGTGGCGATGACCGAGTACTCGGAGGGGCGCAGCAGGACCTGCTGGAACATCGAGTCGGCGATGCGGTCCTTGATGACGATCTTCCCCTCGGGCGCGGGGCCGGTGAGCTCGGACTCGGGGATGGTCAGGTGGCCGTACTCTTCCTTCGCCACCTGGTAGCCCCAGTCCTTGAACGCTCCCTCGGTGAACTTCATGATGTTGCCCTTGTGCACCAGCGTCACCGAGTCGCGCTTCGTGGCGATGGCGTAGTCGATGGCCTTGCGCACCAGGCGCTTGGAACCGAACTCGGAGATCGGCTTGATGCCGATGGCCGAGTTCTCGCGGATCTTGGCCGTGGTGCGGCGCTCCATCGAGTTCAGGAACTCGATGACCTTGTTCGATAGCTCCGACGCCGCCGGCCACTCGATGCCCGCGTACACGTCCTCGGTGTTCTCGCGGAAGATGACCATGTCCACCTTCTGCGGCTCGCGCACCGGCGAAGGCACGCCCTCGAAGTAGCGTACCGGACGCACGCAGGCGTAGAGATCCAGCACCTGGCGCAGCGTGACGTTCAGCGAGCGGATGCCGCCGCCGACCGGCGTCGAGAGCGGTCCCTTGATCGAGACGCGGTACATGGCCAGGTGGTCGAGCGTCTCCTGCGGCAGGTACTCGCCGAAGAGGCCGAAGGCCTTGTCGCCCGCGTAGACCTCGTGCCAGTGGATCTTGCGCTTCCCGCCGTACACCTTGTTCACGACGCCGTCGACGACGAGCTTCGTGGCGCGCCAGATGTCGGGTCCCGTGCCGTCGCCTTCGATGTACGGCACGATCGGATCGTCGGGGACGACGATCTTGCCGTTTTCGTAGCCGATGCGGGTGCCGGAGGTCGGGTCAGCGATGCGGTTGGCCATAGCGCCGCGCACTCTAGACGAAAAGTCTCAAAGTCTCAAAGGCGCTACGTCTCAGAGATGTGTGACAGCCATCCTTTGCGACTTTGCGACTCTGCGCCTTTGCGACTTCGGTCGTTCGATCAGTCCGCGCAGCGTGGTGAGGTTGCGGCGGTCCGCTTCCGCCTCGTCCGGCTTCGGCGTCTCGATGACTTTCGGGACCCGCTGAAAGCGTGCGTCGTTCAGCAGGAAGCGGAACGGCTCGAGCCCGAGCTCACCTTCGCCGATGTGCTGGTGCCGGTCGACCCGCGAGCCGAGCGGCTTCTTCGAGTCATTGAGATGAAAGGCGCCGACGTTCTCGATCCCGACATGGCGGAGCATGTCGTCGATGGTGCGCTGATAGGCGTCGTAGTTGCGCAGCTCGTAGCCGGCGGCGAAGACGTGGCAGGTGTCGAAGCAGATGCCGACGCGCGACCGGTCGTCGACGAGACGGATCATCTGCCCGAGCTCCTCGAACGTGCAGCCGACGCACGTCCCCTGTCCCGCCGCGGTCTCGAGCAGCGTGACCACGCGGTTGTTCGGGATGAGTGCGTGCACCTCGTTCAGGGACCGCGCGATCTGGTCGATGCCCGCGGATGCACCGGCGCCGAGGTGCGCGCCGGGGTGGAGCACGACGGCGTAGGCGCCGAGGCGCTCGGCGCGGTCGAGCTCGTCCGCCATCGCGGCGATCGACTTCTCGAGGAACAGCGGATTGGTCGTGCAGAGATTGATGAGATACGACGCGTGCGTGAGCAGCGGCCGCGACGCGTGCCGCACCGCGAACTGCGCGCACTCTTCGGCAGCGAGGTCCTTCCCCTTCCACTGGTTGCCGTTCTTCGCGAACAGCGCGATGGCGGACGCGTCGATGGCGGTGGCGCGGTCGAAGACCGTGGGCAGTCCGCCCTTCGTGGAAAGGTGGGCGCCGATGAGATCGCCTGGGGCGTTGGGGAACGAGAACCGGGACATGAGCCGCGCTACAACAGCGCGGCCCTGTGCTCTGTTTCATCGAGGAGTGGGGCGGCGTTCGGCAGCCGTTTTGGTGAGCGATTTGCCGCGTCGCACGTCCGTTACGAAAGCGGCGGCTGGGCGCCGCCGCACTCCTAAATCATTGCAGGCGGAAGTTGACCGTGACGGTGTAGTAGACGTCGATTGCCTCGCCGCGGTACGTGGCCGGGCGGAAGCGCCACTGGCTGACCGCGCGGCGCGCTTCCTCGCCGAGGCCGTAGGGGAGGTCTTTGATGACCTCCACGTTGTCGATCGTGCCGTCGCGGCGGACGATGCCGCGCACGACTACCGCGCCGCCGACGTTGCGCCGCCGGGCGATGGCGGGATAGCGCGGCATGACGCGATCGATTTCCTGCGGCTGCGTGCCACCGGGCGGGACCGCGCTGTACACGCCGGTCGAGCGCTCCACCGGCTCGGGCTCGGGCAGCGTCGCCGGCTCCGGCTCGGGGAGCGGCGGCGGCTCGGTGACCGCGGTATCGGCGATCGGCGGCATCGTGCCCGTCGCGGTGGCGGCGGTGTCGGTCGGCTCGACGCTGGCGGTCTGCACGTCGAGCTGGTGCGTGCCCGACGCGCTGACGTCGACGGCGTCGACGCTCGCGTACGCGATCGACTTCCCGTGCTCGATGGCGAAGAAGTCGTGATCGCGCGTGTAGACGACGACCTGCGTCCCCGCGGCCAGCTCGCCCATCAATGGATAGAAGATGCCCGGGCCGGCGTAGAGCTGCACGCGGTCCGTCGTCTCGCCGCGCAACGGCGGCAGTCCGCGGATGGCCTTGTAGCGGCTCAGGCGCCGCTGCAGCTCCGCGGTTTTCTCGAGCGCGCTGCGCTCGGCCCATCCGGTCAGACCGTCCGCCGTCTGCACGCGCACCCACCCGCCGCGGTCCTCGAGCATCGTCACGCGGTCGCCGCCCGACGCGGTGGCCACTACCGGCGCGCGCGCGTGCGGCTCCGTGCGGATGCGGATCCGCGCGGAGAGCACCGTCAGCGTTTCCACCGCCGTCGCCTGCTCGTCCTTCTTCCCGCCCGACTTCAGGACGATCAGTCCCAGCAGGACGAAGAAGAGGACGGCCAGAAAGACGACGACGGCCAGGCCGCGGCCGTGGCGTGTGCGTGCGTCGGTCATCGCTTCATGAGCGTGTACAGGATGGCCTTCTGGACGTGCAGGCGGTTCTCAGCCTCGTCGTAGATGACCGACTGCGGGCTGTCGATGACCGCCTCGCTCACTTCCTCGCCGCGATGCGCGGGGAGGCAATGCATGAAGATCGCGTCCTTCTTCGCGGAGGCCATGTGCCGCGCGTCGACCATCCAGCCGGCGAAGTCGCGATGGCGCTTCTCCGCTTCCTGCTCCTGGCCCATTGACGCCCAGACGTCGGTCTCGACGATGTCCGCGTCGCGGATCGCGTCATCCATGGACGTGGTGATGACCACCTTCGTTCCCGCCTCCCGCGCGGCCGCTTCCGCCTGCGCCACGACCTCGGGCAGCGGCGCGTAATCGGCGGGAGTCGCGACGGCGATGTCCATCCCCACCTTCGGCGCCGCGACGAGCAGCGAGTGGGCCATGTTGTTGCCGTCGCCGACATACGCCATCTTGCGGCCCTTCAACTCGCCGCCGAACTTCTCCCACGCCGTGAAGTAGTCGGTCATCGACTGGCACGGGTGCGAGAGGTCGGAGAGGCCGTTGATCACCGGGACGGTGGCGTTCTCGGCGAGGTCGGTGATGGTCTTGTGCGCGAACGTGCGGGCCATGATGCCGTCGACGTAGCGCGAGAGCACGCGCGCCGTGTCGGTGATCGGCTCGCCGCGGCCGAGCTGGATGTCGCGCGAGGAGAGGAAGAGCGCGTGGCCGCCGAGCTGGAACATCCCCACCTCGAACGAGACGCGCGTCCGCGTCGACGACTTCTCGAAGATCATCGCCAGCGTCTGTCCTTCCAGCGCGCGGCGGAACTTCGCCTTGTCCTTCTTCATGTCGGCGGCGAGGCGGAAGATCTCCAGCACCTCGTCCGCGGTGTAGTCGTGCACTTCGATGAAGTCTTTGTGTTTCATGCGGGGGTCATTCTATGCGCGCCCTTCCTCGCGCAATTTGACGAGGTGCGCCTCGATCTGGATCTCGGCCGCGCCGTGCAGCCGCGGGTCGAGCTCCGGGTAGATCCGCGCGCGCATCTCCGCTGCACTCTTCGCACCCGACGCCAGCGCGTCGAGCACCTGCTGCTCGCGCAGCAGGCGATGGGCGATGTACTCGTCGATGAGCGCCACCGCGTCGTCGCGGATGGGGCCGTGCGCGGGATAGAT
>DASUSL010000322.1:0-13746 GCA_036375135.1 Thermoanaerobaculia bacterium | reverse complement strand
ATGAGTGGCGGTTAGCAGGCGGCGACTGTCAGGTGAGAAGTGGGCCGCATGAACGATGCCCGTGTGACCGCGCAGCGCGCGGGGCTCATAGGTAGCGTCGCTCAGACTATCGACATCCCACAGAAACAACAGACCGTCTTCGCCACCGGTGACAAGCCATCGTCCATCAGGACTGAAGTCAACGACCCGAATCTCGCCGGTATGACCGTCCAGAGGACGTGCCTTCGCGTCCTCGACGCGTAAGAGAGTCGCTGTCCAGTCCTCGTGCATGGCAACGAGCAAATCACCGCCGGTGGACCAGAAGGCCCAGATCACTGGACGACTCGCCGAAAGAGTTCCGGATTGCGTGCCGCTGGACAAGTCGCGGATTCTGATGGATGAACCGTCGATTACGGCCACTCGTTTCCCCTGACGATCGACGACGTAAAGCTCCTTGTCGACAGGAACCCAGCGCGAAGCACCGCCGCTGAGAGGAACAAAAAGTACGCCGCCGCGCGCCGAGACGACCAGGGTGGTGCGATCCAGAGGCAGGGCGAACCATGTCGGTTCGATGCCTTCCTTCAGCGGAACATCACGCAGCAGTTTTCCATCCGTGGACCAGATGCTCGCACGGACCGAATCGGCAGTCAGCATCCGCCGAGCGTCAAGGAAAGCAACAAAGCTGGACACGACGGGGACTCCGTCGCGCTGTAGCGCCACGAGTAAGCGGCCTTGCCGATCGAAAACACGTGTGTGCCGCGCATCACGCAACAGAATGCGGTCACCGCCGGGACTCCAGCTTGCTTCTCTGAGGTTGCCCGGCACAGGCTCTAGGAAAGAAAGGCCTTTCGGGCGGTCGAACACCGGAGAGATTTCAGGCACGATGCCGTGAGTTGCAGCGCGGGTCAGAAACCGTGCGACTTCGTTCTGGGGGCGCGCAGCGTAGACGTCGCGCAGGTAGAGCAGTGCCGGAAGGCTGCGCCCAGCGAGAAGTTCGAGCCGTCCCTGTTCCTGCGCGGTATCAATGAGACGTTCCCTGGCCAGCTTGATGTTCTTGGCAGCGATTTGCCCCTGCCGATCCGCCACTTGCCGTTCGAACATTGCACGTGCGGTGGCGCGGTGCGCGCGAATTCGCTCGGTCTCGGCCAGTCTCGTGAGTGCGCTCGCGTTCCTTTGCTCTTCTCGCAGGAGCAGAAAAGCCACGGCAACGCCGCTGACGAAGATCGCTGCGATCAGCGCCGTTCGGACCCGAAGTAAGGTGTTGCGCTTCGTGAACTCGAAGCTCTTCTCGACGGCAGCGATCGTCAGTGGTGAAGGCGCTCCGCGTTCCAGCGCCGCAGGGGATTCATCGATCCAGATCACCTCCTGATCGCGAAGCAGCGGCCACGGAGCCTCTGTCAAGGTCCCACCGAAGTCGATGGGAACGATCGGCCGCGACGTATTGCTGAACGTCTCCACCTCCAGGGCGACGTAATCGGACGCGATGGCATCGGTGCTTCCGACGACGATCATCTGCGCGCTGGCCGTGATCGCCCGCCGCAGAGACGGTCGCAACACCAGACCCGGCGGCAATTCGTCTTTGTCGCGAAAGCAGACGAAGTCGAGATCCCTCAGCTGTCGCGTCAGATTATCGGCATAGGCGCGTCCATCCCCATGTGCATACGAAATGAAGAAGTCGTATCGGAACCGGACGCGCTGCGCCATGCCGAAGATCCAGGATCCGAGGCGGGAAATCAGCGTCCGCGTACGCGTGCCGCTGGCCATGGGCGTGGAATTGAGGACGATGAAGCGATTGTAACGCGTCAGGTCATGACGACCTTCCCTGCGTCGACCATGTGCTCGCGATACGTACACTCGACTCGCGCCGGCTTCAGCCCGGCCGACGCGCTTCGCAGCAGTCCGTGGGCGGAACGGGGTCTTCGGTGCAACCGCCCCCGCATCAGTGCCGCCACTCGACGGCACCGATGCGTTCAACGCCGCGGTCGAAGCGGTCGGGGACGCGCCGGCGAGACCCGGTTACCGTGACCATCGTCGACCTCCCCACGCTACGTCTTCTACCGGAACGCCGGCATCCCGCCGCCCTCCCGAGACGGCGGCATTCCCGACGGTCTCGGCGGCGTTCCAGCAGTGCATCGACGACACGACGGTCACGGGGATCAACGTGCAGCCGGGGACGTATCTCGTCGACGCGCCGATCGTGGCCTGGCGCGCGTTCCGGATCGGCACCGCGGGGCTCGCGGGCGACAACCGGAACTGCCAACAGTTGCCGGGGGGATGGTGCGCCACGTTCAAGGCGTCGGCGGATCCGTACGCGTGCATCAACAACAACGCCTACTGCATCGCGGGAAACACCGATCGCGGCGGCCTGCTGCAGGGCCTCGGCGCGCGCGGCGTCGTGTTCGATCATCTGATCATCGACGGCAACCGCGCCAACCGGATCGGAACCGCTTCGTACAACAAATGCACGCAGGCGGGCGGCAACGTATTCGGCTTCAACGCGAGGTTCAATCAGTGTCACGGCACCTCGACCGCCGACCGCTGCCAGCTCACGTACAGCTACACGCGCAACGCGCTCTGCGGCACGGGACTGGAGTGGCACGGTGATTACGGACGCATTCAGGGAAATGCGGCATACAACAACGGCGACCAGAACGGACGGTGGTCGGACGGGTTGACCATCCTGCGCAACAACTACGGCATCATCAACGACAACCACACGTACAACAACACCGACGTCGGGTTGATCGTCGGAACCGCCTACAACGCCCAGATCCAGAGCAACTGGATCGAGCAGAACGGCGTCTTTGCGTTCGCGGGGATGATGCTGGGCAACTTCAAGGAGACCGGCTGGGCCGGACAGGCCGGCGACTACCGCGGCACCACGATCCGCTACAACACCATCAACTGCCACGGGTTCTGGTGCGGCTTCGGTCTGAATATGGGTCCTGATCCGTGGAGCCCGCCGGGCGTCGACTACGCGAACATCATCGGCGGCACGGTCACGCAGAACAACATCAACAGCGCGCGCGTGCTGGTCAACTTCGGCGGCGCCGGTACGGCCGCGCATCCGACCACGGTCACGAACAACACGCTCACCAACCCGCCGACGTACCCCATGCCGCTCAAGCCGAGCGGCTCGAACTGCTGGGCCACGCCGAACGTGCTGCAGAACCTGCCGAACAACTGGATGTACGGGGAGTGCGGCAACTTTGCGAACGCGGACCCGCTCGCTACGTCGATGAACTGCTACAAAGCCTGCTTCTGAAATTCGCCCGCGGCCGCCTGTGTATACTCCGTCGAAGGTCCGTCAGTTATCTCAGAACTCCGAGGGGGCAGTGATGGGAGCGATTCGAAAGGCGGCCGCGGGTTTTCTTCTGGCTCTCATCGCCGCCGCGGCATCAGCACAAGACTGCGTCACGGCGGTGCGGCTGCTCTCCACCCGCGCCTCGGTGCCGAATCTCGTGCCCGGTCCGTCGTCGTGGAGCGGTATCACGCTGGCCGTGGCCAAGACCGAGGAGGGCGTGCCGGGCGCGCTCTGGCTCGCGGTCTATGACGAGGCGCTGCAGACCGTCGTCGACGACCGTCCCGTGGCCACTGACGCGCGCCGCATCGTGGCGCTGCTCTGGAACGGCAGCGAGCACGCGCTCTTCTACACGACCTCCGGCGACGCGATGTTCATGCAGCGCCTGACGCTGTCGGGCGATCCCCTCGGCGACCGCGTGCCGGTCACGCCGAACAAAACCGTCTACCCGGGCGACGACATCGACGTCGTCTGGAGCCCGGCCCTCGACGCATACGTCGTGGCACGCATGATCTCGCAGGGGCAGTCGCGCGGCCTCTGGCTGACGCTGCTCGACAGCAACGGCCGCCAGACGTGGGACCTGCCGGCGTTCGTGACCGGCTCGAACCGCCCCAGCCTGGACGTGTCGGTGACGGACAGCGGCATCATCGGCGCGTTCTTCAACAACAGCAACGGCTCGCTCGTGTTCGCGCGCGCGAATGCCGACGGCGCGATCATCGCGCGCAGCATCGCTCCCGGCTCGGAGTTCATCGAGGCCACGGCACACGACGGGATGTTCGTGGTCACGCGGCAGGTGGCGTTCGAGTCGAACACGCGGACGGAGATCCGCTGGTTCATCGTCGACACCGATCACGAGATCGTGAAGCCGGAGTCGCGCCTGGTCGAGCCGATCGGCGACGACGCCTGGCCGCTGTCGCTGATCTCGAACGGCGAGGAGCTGGCGCTGGCGTACATCGACGCGCCGCGCCGCGCGCAGCCGGTCGAGCGCAACTACCGCCTGCTGCGCTTCGAGAGCGACGGCACGATCCTCAGCAACACGCGCTTCGCGGCCGACGCCGCGTCCTCGCGCGCGCAGTCGCCGTACAACATCAGCTGGAGCGGGACTTCGTACATCACGCCGGCGGTGCACTCGGCCTCCGATCGCCTGAACTCGTATCTGCTGCGCTACTGCCCGCTGCGCGCGGAGATCACCTCGCCGCGCCGCCTCGTGCGCGTCGGCGAAAGCGTGACCTTCAGCGCCGAGGCCAGCGGCGGCGTGCCCGACTACCAGTACTCGTGGACGTTCCCATTCGAGATCGGCCCCAAGCGCGGCCAGACGCAGACCCGCGTCTTCGACCGCACCGGCACGTACACCGTGACCGTGGACGTGACCGACTTCTCCGGGGCGACCACGCAGGAGACGATCACGGTGGAAGTGGTGCGCCCCAGGGTGCGCGCGGTAAGGCACTAGCAGAGTGGAGTGGAGGACAGGCAATCATGCCTGTCCCCGCTCTTCGCGAATCGCCTCCAGCTCCGCGATCGCCTCGAAGTCTTTTGGACGGCCCGCGGCTCTCTTCGAGACGATCAGCGCATCGAGGTCCAGGAAGTAGTAAGTGCCGCCGAACATGTGCGCTTCGTCCGCCCGCTGACGCGCGGCGGCGTAGTTGCCGATGCCACTGACTTCACCCAGCAGGTCGATCGAGCCGTCCGACGTGGTCAGGGTGAAATTCAACCCTCGCTTCAGCGTCTCCACGTCGAAGTTGAAAGGGAGCCCGGGAGGTGCACCGCGAAGGTACGGTGCAAAGGGCGTCAGCGCGGCAACGAGCCGCTCCAGGTCGGCGGGGGTGCGATCGTAAACGACATCGAGATCGAACGTCAGGCGCGCCGAACCGTGCAGAGTCGCGGCGATTCCGTCGACGATCACGAACGAGACCTCGTTCCGCTGCAGACTCTCCAGAAGACCGCGAAACTCGATCATCGCGTGCGCCGGACGACCTTCGCCGCACGGAGCTCGTCGACGAATCCCTGCATTCGCTGGAGCGTCAGGAGGCGCTCTTCGTGCGATTTGCGAAGGTTCTCGCGAATGAGCGTGCGGTCGACGTCGAGTTTGTAGCGCTCGATGATCGGGTCCGGACCTGGATCGAGCTGCTCCGGCTCAGCGGTCATGGGAGGCATCTTACGCCCGCTCCACGATCTCGATGAACTTGTCCGCCGGCACCGGCGGGGTGATGAGATATCCCTGCAACTGGTCACAGTCGTGGCGGCGGAGGAAGTGGAGTTGCTCGGTGTACTCGACGCCTTCCGCGATCACCTTCAATCGCAGTGAGTGGGCCATGGCGATGATGGCGGTCACGATGGCGGCGGCGTCGGGATCCGAGGTCGTGTCCTGCACGAACGACTGGTCGATCTTCAGCGTGTCGACGGGGAAGCGTTTCAGGTAGCTGAGCGACGAGTGGCCGGTGCCGAAGTCGTCGAGCGAGATGCGCAGGCCGAGCTTTTTCAACTCGTACAGGACGCGGATGGAAGTCTCCGGGTTGTGCATCGCGCCGCTCTCGGTGATCTCCAGCTCCAGCAGCCGCGAGGGGAAGCCGGTCTCCTGCAGCACCGCGCGCACCGTCTCCACGAGATCGCTCGACTGCAGTTGGGTGACCGAGAGGTTCACCGCCAGCGACAGAGACTTGTGTCCCGCGTCGTGCCACTGCTTGGCCTGCAGGCAGGCCTGGCGCAGCGCCCACGTGCCGATCGGGACCATGCCGCCGGTGCTCTCGGCGATGGGGATGAACAGCGCCGGCGGCACGGCGCCCAGGTCGGGATGCGTCCAGCGCAGGAGCGCCTCCATCCCGGTGATGCGGCCGCTGCGGAGGTCGAGGATCGGCTGGTAGTGCACGGACAGCTCGCCGTTGGGCAGCGCGCGGCGCAGGCCGTGCTCGAGCGCGATGCGCTGCAGCGCCTTCGCATTCACGTGCGCGTTGAAGAGCTGGTAGTTGTCGCGGCCCAGCTCCTTGGCCTGATACATGGCCGTGTCGGCGTTCTTGATCAGCGTCTCCGCATCCGAGCCGTCCTCGGGATAGACGCTGATGCCGATGCTGGTGGTGATGTAGAACTCGCGTCCCTCGATGTGGAACGGGTGGCGCACGGCCTCGATGATCTTGCCGGCGATCGGGGCCACGTCCTGCGAGCGGTTGAGGCGGGGGAGCAGGACCGTGAACTCGTCGCCGCCGAGGCGGGCCACGGTGTCGCTCTCGCGCACGCAGGTGGCGATGCGCGTGGCCACGGCCTGCAGCAACTGGTCGCCGATGTTGTGTCCGAGGGAGTCGTTGATGACCTTGAAGCGATCGAGGTCGAGGAAGAGCACGGCCAGGCTGGTCCCCTCCCGTTGCGCGTGCGAGAGCGCCACGCTCAACCGGTCCTTGAACAACAGGCGATTGGGGAGGTTGGTCAGTGCGTCGTGATACGCGAGATGCTTGATCTGCTCCTCGGCATACGTCCGCTCCGTGATGTCGCGCACCACGCAGACCGTGCTGTCGTCGCCGGCGATCGCGGTCAGCGACATCTCCTGCGGGAAGCTCGACCCGTCGACGCGCAGTCCCGTGGCCTCGCCGCGCCAGCGTCCGCGCTGCTGCACGAGCGGCACGATCGACGTGATCAGCCGCACCTGCTCGTGAGGCTCGTACAGGTCGCAGAGGGAGCGTCCCAGCATCTCGTGCGGAGTGGGATAGCCGAACAGCTTGGCCAGGGAGTCGTTCGCGTACGTGAACTCCAGCCGGTCGTTGATGATGCCGATGCCGTCCATCGACGCCGTCATGGCCGCCGAGTGCTTGAGCAACTGCGCCTCGGCGCGCTTGCGCTCCGTGACGTCGTAGACGAAGCCCTCGAAGTAGACGGTTCCGTGCGACGAGCGGATGGCGTGCGCGTTGAGCTGCACCCAGATCGGCCTGCCGTCCTTGCGCCGCCACTGCAGCTCCACGTTGTTCGCGTAGCCGAACGGCTCGAAGCGGCGGATCAGCTCCTCGCGCTGCCCCGGGTCGGAGTACACGTCCTGATTCAGGTTCCGCGTCACGAGGTCGTCGACCGAGTCGTAGCCGAGGATGCGCGCCAGCGCCGCGTTCGCGGTCACGATCGTGCCGTCGCGCGTCGACTGGTAGATGCCCACCGGCGCGTAGTCGAAGATGACGCGGTACTTTTCCTCCGACTGCTGCAGCGCGTGCTCGGCGCGGCGGCGCTCGGTGACGTCGTGGATGATCGAGTAGAGCAGCTTGCGGCCGCCGCCGGCGTCGACGGGGCCGGAGTGCACCTCGACGTCGCGGATCTCGCCGTTGGCGCGCATGTGGCGGAAGTGGAAGAGGCTCGTCTCCTGCGAGCTGGCGCGGGTGAGGTCGGTGCGCACGGCGTCTTCGCCGCGGACGTTGATGTCCCACACGCGCATGGCCCGGATCTCGTCGCGCGTGTAGCCGTAGTAGTCGCACGCGGCGGCATTGGCGTCGACGATCGAGCCGTTCTCGGGATCGATCAGGAGCTGCACGGCGCGCGTGTTGTGGAACATCTGCCGGTAGCGGCGCTCGCTGTCGCGGAGGGCGTCGTCCTTGCGCTTCTGTTCCACGGCCGAGGCCACGTGCTGGGCGACGAAGACCAGGATCTCGCGGTCGTTCTCGGAGTAGCGCGTCGACTCGGCGTACGACTGCGTGACGATCGCGCCCCAGGTGACGTCGCCCGTCTTCAGCGGCGCGCCGAGCCAGTCGATGCTGGCCGCGCCGAGGGGCTCGACTTCGCCCGCGTCGACGAGGCGCTCGAAGACCGCGGGAGTGGCCAGGAGCGGCTGGCCGGTGCGGATCACGTACGCGGTCAGGCCGCGGCCCGCGCGCACCGCGGGTGGCTGCGGGTCGAGCTCGTCGACGAAGTAGGGGAACTCGAGCTCGTTGCTCGACGAGCGATACGTGGCGATGTAGAAGTTGCGCGCGTTCATCATCTCGCTGACCACGCCGTGCACGGCGCGGTAGAGCGAGGGGAGGTCTTCCGCCTCGCGGCTCAGTTGCGAGATGCGGAAGAGCGCGGCCTGCAGCCGCTCGGCCTTGACGCTGTTGGTGACGTCGCGGAAGTACCAGGCGCGGCCGCGCACTTCGTTGCCGACCAGGAGCGGCGTGGAGGCGCGCGAGAGGATGCGTCCGTCGCGCAGCGGCACGGGATCGTCCGCCCGCACCTCGGCCGGATGCTCGTAGAGGTAGTTGACCACCTCGATGAACGAGTCCCAGTCGGCGACCTGCTCGGCGGCGTAGCCGAGGAGCGTGTTGTCGTCGGCGCGCGCGGCGATGTGCTCGGGGACGTTCCACATCTCCAGGAAGCGGCGGTTGTACGAGAGGACGCGGCCGCTGGTGTCGACCACCAGGATGCCGTCGAGGGTGGTGTCCTGCTGCGCGCGCAGGATGGCCATGGCCGTGCGCGTCTCGACGACGCTCTGCCCGCCGCGGCGCATGATGCGCGCGAGCAGCCGGCGGGCGCGCTGCACGCGCGAACGCAAGCCGGCGGGCGGCGGCGAGTCATTGGTGGGGAAGGTCACAGGCGTCCTGGACGGATTCTAAGTCAATCGCCCGGCACGCCATGCTGCTTGAAGTACTGCCACTGCTGGAAAGCCATGTAGACGAACCAGCCGATGTAGAGGGCGACGAAGAAGCTCCGGCCGATCAGCAGCAGCACGGCGATCGCGCTTCCGCCGATGATGGCGATCCAGATGGAGATGATGAACGCGGTGCGCTCGTTGAGGAAGGTGCGGAAAAATTCGCGCACGGCGTGGCCGCCGTCGAGCGGTGGGACGGGGATGAGGTTGAACAGCCCCCACACGCGGTTGGCCCACGCCATGGCCGGCAGCAGCGCGGCCAGCATGCGGTCGGTCTGCGCGATGGGGAGGGTCTGCATGATCCACAGGCAAAGGAAGTAGAGCCCGAAGCTCGACACCGGTCCGGCCAGGCTGATGAAGAGGTCCTGCCACGCCTTCGCGCGCCGGCGGTTGATGGTCACGCCGCCCATGCCGGTGAGGACGATCTGGCTCGACCCGAAGCCGAACGCGCCGATCATCGCCGCATGCGCCAGCTCGTGAATGAGCACGCTGAGAAAGAGGATCGGAATCCACAGCAGCGCGTAATGAATCCCCTGCTCGGCCCTGTAGTTGAGGACGACGAAGAGCAGGACGAGGAAGCCGAAGTTGAAGTCGACGTCGATGGTGGTGCCGCGGATGGAGCCCAAGTGGAGCATCGGGTGGGACGTTACCATGACGAAGTGCTGAGTGCTGAGTGCTGGGTGCTGAGTCCCGCGGGCTCAGCACTCAGCACCCAGCACTCAGCACTTCACCTGAACGTTTCCCACGGCGCCGGCCGCGCCAGCAGAAACCCCTGCCCCTCGTCGATCCCGAGCTCCCGGCACACCTCGAGCTGCGCCTCCGTCTCGATGGCCTCGGCGATCGTGCGCGCGCCGATCGTGTCGGCGCAGCGGGCCACGAGCTCGACCAGGCGGCGGCGGATGGGGTCGCGGTCGACATCGTGGAAGAGCGAATGGCCGACCTTCAGGTAATCGGGCTGCAGCTCGGCGATCGCCTCGAGCGTGGCGTAGCCGGAGCCGCAGTCGTCGATGGCGATCTTGAAGCCGATCTTCTTCAGGTCCGTCAGCGTGCGGCGGAAGGTCGGGTAGTCGCGGATGGCGCTGCGCTCCGTCACCTCGATCACCACCTGCCGGTTGCAGGCGAAGAACGGCTCGAAGACGTCCGTGCCGCGGTACTGGATCTGCTGGATGAAGTGCGACTCGAGGTTGAAGAAGAGGTAGCCGCGCGCGCAGACGTCCTGCAGCCACGGCACGACGTTCTCGATGCAGAGCGCCTCGAGGTCCCACACCAGATCGAAGTCGCGGGCCAGCTCGAACAGCACTTCCGGGTTCTCGAGCTCCGTCCCGGCCGGGCCGCGCGAGAGCGCCTCGTAGCCGACCACCTGCCGCGTGGCCAGGTTCACCACCGGCTGGAAGACCGTGGTGATGAGGCGGTCCTGCACGGTGCGCAGGAGGCGCTCGCGCATGGCGTGGTAGTAGCGCGTCTCGCGGCGCTCGGCGTTGTCCTTCGCCTCGCGCACGGCGTTGTAGAGGATGCGCGGCGCGAAGAGCGGCTGCCGCTGCGTCGACGCGCCGCCGGCGAAGACGACCACCTCTTCACGCAGCGACTGCTCGACGGGAATGGTCTTCAGCGCCGTGCGCGCGGCGCGCTCGAGCTCGCGCGCCACGTTGGCCACGTTCATGTCGTCGCGCTGCCTGGCGAAGCAGTAGAAGTCGTTCGCGCCGGAGTGGCTCGTGCCGATGATCACCTCGTTGCCGAGGATCGGGCCGGCCATGATGCGCAGCCCGCGCACGAACTCGCGGCGCAGCACGTCGAACGACTCCCACAGGTCGCGCTCGCCCATGCGGAAGAGCGGCTCGATCTCGATGCAGAAGACGGCCAGCATCTCCCCGCCGTCGACGAGGCGCCGCAGCTCGTCCACCACCACGGCCATGGTCGGCACCTCGGTGGTCGGATCGTAGAAGAGCTCGCGCAGCCGCGCCGCCTGATCGCTGCGCAGCGTCATCGTCCACCACATGTCGTCGCGCGCGGCCAGCATCTCCTCGGCCACGCGGCGCAGCGTCTCCGCGCTGACCGGCTTCACCAGGTAGCGGTCGGCGCCGTAGCGCAGCGAGCGCTCGCGGTTGAGCGTGTCGGCGTGGCCGGTGAGCATGACCACCGGGAGGTTGGCGGTCACGGGATCGGCGCGGATGGCGCGCAGGAACTCCCAGCCGGTGCCCTTCGCGCCGAGGTCGATGTCGACCAGGGCCAGGTCGGGAGGCTCGTTGGCGGCGGTGCGCAACGCGCCTTCGACGTCCGAGCACCACTCCGTGCGGTAGCGCGAGCCGGACAGCACTTCCCGCACGAACGCTCCCACCTCCGCGTCGTCATCGAGAATCAGAATCAGTGCCTGTCGCGTCCGGGCCATACCGCTTACCGCGCCCACCCTTATGCTATCCCGCGATGAGGTTCGAAACGAAAGCGATTCATGCGGGCATGCGCGTCGATGAGGAGACCGGTGCAATCGCGCCGCCGCTCCACCTGTCGACGACCTTCGAGCGTTCCGAGGAGGGGGAGCCGTCGCGCGGATACAGCTACGTGCGCGACGCCAATCCGACCGGCGAGCGGCTCGAGGAGGCGTTGTGCGCGATCGACGGCGGCGCCGCGGCCCTCGCGTTCGGCTCGGGAATGGCCGCCGGCGCCGCGTTGCTGCAGGCGCTGCCGCGCGGCGCGCACGTGATCCTTCCGGACGACTGCTACTACGGCTACCGCGCGCTGTCCGAGGAGTACTTCGAGCGCTGGGGAGTCGCGTTCGACGTCGTGGCGATGGAGGACCTCGACGCCGTGCGCGCCGCGGTGCGCGGCGAGACGCGGGTGATCTGGGCGGAGACGCCGTCCAATCCGCTGATGAAGGTGGTCGATCTCGCGGCACTGTCGGAGATCGCGCACGAGCGCGGCGCGCGGCTCGTCGTCGACGGCACGTTCGCCACTCCGGCGCTGCAACGCCCGCTGGAGCTCGGCGCCGACGTGGTCCTGCACTCGACGACGAAATACCTCGGCGGACACACGGACGTCCAGGGCGGCGCGCTGGTCTTCCGCGACCGCGACGCCTGGCACGACGAGACGCTGCACGTGCGCAAGCTCGTCGGCGGCGTGGCGTCGCCGTTCAACTCGTGGCTCGTGCTGCGCGGCATCCGCACGCTGGCCGCGCGGATGCGCGTGCACAGCGAGAATGCGATGGCCGTGGCGCGGTTCCTGGCCACCCAGCCGCGCGTGGAGACGGTGTTCTATCCGGGACTGGAGTCGCACGCGGGACACGCCATCGCGCGGCGGCAGATGTCCGCCTTCGGCGGGATGCTGTCGTTCCTCGTGCGCGGCGGACGCGCCGAGGCGCTGGCGGTCGCGGCGAAGACGAAGCTGTTCGTGCGGGCGACGTCCCTCGGCGGCGTGGAGAGCCTGATCGAGCATCGCAACTCCAGCGAAGGGCCGGGGAGCAGGACGGCGGAGAACCTGTTGCGCGTTTCTGTCGGGCTCGAGCATCCGGACGACTTGATCGAGGACCTCGCGCAAGCCTTGGTGTCATCCTGAGCCGCGTAGACGGCAAAGGACCTCCTGCTGAAACGAACGGACCGCGCATGTCGGAAGGGGATCCTTCGCCGTCTACGCGGCTCAGGATGACAGATAATCGCCTCCATGAAGAACTTCGAGATCACGTGTCCGTGCTGTGAGGCCACGCTCGTCGTCGACCGCCTTTCCGGCGAGCTGCTGCTGCACAAGGCGAAGGAGCACCGCGGTCCGGGCGGCTCGCTCGACGCGATGGTGGCGGGGCTGGAGTCGCAGAAGAGCGAGGCGGCGAAGCGCTTCGAGCGGCAGCTCGACGCGCAGAAAGACCGCGCGCGCATCCTCGAGGAGAAGTTCAAGGCCGCGCTGGAACAGGCCGAGAAGTCGGACGAAAAATACGTGAACCCGATGGACATGGATTGATGGCGCTGCACGACTTCGACCCCGATGCCGCCGCGGTCGGCGACACCGGCATCTACGGACTCCCGTTCACTCCCGAGGAATCGCACGTCGTGATCGTGCCCGTGCCGTTCGAGGCCACGACCTCGTACGGCGGCGGCACGTCGGGCGGACCGGCGGCGGTGTTCGAGGCGTCGAAGCAGGTCGACCTCTTCGATCAGGAGACGGGACGGCCGTACGCGTCCGGCATCGCCATGCTCGAGGTGCCGCGGCAGATCGTCGACTGGAACGCCGAGGCGAAGGAGATCGCGGCGAGCGTGATCGAGCACGGCGGTGTGGTCGACGACGCAACGCGCGCCGCCGCGGCAAGGGTGAACGAGTACAGCGAGCGCGTGAATGACTGGGTTTACGAACAGACGCGCGCGCTCCTCGACGCCGGCAGGATGCCGGTGATCCTCGGCGGCGACCACGCGGTGCCGTTCGGCGCCATCCGCGCCTACGCGGAAAAGTATCCCGGCCTCGGCATCCTGCACCTCGACGCGCACGCCGACCTCCGCGATGCGTACGAGGGCTTCACCTGGTCGCACGCGTCGATCTTCAACAACGTCATGCGCAGACTGGACGGCGTGGGGAAGCTGGTGCAGGTCGGCGTCCGCGACCTCGGCCAGGCCGAGCGGGCGATGATCGACGACTCGCAGGGACGCATCGTCACGTTCTACGACGCGGAAGTCGCGGCGCGGAAGGAAGAGGGAGTGCCGTTCGCGCGCATCGCCGACGAGATCGTGGCCGCGCTGCCGCCGGACATTTACCTGTCGTGGGACATCGACGGTCTCGATCCGACGCTCTGCCCCGGCACGGGCACGCCGGTCCCCGGCGGCCTGTCGTGGAACGAGGCCATCGGCCTGCTGCGCGCCATCAAACGCTCCGGCAAGCGCATCGTCGGCCTCGACCTCTGCGA
>DASUSL010000321.1:0-23169 GCA_036375135.1 Thermoanaerobaculia bacterium | reverse complement strand
CCTTGCGCGAATCGAAGTTCACGACCTCGCGGTCGTTCGTCATCCACAGCCGGAATCCGCGCTCGTTCGACAGGTAGTGCAGGATGGTCGTGCGGAAGCCGCAGCGGCAGGGAATCTCGATGTCGAGCTGCTCGAGCCGCGACGGGTAGTCGCCGTCGAGCTTCAACAAAGCGTCGCGCACTTCGTGTCCGCGGGTGAGGCATTCGTCCCAGGCGCGCTCGAACTGGCGCTGGCCGAGGATCACGCCGGCGAACATCAGCGTGCCGGTCAGGAGGATGTGCGCGCGGTTGCGCTTCGAGACGACGGCGATGGCGATCGCCGCCAGCGGAATGACCACCGTGAAGACGTGCTGCACGACGCCGAGCTCTCCGCGCTCGCCGAGGGCGACACCAAACAAAAACGCCGCGCCGGCGTAGGCCAGCGCGGCGATGACACGGCTGAGGACCACGTTAGAACGAGATTACCAGACCGGCGTTGACCTCTCCCTGATAGAAGTCTTCGTTGTAGAAGTAGTCGCAGATCGCGCACTCGTCGTCCTCTTCGAGCGCGGTGTAGTAGCCGCGTCCCTCGAAGCGGAAGCTGAGCATGCGGCTCATCGGCACTTTCACGCCGATGCCGCCCGACGCGGAGAAGCGCTGCTCGGCGTCGACGCCGAGGATCTGCGGGTCGAGGTTGGCGATGCCGGCGCTGACCACCACGTACGGCGAGACGTTGCGCGAGCGCGCGAACGGGATCTGCAGGCCGGCGTGGAGATACGTGATGTCGATGTCGGCCACCTCGTCGTCCGGCTCGAACAGGCCGCTGCCGACTTCGAGCTCCGACGACTGGCGGTTGGCCATCAGCTCGAGCTTCAGGCCGGTGTCGCCGAGGGGGATGCCGAAGCTGATGCCGGCGCTGGGGCTCGGCTCGACGTCGACGTCCTCGCCGAAGATGAAGGTCTGGTTGGCGAAGATGGTGCCGCCCCAGCGATAGCCGATGTTCGGCGTCAGCTCGAACGCGTTGTCGCGCGGAGCGTCGCGGCGGTCGTCGTAACGCGGACGGCGGCGGCGGCGCCAGTCGTCGTCATCGGGATCCTGGGCGAAGAGCGGGATGGTCGTGGTGAGGAGAAGGAGGAGGAGTGCTGCTTTGCGCATGGAACTCCGCGAATACAATCCGCGCACCATGAAGATTGCCACCTGGAACGTGAACGGGATCCGCGCGCGGCACGAGCAATTCGTGCAGTGGGCGGCGGCCGAACAGCCCGACGTCATCTGCCTGCAGGAGATCAAGGCGAAGCTCGATCAGATCCCGCAAACCTGTTCTTTGGAAGGATATACGTGCTACTGGCACGGCGCGGGCGGCTACTCGGGAGTGGGGCTGCACGTACGGACGGAGTTCGCGCCGAACGTCGTCCCCACCCATCCGGAGTTCGATCACGAGACGCGCATCGTGCAGGCTCAAATCGAGGACACTGTGTTCACCAGCGTGTACGTTCCGAACGGCGGAAAGGACTTCGAGGCGAAGGTGGCCTTCATCCACTCGCTGATCGCCTACGCCTCGGACCTGCGCAAACGAGGGCTGAAACTGGTGCTCTGCGGCGACATGAACATCGCCCGCTCGGAGCTGGACGTGCACCCGAAGGAGCGCAAGCCGCGCGCGATCGGCCAGCTCCCGATGGAGCGCGAGCTGTTCGAGACGCTGCTTGCCGAGGGTGGCCTGGTCGACGTCGGCCGCATGCTCTATCCCGACGCGGACGACTACTTCAGCTGGTGGGCGCCGTGGCGCAACATGCGCCAGCGCAACATCGGCTGGCGCCTCGACTACGTGCTGGCCAGCGAGCCACTGGCGAAGAAGGCGGTGTCGTGCCCCTCGCAGCGCGAGGTAGGGACGAGCGACCACGCCCCAGTCGTAGCGACGTTCGTATAGGAGTGCGGCGGCGCATAGCCGCCGCTTTCCGAGCCGGCCGCGGCTAGCGTGCGGCCGGTACGAAAGCGGTGGCTCCACATTTCCCGCGACGCGCATGCTCAATGTGGGACGGGCTTCAGCCCGTCGGGTCTTGCGAGGAATGCGCACGTCTCGCGGGCGGCTGCAGCGGTGGCAACGCGATCGAACGTGTCCATGCTTCTTCGGACGTTCGGACCGTGTGGACGTCACTGCGAGGCGGTGGCAGCTCCGCCATCGTGCGCTCGACGTCGGCGAGAGCGAGCAGCGAAATGATTGCCGCGAAGAGGAGCCGGACCAGCCAATCCATGCTCCCTTAGAGCGTCAATAGAGCCAGTTCGAAACCTCGCCGTTCACGTCGAGCTCCGCGCCGCGGCGGCGGAAGGCCCAGCACATGTACGCCACGGAGACGAAGAACGACGCCGGCAGGCGATTGAGCTTCCCGACTTTGCACGCCAGCAGCGTGGTCTTGCCGCCGAAGCCCATCGGACCGATGCCCGACTGATTGGCCTTCTCGACCACGCGCTGCTCGAGCGCGCCCAGCTCCGGATCGGGGTTCTCGTCTTCCATCGTGCGCAGGAGCTGCGCCTTGGCGTGCTCGTAGCCGGTGGCGCGGTCGCCGCCGATGCAGACGCCGAGGATGCCGGGGCCGCAGCCCTGTCCCTGCGCCTGGAGGATGCAGTCGAGGATGGCGTTCTCGACGCCTTTCAGATCACGGCCGCCGAGGTCGGGGTGCGGGAGCGAGTACTGCGCGTTCATGTTCTCGCAGCCGCCGCCCTTGAGCATCAGCTTCACCTCGACGTGCGGCTCGCGCCACTGATGGAAGTGAAAGACGGGCGAGCCGGGACCGGTGTTGTCGCCGGTGTTTTTCCCGGTGACGCTGTCGACGCTGTTCTGGCGCAGATACCCTTTCTTCGTCGCCGCGCGCACGGCCTCGACGGCGATCTCCTCGAACTCGAGCTGGTCGTAGCCGACCGGCGTGTGCACGTAGAAGAGGATCGAGCCGGTGTCCTGACAGAGCGGCAGCGAGTTGTCGCGCGCGAGGACGATGTTGCAGCCGATGACGTCCAGCGCCACGTCGGCATTCGACCCCGTCGCCTCCTGCTTCCGCGCGCCGGTCACGGCGCTGACGACGTCCTCCGGCAACTGGGTGGAGGTGCGGCGGATGAGCTCGAGAATGCTCTCGAAGAGTGCGGTCTGCGGGGTGGTCTCGTGAAGGGGCTGAACGCTCATGGCTAGTCTCCGGCGGGCGAGTTTACCAACGAATGACCGTGAGGCCAGTGATCGGATCGAAGCCGCGATCGTTGGTGAGCAGAGGAAGGGAATGCTGCAGACAGAGGGCTGCGATCCAGAGGTCGTTCATCTTGGAGGCGCGGATGTCGGTGAGACGCATCCGCGCACGGAGAGTGCCGTAAACGCGTGCTGTCTCTTCATCAGGTTTGATGATCTCGCCGGTGGCCAGGAAGCTCGCGACTCTTTCGAGGTTCGCCTCTCGGTTTGTCGATGCAAACGCGCCGGCGTACAACTCACCCACAACCGGAAGAGGGAAAGCCACGGACTGCGCGCGACGAAAGGCAGTCGCATCCGTCTCCTCGGTACGCAGCCACGCGATCGCGGCATTCGCGTCGACGGCGATCCGGTTGCTCATTTCTCGATGGGGAACATCTCCTCGATGAGCGCTGCCATCTCATCGCCGTCTTCTTTCGGTAGCGAGCCGTGAAACTTCAACCACGGCCGCTCCGCGTCGTCCGAGACGCGCTTCGTCGCCACCACCGCCAACTGCACCTCCGCGTGATCCGCCACTCCCTCAGGCGGCTCGACGAGCCGGAAGACGTTCTCCTTCGCGTCGTATTCGGCCGTGATGAACTTGCTCATGTCCCTCATGGTACTGCTTCGGGCCGCGTGGCGGCCCGAAGCAGGTGCGGAATTACCAGTTGGTGGATGCCCATCCTTCGCGCCAGTACGAGTCCTGCTGGAACGAGGTGCAGACGGTGAAGCCGTAGCGGCCGGAGAAGCCGCAGCGGCGCGGTTGCACCTGGTGCGACTCGCCGCTCTGCAGCGAGGGGAGGAACGGCTGCGTGCGATAGACCACGCCGTCGCCGTCGGTGAGGCGGAGGTCCCACTGCACGGTGTTGCCGAGCGGCGTGGTGATCTCCTTCATCACGGTCAGGTCGTCGTAGACGCCGCGCGGCGGGCGGTCGGGGAAGATGGGATGGCGGCTGTAGTCGTAGCCCCAGCTGTGGTAGACGGCGTCGCTCGCGTTGTAGTGCACCTCGACCAGGAGCTGGCCGTCCGGCGCGTCGGAGTTGCCGTCCGGCTGGAAGCAGACCGAGACCATCGGGCGCCACGACATGGCGTCCGTGCAGCGCGCGCCGTTGCTCACCTCGCGGAACGGCTCGAAGCTCGGCGTGACGTCGTAGATCGTGCGCCCGTCCGTCGACGCGGAGGTGGAGAGTGTGAAGCCCTCGAGCTTCACCGGGTGCCAGATCCATCCCCAGAGATCGGTGACCTGCGTCGTCTGCTGCTGCAGGTTGTTGGTGTCCCACTGCGGCGACTCGGAGCGTCCGTAGCTCGAGTTCGTCCGCTCGACCGCGTGCACGGTCCAGGCATCGAACGACTCCGCCACTTCGAGCGCGTGCGTGGCGCTGTTGTTCGCGGTGTCCCAGTCGCCGGGGTTCACGCCGTCGACGACGACCTGCAGGTTCACGTTGCCGTAGGTCGTGAAGGTGTGCGTGAAGGCGACGGACACGTTGCCGTTCGCGTCGACCCAGATGAACTCGGCGCGATCGACTTCCACGCCGTTCACGAGCAGCCGCGCGTTCGCGCGCGCGCCGATGTCGCCGTTCAGCTCGACGATCGTCGCGTAGATGTTCACCGGCACGTTGGCCGGTGCCTGCGCCGGCGCGGAGATGCTGCTGACCATCAGGTCGGGACGTTTCTTGACCACCTCACGCACGGTGACCACTTCCGTGCGCGCGCTGCGGTCGCGGACGTTCGCCTGGATCTGCACCGGCTCGCGCCAGCCGAGGCCGTCCACGGTGAGGACCGCGGTGCCGTCGTTCCGGAGGTTGTTGAAGTTGTCGGTGGAGCCGCCGGCCTTGAGCTGCACTTTCGCGATCGTGCCGGTGGCGCCGCCGTTCTCGAACGAGCCGGTGGTCAGCTCGATGGTCGTGACGCCGTCGCTGCCGAGGAGCGCGCGTGCTTCCAGG
This sequence comes from Thermoanaerobaculia bacterium, assembly GCA_036375135.1. GTDB lineage: Bacteria > Acidobacteriota > Thermoanaerobaculia > Gp7-AA8 > Gp7-AA8 > QHVT01. The sequence continues at coordinate 18,040 of DASUSL010000321.1, read as the reverse complement.
GTCGCGGAGCCGGAACGGCCGGTGGCGTTCTGCAGGCCGCTGTTCTTGTACTTGATGGTGTTGGGACGCGTTGCGGAGAAGAGAGAAAGAGAGGAGAGAAGAGTTGCGGCCAGTGCCGTCGCTCTGAAAGCTGTGGACTTCATACCGAGCCTCCGCGGCCGGGGAAGGTGGGATTCGCTGTGAAGCGGAACAGCGTCCGGCCGCACGGGAGCCACTTACAATAACAACGCCAATGTTTCAGCGCGTGCCGGGCATCAGTCCGGCGAAGTCCATGACCGCGTGCGCGATGACGAGCGGCCACACGACGCGCCACTTCCAGTAGACCGCCGCGAAGAGCAGGCCGAACGGGAGGATGGTCAGCGCGGCGATCGGTCCCTGCTCGAGATGGCAGATGAAGCGGATCGCGGCGCTGAGCGTGATGGCGAACGCGGCCCCGTTCGACTCCGCGGCCCGCACGACGTATGCGACGCCGAACAGCTCGTCGTAGAGCGGATTGATCGCCGTCAGCGCGATGAGCACCGGCCACGTGAGCTGCACCTGCACGTCCGTCGCGGCGCTCGCGCCCGGCGCGGCGAGCGTGAGGATGCTGACGATCATGTTGGTGCCGAGGAGCAGCAGCATCCCGCCGAGAGTCTGCGCCGGCGTGATGCGCAATCCGAACTGCTCGGCCGTCCAGCCGCGTGCGCGCAGCAGCAGCAGCGCCAGCGTGCCGGCCACGAGCTCCACGCCGAGGATGAAGAGCGCGCGGCGGTCGTCGAAGAGGAGGAGCGTCTTGCGCTCCGTGAGCTCGACGATGCTGCGGGCCGCGAAAGGTCCGAAGCAGAGGAGCGACACGATCAGAAACTCGGCCCGGGCCGAAAGGCGACGCAGCATGCGCGGCGCGGAGTATAGGCGCGCCGCAACTCGCCGGGCACTCCGTATGCGTGCCGGAATGCAGGGTAAAAATTGCCGGTTTAGTGATGTGAGTCGAATCGACTCAATGCGAGGCAAACCGATGAATTTCAATAAGCTTACGGTCAAGGCGCAGGAAGCGGTCGTCGAGGCACAGAACCTCGCCCGCGGCGCGGGCAACCCGGAAACGACGCCGGAGCACCTGCTGCTGGCGCTGGTTCGCCAGGACGGCGGGATCGTCGGTCCGATCCTGAACAAGCTCGGCGTGACGCCGGGCGCGGTCGAGGCCGAGGTGGCCGCGGCGGTGGCGAAGTTCTCGAAGGTCGGCGGCGCGTCGGCCGATCCGATGGTCGGCAGCACGCTGCGCAAGGTGTTCGACGCGGCGTTCAGCGCGGCCACGAACTTCAACGACGAGTACGTGTCGACGGAGCACTTCCTGCTGGCCATCGCGGAGACGAAGGAGTCGACGGCGTCGCAGGTCCTGCGGCGGCACGGCGTGGTCGCGGACGCGGTGCTGAAGGCGCTGCAGTCGGTGCGCGGCACGCAGCGCGTGACCGATCAGAATCCCGAGGACAAATACCAGGCGCTGCAGCGCTACGCGCGCGATCTCACGGAAGCCGCGCGGCGCGGCAAGCTCGACCCGGTCATCGGCCGCGACGAGGAGATCCGCCGCGTGATCCAGGTGCTGTCGCGGCGCACGAAGAACAATCCGGTGCTCATCGGCGAGCCGGGTGTCGGCAAGACGGCCATCGTGGAAGGACTGGCGCGGCGCGTGGTGGCGGGCGACGTGCCCGAGGGGCTGAAGAACAAGCGCGTGGTGTCGCTGGATCTGGGCGCGCTCATCGCCGGCGCGAAGTATCGCGGCGAGTTCGAGGACCGGCTGAAGGCGGTCATCAAGGAAGTGGAAGAGAGCGAGGGGAACGTCGTCCTCTTCATCGACGAGTTGCACACGCTCGTCGGTGCGGGCGCGGCGGAAGGAGCGATGGACGCGTCGAACCTGCTCAAGCCGGCGCTGGCGCGCGGCGAGCTGCGCGCGGTCGGCGCCACGACGCTGAACGAGTATCAGAAGCACATCGAGAAGGACGCCGCGCTGGAGCGCCGCTTCCAGCCGGTGTTCGTCGGCGAGCCGACGGTCGAGGACACGATCGCCATCCTGCGCGGCCTCAAGGAGCGCTACGAGGTGCATCACAAGGTGACGATCCAGGACTCGGCCATCGTGGCCGCAGCCACGCTGTCGCACCGCTACATCACCGATCGTTTCCTCCCCGACAAGGCCATCGACCTGATCGACGAGGCGGCCTCGCGTCTGCGCATCGAGCTGACCTCGATGCCGCAGGAGATCGACGAGCTGACGCGCCGTCTCACGCAGCTCCAGATCGAAGAGCAGGCGCTGAACAAGGAAGAGAACCCGACCACGCAGGAGCGGCTCAAGGGCGTGCGCGGGCAGATCTCGGAGCTGCAGGAGAAGATCTCCGGATTGCGCTCGCAGTGGGAGGCGGAGAAGGGCGTCATCAACCAGATCAATGAGCTGAAGAAGAAGCTCGACGAGGTGCGCGAAGAGGCGAACCGCCTCGAGCGCGAGGGGGAGCTGAACCGCGTCGCGGAGCTGCGCTACGGGCAGATCCCCCAACTGCAGCGCGAGGTCGATGCACTGAACGCGAAGCTGGCCGAGATGCAGAAGGGCGGCGCGCTGCTGCGCGAGGAAGTGACGGACGAGGACATCGCCGAGATCGTGTCGAAGTGGACCGGCGTGCCGGTCACGAAGATGCTCGAGTCGGAGATGCAGAAGCTCGTGCGCATGGAGGACAGCCTGCAGCGCCGCGTGATCGGGCAGGGCGACGCGGTGCACGCCGTGGCCAACGCGGTGCGCCGCTCGCGCGCGGGCCTCAAGGACCCGAACCGTCCCATCGGCTCGTTCATCTTCATGGGGCCGACCGGCGTCGGCAAGACGGAGCTGGCCCGCGCGCTGGCGGAGTTCCTCTTCGATGATGAAAACTCGATGGTGCGCATCGACATGTCGGAGTACGGCGAGCGCCACGCGGTGGCCCGCCTCATCGGCGCGCCCCCGGGCTACGTCGGCTACGAGGAGGGCGGGCAGCTCACGGAAGCCATCCGCCGCAGGCCGTACGCGGTGGTGCTGTTCGACGAGATCGAGAAGGCGCACCCGGAGGTGTTCAACGTCTTCCTGCAGATCCTCGACGACGGGCGTCTGACCGACTCGAAAGGGCGCGTGGTGGACTTCAAGAACACGGTCATCATCATGACCTCCAACGTCGGCTCGGAGTACATCCACAACTTCTCGAAGGGACAGCTGGACGAGGAGTCGATGCGCAAGGCGGTGGATGCGGAGCTGCACCAGCGCTTCCGTCCGGAGTTCCTGAACCGCATCGACGACGTGATCGTCTTCCACTCGCTCGACCTGGGGCAGATCAAGCAGATCATCGGCATCCAGCTCAAGCGGCTGGCGAAGCTGATCGAGGACCGCGGCCTGTCGCTGGAGATCAGCGACGCGGCCAGGGAGGCGATCGCACGCGAGGGCTACGATCCGGCGTTCGGCGCGCGGCCGCTCAAGCGCGCGCTGCAGCGGCTGATCATCGACCCGCTGGCCCTGCGCCTGCTGGAAGGGACGTTCAAGCCGGGCGACACGGTGTTCGTCAACGCGGCGGCGGACGGGAAGGTAGTGCTGTCGCTGGAGCCGGAGCCGGCCGCGGTGAACTGAGCCGGCACGGCCGGCGGCGCTGACAGCGAAACGCTTCCGCGCGCCGGCTGTGATGCCGGCAGCGGTTGCGCGAAGTGGTACAGCCGTATCGACGCGCCGACGCGTCGATACGGCCTGTTCGCCAGCAGCGCGTCGAGCCACCTTGCAATCTCGGGACTGATGTCCCTTCCCATGGCGATGTTGAATTCGCTGATGGCCAGCCAGCCTTGCACCTCCGGCTGAAGAGCCTGCAGCTCCTTGCGCGGCGGCAGGCCGATGCGGTCGAGCGGCGCGTAGGTGGCCAGCGAGGTGGTGATGGCCGGGATGCGCTCGTCGCGCGTCAGGCGCACGAGGCGCAGGACGTCCTGTCCCCAGTCGAGATTGCTGTCGTTCAGCACGCGGTGCGGCTCTTTTCCCGCGAAGGCGTTGAACCAAGGCAGGTAGTCGGGATGGGCGAGCGCGGAGCCGATCACCAGCCACGCGCTCATGGCCACGGTGAGCCAGCGCACGCGCACCGTCGCGGCCATGATGGCCAGCGGTCCGTAGATGGGGAGGAGGTGACGTACACCGATGTTGATGTCGCTGGTCATGACGATGGCCAGGATGACCGCGGCGATGAGCGCCGGCACGCGCGTGCTGCGCCTGATGCCCGCCAGCGCGAGGATCAGAAAGGCGATCGGCGTCTTGAAGAAGAGCGCGACCGGGAAGTAATACCACCAGCCGCCTTTCCGCACTTCGCCGAACAGGATCGCCTTCGGCGGGTCGGCATCCATCCCCTTCACGTGCAGCACGCCGTAGACGTATTCGGAAGGGGGCATGACCACGGCCACGAGCACTCCCGCGATCGCGGCGGCGAGCAGCAGCTCCTTCCACGGAAAGCGCCGCCGCAACACGAGCAGCAGCAGCGCGCACGCGGGAAAGAAGACGACGAACGAATACTTGGAGAGCATCCCGGCCGCGACGGCGAGACCCAGACGCAGGGCAGGCTTCAGCCTGCCCATGGACAGGCTGAAGCCTCTCCTGCGTTCGGAATCGAGCAGCGTATCCAGCGCGTACAACGCGAACGCCAGCGTCGACGCCGCGGCCATGTCGGTCGTGGCCACCCCGCCGTGGGCGAGCACCGGCGGCAGCGAGGCGTAGAGCGCCGCCGCCAGCAGCCCGCCGCGCGGCGAAAGCAGCCGCCGTCCCCACAGCGCCACGGCTACGATGCCCAGTGCGAGGAATGGCAGGTTGCCCATGCGCGCGCGGGCGACGTTCTGCGTGTAGCGGTCGCCGCGCAGGAGGAGCTCGTGGAAGCGCGGCTCGAATGCCGGCTGCGGCTCGCGCACGAACGGCAGCGCGAAGAGCATGCGCGCCAGCGGCGGGTGATTCGGATCGGTGCGGAGCTCGCGGCGCGTGAGCGCGTCGTAGCCGCAGAGCACGTGCAGCCCTTCGTCGATCGTATCGGAGAAGACGCGGTGCGTCGTGGCCACACGCGCCAGCGTGAAGACGACGATCAGCACGAGCAGGGACCACCAGCGGCGATTCGTCATTTCACGTAGTAGAGGCGGATCGACTTGCCGACGCGCTCGTAGCGCCTCCCCTCCAGCCACGGCGCGCCCCGCGCCAGTCCGAACATGTGCTCGCTCACCGCCACCCATCCCTGCGACGGCACGTCGCGCTGCAGAAAGTAGTGCGGCGGAAAGCCGAGAGCGTCCCAGTCATGCCAGCCGAGGACGGCCAGGCCGACGCGGTCGACCTTCTTTTCGCGGAGGACGTTTCGCAGGCGCAGGGCGTCCTGTCCCCAGTCGATGTTGCTGTCGAGGAGGTACTGCCAGGGGCGCGGTCCCCCGGCCTCGTTGAAGTAGGGGAAGGCGTCGGGAATGGCGATGGCGGAGGCGATGGTGTGCCACGCCAGCAGCGGCGCGAGCAGCCATTTGCGCGTCACCGAGGCGCCGGCCACGGCCAGCGGCGCGTAGAGCGGCAGGACGTAGCGCACGCCGAGGTTGAGATGGGAGGGCATGGCCACCAGCAGGATGGCGAGCACCGCGGCCAGCGGCTCGAGGCCGCGTCGCCGCGCGAAGAGCGCGAGGACGAGTGAGGCGATGGTGCTCTTGAGCGCGACGGCCGCGGGGAAATACCACCACCAGCCGTCCATGCGCACCTGCCCGAACAGAAAGCCGAAGTGCCCGCCCTGGTCGATCGCGCGCAGTCCTCGGATTCCCGCGAGAAACGGCCCGCTGTGCCACGCGTAGCCGCTCCAGAGCACGAGCAGCGTGACGGCGAGTGCGGTCGCGAACGACGGCAGCAGCGCGCGCCAGCGAAAATCGCGGCGTACGAGATACGTGGCCAGGCAGGCCGCGGGGACGTAGCCGATGCAGGAGAACTTGCAGAGGATGGCCAGGCCGAAGGCCACGCCGAACCACGCCGCGCGGTTCACGGTCTGCTCGTCGAGCCAGCAGGCGAACGCGTAGAGCGACCACGCCACGCCCGCCGTCGCGGCGAGATCGTGCGTGGCCAGTCCCGCGTGTCCGGCGATCATCGGCTGCAGCGTGAAGAGCGCCGTCGCGATCAACGCGCTCTTCTCGCCGAGCAGCCGGCGCGCCCACAGCCACACGGCGACCGCGGCCAGCACGAAGAAGAGGAGATTGCCGGAGCGGGCCAGGACGAGGTTCGTCTTGTAGCGATCGTCGGAGTAGAAGACGCGCAGCAGTTGCGCGTTCGTGTCGCGGTTGGGATCGAAGTCCATCCCGCCCAGCCACGGCGCGAAGGCGAGCACGAGGCGCGGCAGCGGCGGGTTCTCCGGCTGCAGCGTGTACGCGTGCTGCGTGTAGAGCTGCAGGCCGGCGGAGACGTGCATCGGCTCGTCGACCGTCGCGGAGTAGAGCGTCCACGTCGCCGCGATGCGCAGCGCCGAAATGACGATGAGTGCGAGCGCGGCCTTCTTCATTCGATGTAGTAAAGACGGATCGTCTTCCCCACCTGTCGCACCGGACGGTACGACGACAGCCAGTCGTAGTCGCCTTTGGCCTCGCCGAAGCGGAGCCAGTTCTCGCTCACCGCCACCCATCCCGTCACGCGCTGGTGCGGCACGAGCGAGGTGGCGTGGATGCCGTGCACGCCGAGGCGCGTGCTGTTCATGAAGGCGGTATGCAGGTGGGGGATCTGCAGTTCCTCCACGACGCGCGCGAGGCGCAGCACGTCCTGCCCCCAGTCGATGTTGCTGTCGGCGGCGAACCACGACGGATTCGGCTGCGCCAGCTCGTTGTACCAGGCCAGGTAGTCGGGATGCTCGGCGCTGACGCCGATGACCAGCCACGCCAGCAGCGCGGCCAGCGCGGCGCGGCCGAAGAGGTCGCGCGAGGTGCGCCAGATGTGCACGACCGCGTAGCCGGCGCAGATCGACAGCGGCCCGACGATGGGGAGCACGTGCCGGGCGCCGATGTTCAGCGACGTGGTCATGGCGGTGAGGAGGATGGCCGCGGCGGTGCCGAAGAAGACGGCCCGGTTGCGGTCGCGCATCAATGCGATGGCGCCCCAGGCGACGAGGACCAGCCACGGCAGCGGCGACTTGTAGAAGAAGACGACCGGAAAGTAATACCACCAGCCGGTGCGGCTCTCATGGCCGAGGAGGTAGGCGGTGTGGCCGAGCGTCTCGTGGAGTTTCACCTGGGCCATGCCGAGGGGGAGCGTCGGCGCCGGGAGAGGGGTGCGGCCCATGAGGCGCGCCAGCGGCTTGAGCGGCGCCGGCGCGGCCCAGTCGAGGATCTCGTCGCCGCGCTCGATCACTTCGGCGGGACGGCCGACGTCGAAGCGATAGCCGCCCCACGCGGTGAGGAAAGCCACTCCCGCCGCGAGCAGCAAGGTGGCGACGGGCTTCAGTCCGTGGCGCGACGGGCTGAAGCCCGTCCCCACATGCGGGCGCCGCAGCACCAGCATGACCAGCACGCACGGAGGAAAGAAGACGAAGAAGGAGAACTTCGACAGCACGCCCAGGGCGATGGCGATGCCGAGCAGCGCGCCGCGTTTCCACGTCGGCGCCTCGAGGTAGCAGTCGAGCGCCAGCAGCGCGAGCGGCAGCGTGGCGGCGACGGCGAGGTCGGTGGTGATCAGTCCCGCGTGTCCCAGCAGCAGCGGATGCGACGTGAAGAGCGCCGCCGCGGCGATGGCCACGCCGCGCGGGAAGACGCGCCGTGCCCACGCGGCCACGCTGACGATGGCCAGCGCCAGCAGCACGAGGTTGCCGATGCGCGCGCGGGCGAGGTTCTTGACGTAGCGGTCGCCGTGGTAGAGAAGTTGATTCCCGCGGTCGACCATGCCGCTCGGCTGCGGATACGGCAGCCCTTCCAGCCGCAGCGGCAATGCGCCGAGGACGCGCGCCAGCGGCGGATGGGTCATGTCGGTGGTCAGCTCGCCTTTGAACCACTCGTAGCCGGAGGCGAGGTGGATCGGCTCGTCGACCGTGGCGCTGAAGACGCGGTGCGTCGACCCGACGCGCACGACGGCGACGAGCGTGAGCACGGCCACGGCGGCGATGAAGGTCCAGTCCCGCTGCTGCAAGGGGCGCATCTTACGGGATGAAGTAGAGCCGGATCGACGTGCCCACCCGCCGCACCGGGCGGTACGCACTCAGCCAGCGGTACTGATCGGCATGCAGCGCCAGCGGCGTCTCGCTCACCGCCACCCACCCGCGCGTCTTCACGTACGGCTGCAGCGGGACCGTCGGCGTGCGCGACGGAATGGTCGTGGCCACCGCGACGTGCAGCACGTCGACGCCGAGCTCGCGCGCGACGCGGTCGAGGCGCGCGGCGTCCTGTCCCCAGTCGAGATTGCTGTCCACGGCGATGCGCGCGGGGTTCGGCTGCGCCAGTCCGTTGAACCAGGCGATGTAGTCGGGATGCGCGAGCGCGGCGCCGGCGAAGAGCCAGATCACGAGTGCCGCCAGCGCGGCTCTGCTGAACGGCGCCTTCGCCTGCTTCGCGATGCGCACGAGGCCGTGGGCGGCGAGAATCGACAGCGGCGCATACATCGGCAGCACGTGCCGCACGCCGATGTTGATGCTGCCGCTCATGGCCACGAGCAGGATGGCCAGCGCGATCCACGCGAGCCGCGGCCGCGCGCGAATGCCCCACGCGGCGAGAATCAGAAAGGGGAGCGGCGTCTTGTAGAAGAAGACGACCGGAAAGTAATCCCACCAGCCGTGCTGGCGAACCTCGCCGAGCAGATACGCCTCATGCCCCTGGCGATCGTGAAACTTCAGCGAGGCCAGTCCCAGTGCCAACGCGGGCGCCGGCACGTTCGTCTCCGCCAGCCATCGCGCCGGCGCAATGAGCGGTTCCGGCGCCGCATAGTGAAAGAGAAACACCGCATCGCGAGAAAGCCCCGAAGCCTTCCCGAAACTGAACCGATACCCACCCCAGACCACAAAGAAAGCGCAGATTCCGACGACCGGCGCCAAACGTAGGGCAGGCTTCAGCCTGCCCCTCCCGGTGAGCACGAGCCCCGCAGCCGGAAAGAAGACAATGAACGAAAACTTGGAGAGCACCCCCAGCGCGATCGCGATGCCGAGAAGCAGCGCGCTCCTCCATGTGGGCTGCTCGAGGTATTTCTCGAGCGCCACGAGCGCCACCACCAGCATCGCCGTCACCGCCAGGTCGGTGGTCAGCACCCCCGCATGCCCCAGCACCGGAGGCAGCGTGGTGAAAATCGCCACGGCCAGCAACGCCACCACACGATCCCGCGCCCACACCGCCAGCGCCACGATGGCCACGACCAGCAGCAGCAGATTCCCCCACCGCGCCCGGGCGAGATTCGTCCAGTAATCGCCGTGGTGGAGCAGCACACCGCCGCGCTCCGTGGCATTGCCCTGCGTCGTGGCCGGCACGCCGGCGATCCGCAACGGCAAAGCGCCCAGCACCCGCGCCAGCGGCGGATGCGCCGGATCGAGCGCATACCGTCCCTCGAACCACTCGTAGCCGTCGGCGAGATGCGCCGGCTCGTCGAGCGTCGCGCTGAGCTCGCGATGCGTCGACGCCACGCGCACCACCGCGATCACGGCGAGGATCGCCAGCGCGATGGCGTACGTCCGGCTCGCGTTTTGCGTCCTCCACTCGCTCATGCGTATCGCGGTTCTGATCCTCGCTCTGATCCCCTTCGCCTGCAAGTCCGACAGCCCCGGCGACCTCTCGCAGGAGACGCCCTCGCAGTCGAGCAACGACACGTCGGTCAATCCGCAGATGGCCGAGCCGTCGACGATGAATCCGACCCACGCCGTCGACTCGCACACGCCGTCGAATGCCCCGACGCCCGCCTCGCCGACGCAGGAGGTGCATCTCATCGAGTACGCCATCCACATGCCGGACACGCTGCCGGCGGGGCGTATCGCCTTCAACATCGAGAACGGCGGCAAGGAGACGCACGCATTCGAGATCGAGGGGAACGGCATCGAGCAGAAGACGAACGAGCTGACCCGCGGCAACACCGCCTCGCTCGAGGTGGACCTGAAACCCGGCACCTACACGATCTACTGCCCGGTGGACGGGCACGCGGACAAGGGGATGAAGAAGACGGTCACCGTCAAGTGATGTAGGGCGGGCTCCAGCCCGCCTACCAATATCCATTGGCGCTCGAAAACATCACCTCGTACACCTTGCGCGCCCAGCTCCGCTTCCCGAACTCCACCCGCCCTTCCTGGCGGAGCCACTCCTTGATGGGGAGCGTGAAGCCCGTCTTGCGGCGGGTGCGCACTGCCTCCGGCAGCGGCGGGCGCGGCGCATTGGCCAGGATGCCTTTGCCGCGCCCCTTGCGCGTGGCCAGCACCGGCGCGAGGCGGCGCAGCAGGTGCGCGTCGACGAGCGGCACGCGCACTTCCAGCGAATGGGCCATGGAGGCCCAGTCCATGTCGCGCAGCAACTGGTTGCGCAGGTAGAGCGACGACTCCAGCGCCGCGACACGCGCGTACGGCGTGCCGGGATCGGGCGTGACCGTGCGCTCGATCAGATTCAGCAGGTCGAGCCGCTGCAGCCCTTCGCGAGCGATGTCCTCTCCCATCACGCCGGCCAGCTCCGAGGTGAGGAAGCGGCCGCGCTTGACCAGGTAGGCGCCGGCGTACGAGGCGCCGTGGCGGAGGATCTCTCCCATTTTCGGGCTGATGTGGCGGCTGCGCTTCGCCAGCGCGGCGTTGAGGCGATAGACGCCCTCGCCGAGTCCCGGCACTCTCGACAGCACGGACGTGATGGGCATCCAGCGCGGGATGTCGCGGAACGACGTGTAGCCGCCGAAGAGCTCATCGCCCCCCGTCCCCGAGAGCGCCACTTTCAAGCCCAGCTCCGCCGCCGCCTTGCTGATGAAGTAGCTGTTCAGTCCATCGACGGTCGGCTGGTCCATCGCCGCGAAGATGCGCGGCAGCTCGTTGCGAAAGTCGTCCAGCGTCAGCTCGCGAATGCTGTGCGGGACGCCGTACGTCTGCGCGACGACCGTCGCCAGCGGCGCCTCGTCGTTGTCGCGCCCGCGGTACTCCTCGAAGCGCAGCGTCATGGTCTGCAGATCGCTCGCTCCCGCCTCGCGCGCAAAGGCCACGATGGCGCTCGAATCGATCCCCGCGGAGAGAAACGCCCCCACCGGCACATCCGCCACCATGTGATACCGCACGGACTCGAGCACCGCGTCATGCACCTCGGCCGCACGGATCGGCCTCGGGTTCTCCACGCCCTCACGCCATGTCGCGGCAATCGAAAAATACTGCCTCGCCTCCCCGACGCCGTTCGCGTCGACATACGCGAACGACCCCGCCGGCAGCGCGCGGATGGCGCGATACATCGTGAACGGCTCCGGCACGGTGCCGCGCAGCAGAAACCCCGCCGCCGCCGCCGGCTCGAAGCGCGTGTCGACCTTCCCGCCCGCGATCAGCGCCTTCACCTGCGACGCGATGCGCACCGTCCCGCCGTCATCCGCGTAATACAGCGGCTTGATCCCGTACGGGTCGCGCGCGAGCATCATCCGCCGCCGCCCGCCGTCCCACAGCGCGATGGCGAACATCCCCCGCAGCTCCCCCAGCATCCGCTCGCCCATCGCGTCATACAGCGCCAGCAGCACCTCGGTATCCGAGTGCGACGTGAACGTCCGGCCCTGCGCCTCCAGCCGCGCGCGCAGCTCGCGATAGTTGTAGATCTCGCCGTTGAAGATGATCGCCAGCGACCCCCGCCGCATCGGCTGCGCCCCCGCCGGCGACAGATCGATGATCGCGAGCCGCCGGTGCCCCAGCCCCACCCGCCCATCCTCGGAAATCCACACATCGGCCGCATCCGGCCCCCGCGAGCGCATGCACTCCCGCGACCGCATCAACTCGTCCGCATCGACCGGCGCCGCACCGCCGCCGTAAGCGAAGATTCCGTTGATGCCGCACATGGGGAGGGGAGTATAGGGCGGGGAGTAAGATGTGCATATGAGCGCGCGTGACCTGCTGGATCGCATCACCTACAACCCCGAGATTTTCGGTGGGAAAGCAATCATTCGCGGACGGCGCCTTGCCGTGTCGCACGTGTTGAGCATGATGGCCGCCGGCTCGACGGCGGAAGAGCTGCTCGAGCACTATCCATGGCTCGAGCGCGAAGACATCCAGGCGTGCCTGCGCTACGCCGCCGACATCACGGACCGCGAGCGGTTCATGCCGCTGCTCGTGACCAGTGAAGCTGCTGATCGATAATTGCCTCTCCCATCGACTGGCAGCCGTGCTGAGTAGCCGTGGTCACGATGTGGAGAATGTCGCCGACTGGGCCAGCGATCCGGGCGACCGGCGCATCCTTGCTCATGCCGCGGAAACAGGACGCATCGTGATCACTGCTGATGGCGATTTCGGAGAGCTCGTCGTATTCGAGCGTCTCCCCAGCGCCGGAGTGGTGATTCTCGATCAGGAGATTCTGCCGCCGGAGCATGCCGACGCGTGCATCCGTGCTCTGCTCACTCATGGCGCCGATCTGCTCGCCGGTGTCGTCATCGTCACCGCCGACAGAATGCGTGCGCGCCCGAGGAAGCCCTCCGCGTAGAATCGCGCGCGCAATGCGACGCGCCATCGCAACAACGCTCCTCTTCGCCACCACCCTCTCCGCCCAGCCGGCGGCTCCCATCTACGGCTTCAAAGATCCCGCGCGGCAGCACGCGCTGGAGAAGCGGTTCGACGAGAAGCTCTCCCGCGACAACCTGCGCACGTGGATGAAGAAGCTCACCGCGCGGCCGCATCATCTCGGCTCCGCGTACGGGAAGGAAAACGCGGAGCTCATCGCGTCGCTGTTCCGGTCGTGGGGGTACGAGACGCAGCTCGAGCGCTTCGACGTGCTCTTCCCGACGCCGAAGACGCGCGTCGTCGAACTGCTCGCGCCGGAGCGCTACACGGCGACGCTGCACGAGCCGGCGCTGCGTGAGGACGCCACCTCCAATCAGAACGACGAGATCCTGCCGCCCTACAACGCCTACTCCATCGACGGCGACGTCACCGGAGAGCTGGTGTACGTCAACTACGGCGTGCCGCGTGACTACGAAGTCCTCGCCCGCAACGGCATCGACGTCAAAGGGAAGATCGTCATCGCCCGCTACGGCGGCTCGTGGCGCGGCATCAAGCCGAAGGTCGCCGCGGAGCACGGCGCCATCGGCTGCCTGATCTACTCCGATCCGCGCGACGACGGCTTTTACGCCGGCGATACGTATCCCAAAGGCGCCTATCGCAGCGACCAGAGCGTGCAGCGCGGCTCCGTGGCCGACATGCCGGTCTACTCCGGCGACCCGCTCACGCCCGGCGTCGCCGCGATCGAAGGAGCGAAGCGCCTCGACATCAAATCCGCGCCGACGCTCACGAAGATCCCCGTCCTCCCGATCTCCTACGGTGACGCGCTCCCGCTCCTCCGCGCCCTCGGCGGCCCCGTCGCCCCCTCCGAATGGCGCGGCGGCCTTCCCATCACCTACCACCTCGGCGCGGGCCCCGCGCGCGTGCATCTGAAGGTGGAGTTCGACTGGAAGCTCGTGCCGGCGTACGACGTCATCGCGCGCCTGCGCGGCAGCGAGCTGCCCGACCAGTGGATCGTGCGCGGCAACCATCACGACGCCTGGGTGCACGGCGCGAACGATCCGATCAGCGGCCTCGTGGCCATGATGGAAGAGGCGCGCGCCATCGGCGAGCTGGCGAAGAGCGGCATGCGTCCGCGGCGCACGCTGGTCTACGCCGCCTGGGACGGCGAAGAGCAGGGGCTCCTCGGCTCGACGGAATGGGTCGAGGCGCACCTGGCCGAGCTGCGCGAGAAAGCCGTGGTCTACATCAACTCCGATTCGAACGACCGCGGCTTCCTCGAGGCCGCGGGGTCGCACACGCTGGAGCGTTTCGTGACCGAGGTCGCGCGCGATGTGGTGGATCCGCAGCGGAACGTGTCCGTCCTGGAGCGGTCGCGCGCGCGGCAGCTCGTCGAGGCCGACTCGGTGAAGGAGCGCAGGGAGCTGCGCGCGCGCAAGCACCTCAGGCTCGGCGCGCTCGGCTCCGGCTCCGACTACACGCCGTTCCTGCAGCACGCCGGCATCGCCTCGCTGAGCATCGGCTACGGCGGCGAGGGGGAGTACGGCGTCTATCACTCCGCGTACGACTCGTTCGATCACTACACGCGCTTCGCCGATCCGCAGTTCGACTACGGCATCGTGCAGGCGAAGACGACGGGGCGGATGATGCTCCGCATGGCCAACGCCGACACGCTGCCGTTCGAGACGTCGACGCTCGCCGCCACGGTCAACCGCTACGTCGACGACATCGAGCAGCTCGCGGAGACGACGCGCGAGGAGACGGAAGATCACAACGCGCTGCTGCGCGACCTGGAGCTGGCCGCCGATCCGACCAAGCCGTTCGTCGCGCCGAAGCAGAAAGCCGACGCGCCGCATCTCGAGCTCACGCCGCTGCGCAACGCCGCCGAGCGCCTGAAGAAAGCGGCGGAGAAGTTCGACGCATCGGAGTCACGCGACGACCGCACGCTGATGCGCCTCGAGCGCGCGCTCACGCGCGACGAGGGATTGCCGCAGCGTCCCTGGTACCGGCATCACGTCTACGCGCCCGGCCTCTACACCGGCTACGGCGTGAAGACGCTCCCCGCGGTGCGCGAGGCCATCGAGCTGCGGCAGTGGGGGGAGGCGAACGTGCAGGCGGTCGTGCTGGCCGACGTCCTCGACAGCTACACGCGCCTCCTCGATCCGCAGGGCGCGCCGAAGCCATCGGCGCTGCACGAGGAGATCGCCGCGGCCGACGCCGCGCTGTTCGGCGCGTTCAACGCGCACGACCTGCCGCGGATGATGTCGTTCTTCGCGAAGGACGTCGAGTTCTACCACGACGCCGGCGGGCAGCAGACGTACGCGCAGCTCGAGGAAGGCTTCGGCAGCGTCTTCGCGCGCAACGACGGCCTGCGCCGCGATCTCGTCCCCGGCAGCCTGAAGATCTATCCGATGGGGAAGGACGGCGCGATCGAGGTCGGCTCGCACCGCTTCTGCCACGTCGAGAACGGCCGCGACGACTGCGGCGTCTTCCAGTTCTCACACGTCTGGCGGAAGATCGACGGGCGGTGGGTGATCACGCGTGCGCTGAGCTACAACCACTGACTACTTCTTCGGCAGCATGTAGACGATTTCGCCCTGCTTCGACATCCCCAGGTCCTCGCGCGCGATCCGCTCGATCGCGTACGAGGACTTTTTCACGCTCTCGATCTCCGCGCGCAGGCGCGCGTTCTCGGCCTGCAGTTGGTCGATGTCGCCGCGCAGGCCGGCCACGCGCGTGCGCGCGTGCTGCAGCTCGGGCAGCCCGCGGTCGCTGAAGACGAAGGAGATGGCGAAGACCACGAAGAGCACGCTGGCGAACAGGACCACGACCTTGAGCGTGACCTGCGTCGCGCGACGCGAATCGTGAGTGGACACGGATGGGAGCACTGCGCGCAGTGTACCCACATATAATTCGCCCGTGAAGCACGACAGCGCCTCCAACCCGTTGACGGAGCGGTACGCGTCGCGGGAGATGTCCTACCTCTTCTCACCCAACTTCAAGTTCCGCACGTGGCGGCGGCTGTGGATCGCGCTGGCCGAAGCCGAGCAGGAGCTCGGCCTCGCGATCACGGACGCGCAGATCGCGGAGCTGAAGCAGCACGCCGAGACGATCAACTTCGACGACGCGGAGAAGCGCGAGCGCGAAGTGCGTCATGACGTGATGGCGCACGTCCATGCGTACGGACTGCAGGCCACGAGCGCGAAGGGGATCATCCACCTCGGCGCGACCTCGGCCTTCGTCACCGACAACACCGAGATCCTGCAGATGGCCGAGGGGCTGCGCATTCTGCGGCGGCGCATCGTGAACGTGATGGCCAAGCTGCGCGACTTCGCCTGGAAATGGCGCGCCACGCCGGCGCTCGCCTTCACGCACTTTCAGCCGGCGCAGCTCACCACGGTCGGTAAGCGCGCCACGCTCTGGCTGCACGATCTGCTGCTCGACTATCGCGAGCTCGTGTTCCGCGAGGAGCAACTGCAGCTCCTCGGCGTGAAGGGCGCGACCGGCACGCAGGCGTCGTTCCTCAATCTCTTCGGCGGCGACGAATCGAAGGTGCACCGCCTCGAGCAGCTCGTCGCGGCGAAGGTGGGGATGAAGCGCAGCTATCCGGTCTCCGGCCAGACGTACTCGCGCAAGGTCGACGCGCAGGTCGTCGGCGCGCTGAGCGGCTTCGCGCAGTCGGCGTCGAAGTTCGGCTACGACATGCGTCTGCTGCAGCATCTCCGCGAGATCGAAGAGCCGTTCGAGGAAGACCAGATCGGCTCCTCGGCCATGCCGTACAAGCGCAACCCGATGCGCGCGGAGCGCATCGACGCGCTGGCGCGGCATCTCATCGTCAACGCGCTCAATCCCGCGCTCACCGCCGCCACGCAGTGGTTCGAGCGGACGCTCGACGACTCGGCCAACCGCCGCATCGCCATCCCCGAGGCCTTCCTGGCGGCCGATGCGATCGCGCTGATCTACGACAACGTGATGGGCGGCATCGTCGTGCACGAGGACGTGATCGCGACGAACGTGCGCCGCGAGCTGCCGTTCCTCATGACCGAGAACGTGATGATGGAAGGGGCGGCGCGCGGCGGCGACCGTCAGGTGCTGCACGAGCGCATCCGCATCCACGCGAAGGGAGCCGCGGACGCGCTGAAGGGCGGCGCGGCGCAGAACGATCTCTTCGAGCGCATCGCCGCGGACGAGCTGTTCGGCATCGACCGCGCATCGCTCGAGCGCATGGCCGCACCGGAGAACTACGCGGGACTGTCGCGGCAGCAGACGGAGCGCTTCCTCGCCGAGGACGTCGACCCGGTGCTGGAAGCGGAGCGCGAACAGATTCGCGACGAAGTGGGCGAGGTGCGCGTATGAAGTCGCGCGTCGCGGCGGTCTCGCTGCTGGTCGTGCTGGCGTACGGCTGCCGCACCACCGCGCCGCAGACGACTCCGAAAGGTCCGGAGATCCTCAACGGCGTGGCGAGCTGGTACGGCGAGGAGTTCGCCGGCCGCACCACCGCGAACGGCGAGATCTTCGATCCGGGACAGCTCACCGCCGCGCATCGCACGCTCCCGTTCGGGACGGTGCTCGACATCACGAACCCGAAGACGAGCCAGACGGTGCGCGTGCGCGTGAACGATCGCGGGCCGTACATCGGCGGACGCGTGATCGATCTCTCCTACGCCGCGGCGCAGAAGATCGGGCTGATCGAACCGGGCATCGGCAACGTGCAGATCGCGGTGGTGCGCATGGGCAGCGGCGAGCGCGAGCCGCCGGTGCCGTTCGAGGCCACCATCGCCGAGGCGCCGAGCGTCGTGCCGGTGGTGCCGCCGCCGAGCGACGCGCCGAAGGTGGCCATTCCGATTCCGGCGACGCCGGCCGAGGCCGCGGTCGTCGACCGCGTGGAAGTGCAGACCGAGCGCGCGGGTGTCGTCACGCGCACGCAGGTCTCCGCCGACGGGCGCACGCTGGAAGAGGTGCCGGTGAGTGGCGCCGTCGCCACGCCGACCGCCGAACACTACGACGCGCGCCGGCGCGCCGCCGCACGCGCGCCGCGTCCGGCGCGCGATCAGTTCTTCGTGCAGGTGGGCGCGTTCTCGGTCGAGTCGAACGCCAGGGCGCTGCAGGAGCGGATGGTCGCCATCGGCCAGAAGGCGTGGATCGACCGCCAGGATCTCTATCGCGTGCGCATCGGTCCGTTCGCCACGAGAGACCAGGCCGTGTCGACGCGCGCGGCCCTCGAGGCGAACGGCGTGTCGGCGATGATCGTCACGGAGTGACGTCTGGACGTGTAGGAGTGCGGCAGCGGCCATCTGCCGCTTTCGAAGCGGAGGCGTCGAGCCTCCGCCCCCGCCCGCGGCAGCTTCGCTGCCGCATTGGAAAGCGGCAACTCGATCGCTGCCGCTTTCAAACGTAGGGCAGGCTTCAGCCTG
>DASUSL010000320.1:0-10668 GCA_036375135.1 Thermoanaerobaculia bacterium | reverse complement strand
CCGAGCGATGATTATTGATCGCCTGGGGCTCGATGCTTTGGCGCGCTCAGCATACGATGCGTACCTCCGCGCGGACGCGACCAGTGCGTGGTCTTCCGAGGCGCGCGAGCGTGTTGCCTCCCTCGAAGCGTTGCGCAGCAGAGCAACTCTTTGGGAATGCCTACGACTGACGCTCTTCCGTGCCGCCGCAGCCGGCGATCTCGGACACGTCGCTACCACGGCGAGGAATTACCCCGAATATGCGCGTCGCTGGGCAGAAAGCGAATGCCTGGCAGAGTGGGCCCACGCGATGTCGCGCGGTGATCACGTAGGTGCTGCTGCTCATCTCACGGTCAGCCGAGTCATCGGCGAGACGTTGAAGCTGACGAAAGGCGAAACCCTGCTTGCTGCTTCAGTTGCTGCGATCGATCAGGCGTCCAATAATCCCGCGAAGCTTGCCGTTCTCGTCACCGCACATCAGCTTTATTTCGATGCGAGCCGGCTGAACGGCCTGCGTCAGACCGTGGCGGCGTCAGGGAAGTTCAAAAAAGCACAATCGTTGTTTGAGCAAGGAGCGAGCCCAATGGCTCTCATGGCGCGGTACTTCTCAGCCAGTGCAGCAGTAGACATTGGCGACCATACACGCGCATTAGCGATGCTCGACGCACTCACTGCTGAGATGTCGCCCGACTTCTACGGTCTTCATGCACAGATGAATCGTCTTCGCGCTACGATTCTGTCCTTCAACGGGCGGTTTGAGGCGGCGCTTTCGTCGCAAAGGGCCGCCCACAGGGCGTTCTTGGCGATTGGCGAAGTTCCCAGCGCTGTCGAGATGACGGGCCGAATGGCGACGACGCTTATGAGCCTCGGCCGCTCCCACGAGGCTTGGCCGATGATCCGATCAGCGCTCACTGCCGCGGGAAAACACGGTGACGTGCGGATGATCCAGTCGGTACTTCATGCTGCGGCATTCATCGCGCTCAACGAACGGCGATGGGAACTCGCACGTGCGTTGCTAAATCTGGAACTAGAGGGAGGCGGCGTCGACACTCGTTTAGCCGAGGCAGCAATCTGGCGTGCGCTTGCAGCAGAGCGCGCCGGTCTGACTGGGGCTATTGCAACGGAACTGGCGCGCGCGCGTGATGCTGCGGCGTCCATCGCCGACCCGAACTTCCGTGAGGGTGCGGAGAACGAAGTTCGCCTGACAGAGGCGTTACTGACTGGCAATCGGTCGCCCCACCGGACGCGAACGCTACTCACTGAATATCTCTCTGTAGCAGAGAAACGAGGACGGCGCAGAAGAGTACCCGAGGTGCTCGTGCTTCGTGCCGCGGCTTCGAGGCAGCTTGAATATCTCGATGAAGCGGAAAATGATCTTCGGTTGGCTGTGCAGATGATTGAAAAGCGGCGGGAACGCATAGAGCATGATATTTTGCGCGATGCTTTTCTTGGCAAGTCGAGTGACGCTTATACGGCACTTGCCGAGTTGCTCGACAGTCGCGGCGAGTACGCCGCCGCGCTCTCCGCCGCCGATCAGCCTCGTGCGCGGATTCTTCTCGATCGCAAGCGCGCCAGCACCTCGTCAGAGTACATCCCTGCGCTTCGCATCGCCGATCGTCTTCCACCGCGAACCGCTTTGATCGCCTTCGGTTTCTTCACGGAGCGGACGGTTCGTTACGTCATCACCCGGCGCGGTTTAGAGCGTATTGCGACTGCGAATCCGTCCCGGGAAATTGAGCGTTCGATTGAGCAATTCTTCAACGCTATCGGCACAGGCGACAACGCGCGTGCTACAAGGGAAGGCAGATGGCTCCATTCGGCCCTCATTGCGCCCGCCCACGCAGCTATCGCAGGTTACAACCACCTTATAATCGTAGACGATCCGTTGTTTTCTCGCCTGCCATTCGCGGCTCTCGTTCAACCCAACGACCGCTTTCTTGTCGAGGACGTAATCATTACCATCACCCCTTCGATTCAGGCATTGGAGACTTCGTCGCCGCGGCGACAGCACGATCCACGCGCGCAGAACCTGCTGAGTGTCGGGAATCCGTCTATTAATTCGGCGCGAGATTCAACTTTACCTTCGCTTGCGGCAGCTGAACGTGAAGCGAAAGAGGTGGCGGCATTGTACGATCACGTAACATTGCTGGTATCACACGACGCTACGAAAGGCAGGATCATTGAAGCTTTGCGACGAGTGGATATCGCACACCTTGCGACACACGCCGTGTCGGATCCATTCAATCCTGAGAGTTCGCGCCTTCTCGTGGCCTCAGCGGAGATCCGAGATGATAGTCTGACAACAGCCGAAATCGCCGCGATGGACCTTCACGGTCTTGATACTGTAGTAATCGCCGGATGCCAGACAGCGATTCCTAGTCACGGTTATGGATATGTTCGTAGTATCTCCTCGGCATTTCTCGCCGCAGTTGCGACGCACGTGATCGCATCCTTGTGGGACATTGAAGACAGCGTTGGTCGCGAGTTTTCTGTTGCGCTTCATCGCGCTTTGCGCGGCGGAGTCGATACGTCCAAAGCAGTGCGCATTGTCCAACTGCAGATGCTGCGATCACCGAATCCGCGGCTCAAAGCTCTTGCTGCGTGGTCGGCCATGCAGCTGTATAGCGTAGACCATTGAGTTTCATCTGCGCGAGCTAGAACAAAATTACGTTACTATCGCGCCTGAGTGCGTAGACGTGCTCCCCTACCCGCACATCAACTGATAAACCCCCACCACGTCATCCCTCACATCATCCAGGTCCGCCTTGATCTTCCCCACGATCTCCTGGAACTCGGGGGTGGCGTGGAGGGGGGCGAGCCAGGGGTGTTTGACGAGGGCGTACCAGGAGTGGTTGCCGAGGTCGGCGCAGCGTTTTAGCCAGAGGAGGGCGTTGGCCTGGTCGCCGAGTTTGGCGTAGACGAGGGCGACGCGGAGGGCGGCCCAGTGGTTGCGCTGGGCATCCGACTCGAACGACTGGACGGCGGCGAGTGCGGCGTCGCGGTCGCCGCGGGCGGCGGCGATCATGGCGTTGAGGCTCTTGCCGAGGTAGTGGCGGGGGACGAGTTGGGTGGCGGCGTTGGCTTCTTTTTCCGCCTCGGCGAGGTTGCCCTGGAGGATGAAGGCCATGCCGCGGATGTCGTGGCCGGCGAGGGCGGTGTCCTCGTTCTCCAGCGCGTACTGGGCGTTGGTGAGTGCGCCTTCCGCGTCTACCGCGTTCACGTACCAGTAGCCGCGCGTGCGGGCCTCGTTCGACATCGGGTCGATCTTGAGGAGGCGGTCGCCGACGCATTGCGCCATCTGCAGGTCGCCGGTCGAGACGAAATACGTCGTCATCGAGTTCAGCGCGTGTGTGTCCGTCGTCTCGAGGCGCAGCGCGGCGAGGACTTCACGGACGGATTCGCGGAAGCGGTCCGGGTCGCGGACGAAGACACGTCCGAGGGCGAGGTGGGCTTGCGGAAGATTCGGGTCGAGGCGCACGGCCTGTCGCGCGTACCACTCCGCGCGAGCCATGTCCTCGGACGAAACGAGGCTGCGGGCGCTGCCGAGGGAGATCGTCGTGGCGAGATCGGCGTAGGCGGCGGCGAAGCGGGGGTCGAGTGCGACGGCGCGCTTGAGGGCGGCCACCTGCGCGTTGAAGTTGTCGGGGTTGAAGCTGCCGGAGAGCGAGCGGGCGCGGAGGTACTGCTCGTACGCCTGCGGATTCGACGAGCGCGCGGCGGAGACGGTGGCCGCCGTCTGCTGCACGCCGATCTCCTTGTTCAAGCCGTCGACCGTGCGCGCCGAGACGTCGTCGATGAGCTGCAGGAGATCCGTGCGCCTGCCGATGATCGTGTCGGACCAGACCGAGAAGCCGGTGCGGGAGTCGGTGAGCTGCAGCGACACGCGCACGACGTCGCCCGCCGAGAGAAACGTCCCCTCCAGAATCCCGTCGACGTTCAGCTTCTCGCTGGCGGCGCGCGTGTCGGTGTTCTGTCCCTGAAAGTCGAGCACGGCCGACGTCGGTCGCACCTGCAGCGACGGGATCTTCTGCAGCTTCGTCACGAGTGCATCCGCGAGGCCGACGGACAGGAACTCGTCCGCCTTGTTGTCGGTGATGTTGCGCAGCGGCAGCACCGCCATCGAACGGATCGGCGGCGGCGGGGCGGTGTTCGTCGTCGCCTCGGCGTCGCCGGTCGTGCGATGGGCGATGAAAGCGCCGAAGGCGATGACCAGCGCCAGCGCGATGAGGAGGGCCACGCGCGTCCAGCGCGGGCGGCGCACCGTGCGGCCGAGGGTCGTGCGCGTCGACGTGGTCATGCGCATCGTCGGCGTGTCGATCTCCTCGAGATCCGAGAGCAACTCGCGCGCGGTCTGATAGCGGTCGTCCGGATCTTTCTGCAGCAGCTTGGAGATGCTGCGCGTGGCCGTGGTCGGGAAGTTCGGATCGAGCGCGACGAACGGCTCCGGCTCGCCGTCGCGGATCTTGTCGAGCACCATCAGCGGCGCTTCGGCGTTGAACGGCAGGTGCCCCGCGGCCATCTGGTAGAAGACCACGCCGGCGGAGAAAAGATCGCTGCGCACGTCCGCGTTCGCGCCGCGGGCCTGCTCGGGTGCGAGGTAGTGCAGCGTCCCGAAAAAGTGTCCGGTGGTCGAGTCGAACGAGCGCTCCGTCCCCGGATCGGTGAGCGATCTCGGGATTGCTTTCGCGAGACCGAAGTCCAGGATCTTCACCGCGCCGCTCGGCTCGAGGACGATGTTCGCGCTCTTGATGTCGCGATGGACGATCCCTTTCTCGTGCGCGGCCGCGAGTCCGGCCGCGATCTGCCGCGCGATGGAGAGGAACTCCGCGCTCTCGATCGAGCGGCGGCGGATGCGCTGCGACAGCGTCTCCCCCTCGCAGTACTCCATGACGATGAACGGCATGCCGTCCGCCGTCTCGCCGACCTCGTGGATCGTGGCCACGTTGGCGTGCCGGATCGACGCGGCTGAGCGCGCTTCGCGGAAGAAGCGCGCCTTGCGGTCGGCGTACGCCATCTCGCTTGCGTTCAGCACTTTGATGGCGACGTAGCGTGCCAGCCGCTGGTCGCGCGCGAGATACACGGTCCCCATCCCGCCCTTGCCGAGAATGCGGACGATCTCGAATCCATCGAACGTAGGAAGTGCTTCTGCCATGCGGATTTGGCCGACTTGCGGCGCATTCTACACATAATAAGGCGGGCTGAAGCCGGCCCCACATGGTGGTCAAATTCCTGACCCTCGGTCATCGGTCCGTGGGTTATATTCTCACCCGTGACGACAATTGAAGGTGTCGCTCCCGGGATCACGCTTCCGCCGCGGTATCAGCTCCTCGGCACGCTGAAGCAGACGAGCGAAACCTGCGTCTACCGAGTCTTCGACGTCTCGGACGGGCGCGATGAAGCGATCAAGATCCTCTGCCACGAAGTCACCGATCCGCAACAACTGCTCCGCTTCAAGACCGAGTTCCACACCGTCGCCTCGCTCAATCACGCGAGCGTGGTGAAGGTCTTCGACTTCGGCGTCCTCGAAGACCGCTATCCGTACTTCACGATGGAGTTCTTCGCGGGGAAGCGGATCACCGACTTCTTCGACGGCCAGAACTGGTCCGCGCTCTACGACGTGATCCTGCAGATCGCCGGCGGGCTGCATCACATCCACCGCCTCGGCATCGTGCATCTCGATCTCAAGCCGTCGAACATCCTCGTCAGCGACGACGGCACGGCGAAGATCATGGACTTCGGTCTGGCCATCGAAAGCCACAAGGTCTTCGACCGCCAGATCCGCGGCACGCTGCATTACATGGCGCCCGAGGTGCTGAAACAGGACCGCGTCGACTGGCGCGCGGATCTGTACGCGCTCGGCATGACGCTGTACGAGACGGTCACCGGCGCGCTGCCGGGCTACGGGCGCGCGCCGATCGACGTGATCCGCATGCATCTCGACGAAGAGATCCGCAGGCCGTCGTCGATCAATCCGCGCATCCCCGAGGCGCTCGAGCAGATCATCCTCAAGCTGCTGGAGAAAGATCCGCGACATCGCTTCCCGTCGTCCGCGGCGCTGCTGCAGGCCGTGGCCGATGCGGCGGGACGCGAGGTGCCGCGCGCGGAGCTGATCTCGGGACGGGGAGAGCTCTTCGCCGCGCCGCTGATCGGACGGCGCGCGGAAGTGGAGCAACTGAGCGCGCTGATCGCCGACGCGCGCGACGGCGGTGGCGGCGGCGTGATCCTGGCGGGCGCGGAAGGGATGGGGAAGAGCCGCATCATCCGCGACGCCACGCTGCGCGCGCAGCTCGACGGCGCGCGCGTCTTCTGCGGACGCTGTCCCGTCAACCGCAAGACGATCTACGCGCCGTTCTTCGACATCTTCCAGCAGATGGTGCTGGCGGTGAATCCCGACGTCGACGTGGCGGAGGAGATCCGCCGCATCCTCAGGCCGGTGGCGATGTCCGCGGGTCCCGATGCCGCGCGGCCGCGCCACGGACAGCGCTACCGCTTCTTCAACCGCATCGTGCAGTCGATGCAGGACATCTACGGCTTCCTCAGCGTCAACGCGGAGTCGGCCGGGACGCCGCTGATCCTCATCATCGAAGATCTGCAGTGGGCCGACCCGTCGACCGCGGACCTCTTCTCGTTCCTCATCGGCGAGGCAAAGCAGAACAAGCTGCTGGTCATCGGAACGCTCACCCTGGAGACGGGCGGCGAGGCGGCCATCGAGTCGTCGTCGCCGAACTTGTCGTTCTGGGAGCAGCGCGCGCGCGACGGCGGCTTCCCGATCGTCCGCGTCGAAACGCTCACCGAGAACCTCGTGCGCGAGCACCTGCAGTCGCTCCTCGGCGACGCCACGGTGACGGACGAACTGGTGCGCTGGATGTTCTGGGAATCCGCGGGGACGCCGCTGAACATCCGCCGGATCGTCGACTATCTGATCGCGCATCAGTACCTGCAGTGGCAGCCGAGCGGCTGGACCGCGGACATGGAGCGCATCCGCTCGCTGCGCGTGCCGGGCGGCTTCGGCGCGATCCTGATGGACAAGGTGGAGACGCTGGCGCCGGAGCAGCGCAAGGTGCTGGAGATCGCGTCCGTGTACGGCGAGTCGATGGACATCGAGCTGCTGACGCGCGTCTCCGACATGTCGCCCGAGGCGACCTATGCGGCGGTGCGCGCACTCGACCGCGACCGGCTCGTCGACGAGTCGAGCGACGGACGGCAGATGACGTTCCCGCAGATCCACCTGCGCGAGGCGGTGTACAACGCCATGCCGGAGCGGCGGCGCGCGGAGCTGCATCTGCGCATCGGCCTCGCGCTCGAGCCGATGGCGAACGACGGCTCGTCGCATCTCATCGGCCAGGTGGCGCACCACTTCGCGCACGCGAACGACATCGAGCGCGGCACGCGCTATTCGATCGAGGCGGGCGACCTGGCCACGCGCACGCTGGCGCACGAGGAGGCGACGGAGTTCTATCGCGTCGCGCTCGAGCTGATGGACCTCGGCGGCTTCGACGAGATGCGCAAGTCCGAGGTGCGCGAGAAGCTGGCCGACGCGTACTACCGCCGCGACGACTATCGCAGCGCGATGCACGCGTACCAGTTCCTGCTCAAGAGCATCCAGAGCCGGCACCCGGAGGACCACGCCAGTGCCGACGTCGCGCGGGTGATGAAGAAGATCGGCAAGGTGCTGGCGCGGCGCGGCGACATCGACGCGGCCATGACCTACTTTCACGGCGCGCTGTCGATCTACGAGAGCCTCGGCGACAAGCTGGCCATCGCCGAGATGCTGAACCGCATCGCCTGGCAGCATCGCATGCGGGACGATCTCGACAGCGCCCGCGACAGCGCGGAGCGCGCGCAACGGATGCTGCAGGACAGCGAGCCGTCGGTCGTGTACGGCTACGTGAAGAACATGCTCGGCGTGATCGAGTTCGCGCGCGGCAACTGGCAGCGCTCGCGCGAGATCCTCGAGGAAGCGGTGCAGCTCGGCGAGGCGCTGAAGTCGGACCAGCTGCGCAAAGTGGCGTCGATGAACCTCGGCAACACGCTCTGGAAGCTCGGCGAGTGGGGCGAGGCAATGCAGCACTACCGGCAGATCCTCGAGCGCTGCGAGGCCGAGGGAGACCTGTCGGACCTGGCCACGGCGTACAGCAACGTCGGCGTCGTCGAGTACGGCCGCGGCAACTTCCACGCGGCCACGGAGCTGTTCGAGAAGTCGGTGCGCATCGACGAGAAGATCGGCGCGCTGGAGCACGAGGCGCTGGTCCGCGAGAACCTCGGCGACGCGCTGGAGATGCTCGGCCTCTGGAACGAAGCCATGGTGCAGTACCGGCGCTGCGTGGAGATCGAGGGCTTCGACGAAACGCGCGCGTCGCGCCTGTCGGTCTACGTGCCGCTGTCGCGGCTGACGAAGAAGCGCGGCGACATCGCCCGCGCGCTCGAGTACGGGCAGAAGGCGCTGGCCGCGGGAGAGCGCGGTCGCGACGAAGACCTCATCGCCGAGGCGGCGTACGTGCTGGCGTCGATCGAGGACGAGCGCGGCAATCTCGATGAGGCGGAGCGCTACCTCAAGCGGGCCATGTCGATCTTCGAGTCGAACCGCACGCTGCACGGGATGGCGCGCGCGCACACGGCGGCGGCCGTGCTGGTGATGGAGCGGGGCGACCTGGACGGCGCCATGGCGCACGCCGAGGCGGGGGAGAAGATCGCAAGGCAGCTCGGCGATCGCTACTCGCTGGCGAAGAACGACTGGGCGCGGGCGAAGATCCTCAGCGCGCAGGGGGAGCGCGAGGCCGCGGCGGCGAAGTTCGAGTCCGTGCGCGCCGTGCTCGAGGAGCTCGACACGCCGTACGACCTCGGGCGCCTGCTGTTCGACATCGGCGTGCTGCGCGAGGAGCCGGACGAGGCCACGCACACGATCCGCAGCGCGATCCGCATCTTCGAGCGGCTCGACGCGTCGCACGATCTCGAGCGCGCGCGCGGGGCGCTGTTCCGCATCAAGCCGGCGGGCAAGGCGCCCGACTCGGGCGTGGTCGGGCTGTACGAGATCGTCAAGATCATCAACTCCACGCTCGACCTGCAGGAAGTGCTCAACCGCGTCCTCGACGTCTGCATCCGCAGGCTGCGCGCGGAGCGGGGGATGATCATCCTCCTCGACCCACTCACCGGCGCCCTGCGCACGCGAGTGGCGCGGAACATCCGCGAGGGGAGCGACAAGGAGTCGAAGCGCTCGCCGCAGTCGGTGATCAAGGAAGTGATGCAGACCGGGCAGGCGGTGATGTCGGCCGACGCGCGCGCGGACGAGCGCTTCGTGGAGTCGGAGTCGGTCATCGCGGAGAACATCGTCTCCATCCTCTGCGTGCCGCTGATCATCAAGGAGCGCATCTCCGGCGCGATCTACATCGACCACCGCCAGGCGCGGCATCTGTTCTCGCCGCGCGACCTGAGCTTCCTGGAGGCGTTCGGCGACCAGGCCGCGATCGCGATCGAGAACGCGCGTCTGTACGAGGAGCTCGAAGAGGCGCGCACGCGGCTCTCGCTCGAGAACGAGACGCTGCGCAACGAGGTGCTGGTGGAGAAGCATCTCGACTCGATCGTCGGCAGCTCGGACGCGGTGGGGAAGATCCAGTTCGCGATCCGCAAGGCGTCGTCGGGACACTCGACGGTGCTGCTGCGCGGCGAGTCGGGGACGGGCAAGGGGCTGGTGGCGCGGATCATCCACAACATCGGCCCGCGCCGGAACGGTCCGTTCATCAAGTTCAACTGCGCGGCGCTGCCGGAGACGCTGGCGGAGTCGGAGCTGTTCGGCCACGAGAAGGGCGCTTTCACCGGCGCGGACCGGCGCAAGCTGGGACGCTTCGAGCTGGCCAACAACGGGACGATCTTCCTCGACGAGATGGGGAAGATGTCGCTGGCCATGCAGGCCAAGCTGCTGCGCGTCGTCGAGGACAAGGAGTTCGAGCGCCTCGGCGGCACGACCACGATCAAGACGGACGTGAAGATCATCGCGGCGACGAACCTCGACCTGGAGAAGGCCATCGAGGACGGCACCTTCCGCGAGGACTTGTTCTACCGCCTGAACATCATCCCCATCGTCCTGCCGCCGCTGCGCGAACGCAAGGACGACATCGGCCTGCTGACCGAGTATTTCATCCGCAAGATCTGCAAGGACCTCGGCATCGACAACAAGCGTCTCGAGCCGGGCGTGCTCGATCTCTTCATGCGCTACGACTGGCCGGGCAACGTGCGCGAGCTGGAGGCGACGCTGCACCGCGCCATCGTGATGTCGAACGGCGAACTGGTGACGAAGAACGAGTTCTACAACCTCTTCCCGACGCAGCGCGCGTCCGTGGTGCCCGAGGCCGCGGCGACGACGCCGGGCTCGTTCGCGGTGGGGAAGATGGAGATCACCAGCGAGGTGTACGACGAGGTGATGAGCAACATCGACAAGCAGCTCATCCTGCGGGCGCTGGAGACGTCGAACGGCAAGATCCGCGAGGCGGCGCGGCGGCTCGGGCTCGCCCGCAACACGCTGAAGAGCAAGATCCAGAAGTACAACATCGCGGTACGCGAGTAGGAGCGCCGGCGTCCCGCCGGCTGCTGCGGCGGCGTCTCGCCGCCGCTCGTGCGCAGGCGGGACGCCTGCACGGCAGCCGCCGGGACGGCGGCGCTCCACTGAAACGCTACGGCTTCCCGGTGCACTAC
>DASUSL010000319.1:0-3307 GCA_036375135.1 Thermoanaerobaculia bacterium | reverse complement strand
AACCTGCGCGAGCTGACGAAGAAGAACGAGCCGGTGTTCGACTTCTCCAACCAGCCGGCGTTCTACTTTTTCGCCGACCGCCCCAATCCGACGCGTTTCTATCAGGTGCCGATCCTCTCGCCGCGCGCGTTTCAGGAAGAGACCATCCGCGCGCTGGAGCAGGCGAAGCCGAAGGTCGTGCTGCGCCGCTAGCCCGAGCTGTTCGATCAGTTCGACGGCGTGACGAACGACCTCCGCGCGCAGGCCGTCTCCGCGTACCTCGACGACACGTACGCGTTTTATCGCTCCGTGCGCGGCGTGGAACTGTGGACGCGCCGCAGGGACGCAAAGCCGCGCGCGATCGCCGACTACCTGCGCCTCATCCGCGTGCCGAGCGAGAAAGAGCTCGTCGCGACCGGCGTCGCGCGCATGGTCTTCCCCGCGGTCGGCAGCGTGCCGGGCGTTGGCGGCTCGTACTGGCAGTCGGACCTCACCATCCACAATCCGTTTCGCGACCCGATGCGCGTGACGCTGCGCTACGTCACCGGCGACAGCGGCATCGACCGCCGGCTCACCGTCGCGCCGCGGCAGACGCTGCGCTGGACCGACGTCGTGCGCTCGCTCTTCAACCGGCCGAACAGCGTGGGCACGCTCTGGCTCGAGCATCGCGAGGGGCGTTCGCCCGTGGCCGTGGTCAAGACCTCGGACGTCGCGCACGGCGCCAGGCCGTCGCTCGAGGCACCGCTGACGAAGCTCGACTCCGCAACCGCCGCCTCGCAGAGCGCGGAGCTGGCCATCATCGGCATCCCCGCGCCGTCGGCCACGGGTCGCCGCGTGAACGCCGGCGTGGTGAACATCGGCATCATCCCGGCCACGTTCCGCTTCTCGGCGCGCACGCGCGACGGCAGGACCATCGGCAAGAGTGTGGAGTCGGGCGTCCCCGAGGATCAGGTGTGGCTGGTCAATGACCTGGAGGCGGCGCTGGGAGTGAAGCTCGACGAGACCATCACCGTGCGCGTGACCGTCATCGCCGGCACCGGCGTCGGCTTCGCCACGATCGTCGAGCCGTCCGGCGACTCCGAGTTCATCGCCGCGATTCCCGCGGAGCAGCAGTAACGGACCGGGCGCTCACCAGCTGGCGAGCAGCGCCTTCGCGTCGTCGACCGCGGCCGCATCCTCGACCGGATACTCGGGATTGTTCGGGTTGTTCACCACGCCCTGCAGGATCTGCTTCGCCCGCCCCTTCGCCGACGAGTCGTTCGCCACCATCGCTTCGGCCAGGAAGAGCATGGTCAGCTTGTTGTCGGGATCGGCCTTCAGCGACTCGTTGAGGAAGCGCAGCGCCTCCTTCGACGAGGCCCAGCCGGTGACGAAGGGGATGCGCGGCGTCTGATCGTGGAGGCGTCCCAGCACGCGCGAAGGAGCGCCGCCCTCGATGCGGGGGTCGGCGAGATGAGCGATGGTGGCCTCGCGGCGGATGCGGTCCGCGGCGCCCTGCCGCGCGGCGGCGAGCTTGCCGTACGCGAGCGCCCACTCGCCCCAGTTCACCGCGTCCCACAGGAACACTTCCGCCGCGCCGGGCACTTTGCGCGCGGCTTCGGCGACCTGCTTCTCCGCGGTCTTCGTGTTCGCGCCGAGCTTTTTGTACGCCGCGGCGACGGCCTTCTCGCCCGCGCTCTTCGCGGCGCCGTAGATCTGCTTCATCTGCTCGTTGTTCGCGGCCACGTACGCGCCTTTGAAGCGATACGCGCGCAGCAGCTTCCACTGCGCCTCGAGGTCGTTCGCGTCGGCGGCCACGGCGCGCTGGTACGCGGCGATCGCGGCGTCGATCGGCGCTGCTTTCGCCCGCGCTCCCTGCGCGCCTTCGGCGCGCGCGGCGAAGTGCCTGTCCCCGTCCGCGATCTGCGCATTCAGCGAGAGCGAAAGGAACAGCGCGGCAGCGATGGCACAGGCGTTGAAGCTCATCCGGGACATGCGAATGCTGATTGTAGTCGCGATGCTCGCGCTGACCGCCTGCCGCGGAGAGCCGGTGCCGCGCGACTACCAGAACGCCCCGCCCGACGTCGGCAACGCCGCGCAGACGAAGTCGGACACGCCGTCGCAGGGCGCGACCGGCGAGCCGCTGCCGCAGCCATCTTCAGGAAACGAGGGCAAGGCCGGCCCGCACGAGCAGATGACGACCGAGGGCGGCACGGCCACCTCGCTCCCCGACACGCCCCCCACGTCGACCACGACCTAGTTTAGGAGTGCGGCGGCGACGAGCCGCCGCTTTTGCATCCGTCTCGCCTCACCGGTACAAAAGCGGCGGCTAAGGCCGCCGCACTCCTGAACATACAATCCCCCCGCAATGCGCGTCGTCTTTTTCGGCACCCCCGACTTTGCCGTCCCTACGCTCGATGCGGTCGCGCGCGAGCACGAGGTCGTGCTGGTCGTGGCCCAGCCCGACAAGCCCGCGGGGCGGGGGATGAAGATGCAGGCGCCGGCGGTCGCGGTCCGCGCGAAAGAACTGAATCTCCCGCTGCTGCAGCCGCCGAAAATCCGCAACGAGGAGTTCCTCGCCCAGATCGCCGCGGCGCAGCCGGACGTCGGGATCGTCGTCGCGTACGGCAAGATCCTGCCCGCCGCACTGCTGGAGATCCCGAAGCATGGCTTTCTGAACGTCCATGCCTCCATCCTCCCGCGTTGGCGCGGCGCCGCGCCGATCCAGCGCGCCATCGAGGCGGGAGACCAGCTCACCGGCGTGACCATCATGCGCGTCGACGAGCAGCTCGACCATGGCGCGATGCTGCGCATCGAGACGACGGAGATCGGCGCCGACGAGCGCACGCCGCAACTCGCGCAGCGGCTCTCGAAGATCGGTGGCGAAGCGCTGGCCGCTGTGCTGCGCGAGTTGCCGGCAGGCGTCGAGCAGGAGCACGAGCAGGCCACGTACGCCGCGAAGATCGAGAAGAGCGAGGGAGAGATCACCTTCGACGAAACGGCGAAGACGATCTACGACCGCTTCCGCGCCTTCGATCCGTGGCCGGGCATCTTCTTCCGCGACCTGAAGCTCACCGACCTCAAGCCCGCCGAGGGCAGTGGCAAGCCGCGCTCGATCCTCGGCATCGACGACGGCGTGGTCATCGCCGCGGGCGAGGGCGCGATCCGCATCCTCGAGCTGCAGCGTCCCGGCAAGCCGCGCACCCCTGCCGCCGCGATCGCGCGCGGCCTCGGATGGAAACCCGGCGATGCAATCTGAGCGCGCGCGGGCCCTCCATCTCCTGCAGCGCATCGAGCGCGAGCGGCTCTACGCCTCGCTGCTGCTCATCGGCGAGTCGGGCTTCGTGCG
>DASUSL010000318.1:0-8573 GCA_036375135.1 Thermoanaerobaculia bacterium | reverse complement strand
GTGCATGCGCTTGAGGTAGTAGGGCGTCTCTTCCTTGATGTTGCCGTACCAGATCAGCAGGAACTGCGAGAAGTTGGTGTACGCCCACAGCATGGTGAAGGCGAGCATCAGGTTGCCGAGATCGCGGAAGTGATTCGGCTTGAGGATGTCGATCATCGCCTGCGTGCGCGAGATGGTGGTCAGGAAGAAGGTCACGAAGGCGAACGCGGACAGCCCGGCGCCGACGGTGAAGGCGATGCCGAACATCGAGGAGTACCACTTCGGCTCGAGCGACATCACCCAGTCGATGGAGGTGAAGGTCAGCACCATGACCATGACCAGGATGCCGGCGGCGGCCCACTTGCGGCGCGAGAGCTCGGTGTACGGCGAGCGCGTTTTCGCGAAGTCGAGCGAGAGCACGCGGATGCGCCACGCCCACAGCGCCATCAGCGCGAAGTAGACGAGCGCGCGGATCCCCCACCCCATCGGGTTGAGCCAGAGCTGTTTCTTGTGCAGCAGATGATCGGCAGCCGCCTCCGGACGCGCCCATTCGTAGATGTGCGGCAGTCCGAGGATGAGCGGCAGTCCGAGGAGGAGGAAGAGCGGGAGCGTGCGCGCCGCGGCGCCCAGGGGCCGGCGGATCAGCACGCCCCACTCACCGCCGGTCACGTACTGCAGGCAGAGCACGGCCAGCGCGCCGGCGGCGATGAGGAACCAGTAGACGAACGGCGCGACCCAGGCGCGGAAGAACTCCGGCCTGTCCAGGAACGCGCCGGCGAGCGCGCCGACCATGCCGATGATGCCGGCGATGAGCGCGGGCATCTGCCAGCGCGCGATGCCGGTGGCGGCGGGCGTGGTGGAGGTGGTCGTGGCCATCAGTGATGACCTCCCGCCGGGCGGGCTGAAGCCCGCCCCACATCATCGAGCTCGCCGCGGTGCGCGGGCGGCACGTCGGCGATGGTGGCGTGCTGGCTGAGCTGCAGCGCGCGGATGTAGGCCACGATGGCCCAGCGGTCGCGCGGCGGAACCTGATTCCTGTACGGCGGCATGGCGCCGAATCCATTGGTCATGACGTCGAAAAAGTGTCCGGTCGGTGCCTTGCGGAGCGTCTCGGTGTGGAATGAAGGAGGACGGCGGTAGCCGCGCGCCGGGATCATGCCGTTGCCGTCGCCGACGCGGCCGTGGCACTGCGCGCAGTAGATGTCGTAGCGGTCATGGCCGCGGTTCACCAGCTCGAGGGTCACGCCCATGGGGAAGCCGTCCGCGATCTGTCCGCCGCGCTTGCCGCTGTCGAAGAACGGATCGTTCGAGATCTCCCCGCGCGCCACGGTCCCCGCGATGCGCGGCCGCGCCGACATGCCGTCGGAGAAGAAGTCGCTCGGCTCGAGCGGATCGTAGCGAGCCTGGTTGGCCATCTTCTGCCGGCAGCCGGAAAGCAGAAGGCAGAAAGCAGAAAGCAGAAGGAAAAGCAGGGCACGGTCCCGGTAGGACTTTCTGCTTTCTGCTTTCTGATTTCTGATTTCCTTACCACGGAACATCGGTGACCTCCCGTGGTCCGAGCGTCTGCAGGAAACTCCGCGCTTCCTCGAGCTTGAATCTCGGGTCGCGCGCCTGGATGACGAGGAAGAATTTGTCGCGCGACGCGCTGTCGAAGCGGCGCACGTTGAAGACGGGGTGATACGGCATCGGCAGTCCGTTGAGGGCGAGCATGCCGAAGACGGCGCCCAGCGCCGCGAGGAGAATCGCGCACTCGAAGGTGATCGGAATCCAGGCCGGCCACGAGTTGAGCGGCTTGCCGCCGATGTTCAGCGGATAGGCGACGACGTTCGCGTACCACTGCATGAAGAAGCCGCCCGCGCCGCCGAGGAGACCCATGACCAGCACGATCAGCGACAGCCGCGACTTGTGAAAGCCGATGGCCTCGGCCAGTCCGTGAATCGGGAACGGCGAGAACGCGTCGATGGAGGTGTAGCCGCGCTCGCGCGTGGCCACCGCGGCGTCGAGCAGCGTCTGCGGATCGTTGAACTCCGCCACGACGCCGTACAGACCTTCTCTGATCTTTCCGATCGCCATGTCAGTGGTGCTCCTCGTCCGCCGCATGCGCCTGCGCCTCGGGCAGCAGCGTCCGCATTTCGAAGATCGAGATCATCGGGAGGAACCTCAGGAAGAGGAACAGGAGCGCGAAGAACAGCCCGATCGAGCCGATGAAGAAGCTCCAGTCCCAGAACGTACCGGAGTACATGCCCCACGACGACGGGAGGAAGTCGCGGTGCAGCGAGCCGGGGATGATGACGAAGCGCTCCAGCCACATGCCCACGTTGACGAACATGGCCACGACGAACAGCCAGAACGGCGAGGTGCGGAAGCGCTTGAACCACATGAGCTGCGGCGCGAGCCCGTTGCAGATCCAGAGCGCGACGTACATCCCGCCGTACGGCCCCAGGGCGCGGTTCTTCAGCATGTAGGTCTCGAAGACGTTGCCGGAGTAGAGGCCGTAGAACCACTCCATCGCATACGCGTACACGACGATCAGGCCCGTGGCCAGCAGCACCTTCCCCATGTTCTCGAGGTGGCGCATGGTGATGAAGTCTTCGAGGCGGAAGAACTTCCGCGCCGGGATTGCCAGCGTGAGCACCATCGCGAAGCCGGCGAAGACGGCGCCCGCGACGAAGTACGGCGGGAAGAACGTGGCGTGCCACCCGGGCAGCTGCGCGACCGCGAAGTCGAACGACACGATCGTGTGCACGGAGAGGACGAGCGGCGTGGAGAGCCCGGCCAGCAGCAGGTAGGCGTGCTCGTAGCGGTGCCAGTGCTTCGCCGAGCCGCGCCAGCCGAGGGCGAACATGCCGTACGCGCGCTTGACCCAGAGGTTCGTGGCGCGGTCGCGCAGCGTGGCCAGATCGGGAATCAGTCCGACGTACCAGAAGAGCGCGGAGACGGTGGCGTAGGTCGAGACCGCGAAGACGTCCCACATCAGCGGGCTGCGGAACTGCGGCCACAGTCCCATCGTGTTCGGGTACGGGAAGAGCCAGTAGTCGTACCAGGGACGGCCGGTGTGCAGCGCCGGATACAGGCCCGCCGAGGCGACGGCGAACAGGGTCATGGCCTCGGCGAAGCGGTTGATGGACGTACGCCACTCCTGCCGCAGCAGGAGCAGGATCGCGGAGATCAGCGTGCCGGCGTGGCCGATGCCGATCCACCAGACGAAGTTGATGATGTCCATGCCCCATCCGACCGGATGGTTGATGCCCCAGACGCCGATGCCCTTGCCGACCAGCACGCCCAGCGAGATGGTCAGGATGCCGACGCCGCCGAGGGCGATCAGGAAGCCGATCAGCCAGCCGAACGGAGTCTTGCGGCGCAGGACGATCGTGGAGATGTGATCGGTGATCGTGGAGAACGAGTGTCCCGGCTCGATGGTCGGCGTCGGGATGAAGCGCTCGGGGATGCGCGTCTCCTGCGTGACCGGACGCAGCTCGTGGACTGGAGTCGTGTCTTTGGTGGCCATGGCTAGTTTGAAATCAGAAAGCAGAAAGCAGAAAGCAGAAATGTGCTGTCCGCCGGTGTGCTCTCTACGGGTCGTTCGGGTCGTACTTCTGCTTTCTGATTTCTGCTTTCTGCTTTCATGCGCTCTCTACGGCCCGTTCTTCTGCTTTCTGCTTTCTGATTTCTGCTTTCATCCTTCATGTCCCGTGTCCGCCTTGTGCGCCGGGGCGAGCTCCGGATGCGGGTTCCGGACGGTGCCGAGGTACGTGGTGCGGGGGCGCGTCTGCAGCTCTTCGAGCAGCGCGTAGTGATGGTGCTGTCCCTTGAGCTGCGCGACCTTGCTGCCCGGATCGTTCATGTCGCCGAAGACGATGGCGTCGGTCGGGCAGGACTGCTGGCAGGCGGTGGTGACTTCGCCGTCGCGCACGCGGCGGTTTTCCTTGGCCGCCTCGATCTTGGCCGCGTTCACGCGCTGCACGCAGTAGGTGCACTTTTCCATGACGCCGCGCGTACGCACGGTGACGTCGGGGTTGCGCATGGCTTTCAGCGCCGGCGTCTGGTAGTCGGAGTAGCCGAAGAAGTTGAAGCGGCGGACCTTGTACGGGCAGTTGTTCGAGCAGTAGCGCGTGCCGACGCAGCGGTTGTACGTCATGTCGTTCAGGCCGTCGTCGCTGTGCGACGTGGCCTCGACCGGGCAGACCGGC
This sequence comes from Thermoanaerobaculia bacterium, assembly GCA_036375135.1. Classification (GTDB taxonomy): domain Bacteria; phylum Acidobacteriota; class Thermoanaerobaculia; order Gp7-AA8; family Gp7-AA8; genus QHVT01. Next base: position 4,404 of record DASUSL010000318.1, on the reverse strand, counting down.
TCGCACGGCGCGTTCTCGCACTGCATGCACGGCACGGGCTGATGGAAGACCTCGGGGTTCTCGGTGTTGCCGCGGAAGTAGCGGTCGATGCGCAGCCAGTGCATCTCGCGCTCGCGCACCACTTCTTCCTTGCCGACCGTGGGGATGTTGTTCTCCGCCTGGCAGGCGATCACGCAGCCGTTGCAGCCGGTGCAGACGGTGGTGTCGATGACCATCGCCCAGGCGTGATTGTTCGAGTAGTCCCAGTCCGGATACATCGACTCGCTGCCGTGCCCCGCCACGTCGCTGCCGTGATGCGGGTCGACGGCGAACTTCGGGTTCTCGAGGTAGCCGGCGAACGTCGCGGCGCGGATGATGCCGCGCTCGCCGACGTCCTTCGGATCGATCGACTGATGCTCCTGCGTGCAGGCCACCGGATACTTTCCCGCGTGGTCGACGGTGAGTGACGCCCCCGGCCCGCCGTGCAGCGCGCCGGTGATGCGCAGCGGATAGATGTCGAAGCCCTTGCCCTTCTCCGTCGCCACGGCTCCGCCGGCGCGGCGTCCGTAACCGAAGTAGACCGTGGCCACGTCTTCCGCGTGTCCGGCCACGACCCAGATCGGGAGGCGCAGCTTCGCGCCGCGATACGACAGCTCGGCGAAACGCGTCTCCTTGCTGTTGGCGAGATTGCTGCGCTCTTCGATCTCGAAGCCGATCTTGTCGGCGGTCTTCGGTCCGATGATCAGGACGTTGTCCCAGGTGATCTTGGTCTGCGGCTTCGGCAGCTCCTGCAGCCAGGAGTTGTTGGCGAAGCGGCCGTCGTAGAGCGTCGGGTCGGGACGGATCTCGAGCTCGATGGATCCGGTTGCCGGTTGCTGGGTCCTGGTGGCCGGCGGGTTCGCGGCGGCGGCGGCTCTCGTGGGGAGCGCGCTGTCGGGCATGACTCCGTCGTGGAGCCAGCGGCGCCACGTCTCTTCCGTCGCGCCTTTGCTGAACCAGTAGTTGCGGACCGTCTGATACGCGGGCTGATCGAGTCCGCCGATCATTGCGCCGACGACTTCGTACGCGGAGCGGCCGTTGTAGAGCGGGGCGATGAGCGGCTGGATGATGCTCACCGTGCCGTCATGGCCTCGGGCGTCGCCCCACGTCTCGAGGAAGTGCGTGTCGGGGATGTGCCAGTGGCAGCGCAGCGAGGTCTCGTCGTAGTAGAGGGAGTGGTGCGCGCGGAACGGCACCTTGTCGAGCGCGCGCTGGAACTGCAGGTCGGCGGGCGCGTCGAAGACGGGGTTGCCGCCGAGGATGATCAGCGCCTGCACGCGGCCGGCGTTCATGTCGCGGACGAGCTCCGCCAGCGACGCGGTCTGATTCATCGGCATCACTTCGATGGGATCGGTGACGAGGACGGTCGTGCCGATGTTGCCGAGGCGCGTGTTGATGGCGTGCGCGATGGCGTGCACGGCGGCCGGCTGGTCGTCGCCGGCGATGACGATGGAGCTGCCGGCGTTGGCCTGCAGGTCGGAGACCGCGCGCTGCAGGACCGGATGCGTGGAGTTGCCGGCCAGGATCTCGCGCGCCAGCTGCTCGATCTGCGACGGCTTGACCGGCACGCGGTGATCGGCGACCGAGCCGGTGTTGGTCATGCCGCCTTCGACGACGTAGAGGCGGTTCATCGCCTTCACGCCGTTGCGGATCTTGCGGCGCGACATGAAGTCGCGCGCGTAGCGCAGGTGGCCGGGGCCGTCGCCGAGGAAGTCGGAGCCGAGGGAGACGACGACGTTCGCTTTCGTGAAGTCGTAGAAGGTGTTGACGTAGGAGCCGAAGGCGAGACGTGCGCCTTCGCGGGCGTTGTCTTTGTTGACCGCGTCCCACTGGTGCCAGCGCATGCCGGGGAACTGCGTCAGCAGCGCCTGCATCTGCGCGCCGAACGAGGGCGAGGTGGTGGCGCCGCTGAGGATGCGCAGTCCGGCGCCGTTGGTGCGGGCCGCGTTCACCACCGGCTGCAGCGCGGCGATGAAGTCGCCCCAGGTGGAAGTCTCGCCGAGCTTGCGCACGACCTGCGAGCGGTCGGGGTCGTAGAGTCCGAGCACGGCGGCCTGCATGAACTGGTCGGTGGCGCCGAGGCTGGAGGGATGCTGCGGGTTCCCCTCGATCTTCGTCGGGCGGTTCATGTGGCTCTCGACGAGGATGCCGGTGGCCACGCCGCCGAGCGGCATGGCCGAGGCGAAGAAGAGCGGCTTGCCGGGGATGAGGCTCTCGGGCTGGTTGACGTAGGGGACGATGGTCTCCTGCGGCGGGCGGCAGGCGGCCAGTCCGGCCATGGCCACCGAGGCGCCCATGAGCTTCATGAAGTTGCGGCGGTCGACGCCCTTGTCGAGCGCCAGCGCCTGCTGCGGAAACTCCTGGTGCATGAAGTCGTCGAAGACGTCGCTGCGGGACAGCTCTTCGAGACTGCGCCAGTACTCCTTGCCGCGCAGGTCGCCGACGCGGGCGCGGAAGTCGGTGAAGTTCAGTGTCTTGTTATCGCTCATGGATGGGTACTGCGCGCGTCAGTAATGACACGTCGAACAATGAGTCATGCTCTTGACGCCGTAGCGCCGGACCAGCTCCGGACCGAGCGTGGACTGGTTCTTCGGGACGTAGCCCATGTTGAAGACTTCCTCGCGCGGGCGGATGAACTTCTCCGGCGCGCGGTGGCACTCGAGGCACCACTCCATCGTCAGCGGCGAGGCCTGGTAGACGAAGTTCATCCGGTCGACGCGTCCGTGGCAGGAGGCGCAGCCGATGCCCTTGGCGACGTGGATGCTGTGGTTGAACTGCACGAAGTCGGGCAGGCGATGGACGCGGATCCACTGCAGCGGCTGGCCGGTGCGGTAGCTGTCGCGCACGGGAGCGAGCATCTCCGCGTTGGTCCAGATCTGCGAGTGGCAGTTCATGCAGGTCTGCGTCGGCGGGATGCCGGCGAAGCTCGACGTCTCCACCGAGGTGTGGCAGTAGCGGCAGTCGATCCCCAGCCCACCCACGTGATGCTGGTGGCTGAACGGAACCGGCTGCACCTGCGCGATCCCCTGGTTGGTGAAGTACGGCGAGCGCACGATGCCGCCGATCACCCAGAGGACGAAGCCTGCGATGAAGACCGCGCCGAAAATCGTGACGCGGGAGAGTGTGTTGGCACTGCGGTGGAAAATCTGCGCCATGACGTGATTTCAGAATGAGAAGACTGCGGGTGGAGCCCGCGTGCGGGAGGTCGCGGACGGGCGCATCATATTGAAAATTACGTGTGACGCAAGTGGCCCCTTCGACGTGATTTGCGACACCCCGTCTAGTGACTACATCCGGGAGACGCCGCCGGAAACGACCAGAGCCATGACGCTGGCGCTGTCGGCCTCCAGCGGACGCACTCTCTCCCGCGCCACGACGAGCAGGCATCCGTCCCACGTGTAGGAGAACGGGACGTACACGGCGACGTCGCCCGGCAGCCCGAGCCCGCCGAGGTCGTCCTGGGTGATGAAGCCGAAGGTGCGTACGTGCTCGCTGACGGAGATGGTGACCGGCCGGTCGAAGCGCCGCTTGTTCCCGACGAAGGCCTCGAGCAGGTCTTTGATGGCGGCGTAAACGATGCGCACGATGGGCGCTTTCGTGAACAGCTTCTCGGCCAGCCCGAAGAGCCGCCGCCCGACGAAGTTCCCGGCGATGGCGCCGATGACGACCGTCGCCGCGAGGAGGACGAGGATGCCCAGCCCGGGCGTCTCGAGCTTGAGCAGCCGGTCGAGCGCCAGGAACGCCTGCACGAGCAGATAGACGGTGACGGCGATCGGAACGACGATGACGAGGCCGCGCAGGAAGTTCTTGAGAAGCCAGTTCATGGGGGCATCTTATGTTGCTGGTTGTGGGTGGCGGGTTCGGGGGGGGGCCTCGCGAGACGTGTGCTGAATGTGGGGCGCGGCTTCAGCCCGCCGGCTGCGCAGCGCCGCAGGGCGAGTGCGTCTCGCCAGACAGGTCCTGCGCTGCGTCAGTTGCAGCGCGGCCGCCGCTGCGACCCGTCCGTTCCACGCAAGACCGGGACGGGCTGAAGCCCGTCCTACGTTGAGCGCGCCTCTCGCGGCAGTTGAGCGGACGTCGGCGGGCTGAAGCCGCGCCCCACATCAGCACATGCGCGTCGCGAGGCGGCTGTATCTCGCGAGACGGGTCCTGCGCTGCGTCAGTTGCAGCGTGTCCGCCGCTGCGGCCGTCCGTTCCGCAAGACCGGGACAGGCTGAAGCCCGTCCTACGTTGAGCACGCGTCTCGCGCCGGTTGAGCGCACGTCGGCGGGCTGAAGCCGCGCCCCACATCAGCACATGCGCGTCGCGAGGCGGGTGTTTCTCGCGAGACAGGTCCTGCGCTGCGTCAGTTGCAGCGTGTCCGCCGCTGCGGCCGTCCGATCCGAA
>DASUSL010000317.1:0-12370 GCA_036375135.1 Thermoanaerobaculia bacterium | reverse complement strand
CTACCGCTTCATGCCGGTCGTGGTGCGCGAAGCCGACCTGCAGCGCGTGCACGGCACGAACGAGCGCGTCTCCGTCGCCGGCTACTTCGAGGCCATCCGCTTCTACCGCGCGCTGATGGTGAGGATGTCGCGGTGAGGCGTGGGGCGGGCGTCCCGCCCGCTTGCGGCGAGCGTTTCGCTCGACGCTCCGGAGATGGCGCCGGCCGTGACGGCCGCCGCGTGCGGGCGGGACGCCCGCCCTCCGCGGCCCTCGTCATCCTCTTCTTGCTCACGGCCTGCGGCCCCGGCGCGGAAACAAAATCCGGCCGCGAGCTCTACCTCGACTACGGCTGCGCCGCGTGTCACGGCGTGAACGCGGACGGCCGCGGTCCCGCCGCCGGACTGTCGCACGTGAAGCCGCGCGACCTCACGAACCTCGCCGCCTACCGCGGCGGCAGCAGCGTCATGGCCATCTCCTCGACCATCGCCCTCGGCGTCGCCGAAGGGCGCACCGGCATGCCGGGCTATCCCGACATCCCGAAGCGCGAGCGCGAGGCCATCGCCGAGTACATCCTCTCGCTCGCAAAGCCGCCCGCGCGCGTGGAAGTGCACGACGCCTGGGTGCGCACGCCGAATCCCGCGGTCGACGTCGCGGCCGGCTTCATGACGCTGGTGAACACGGCGAACGAGCCGCTGAGCGTCGTCGCCGTCACGTCGCCGATGGCCGATATCGTGGAGATGCACGAGACGAAGGTCGTCGACGGCATGGCCTCGATGCAGAAAGCGAATCGCGTCCGCATTCCCGCGCGCGGCACGACGAAGCTCGAGCCGGGCGGCTTGCATCTGATGATGATCGGCCTCAGAAAGCCGCTGCCGCGGCAGACCGAATTCACCCTCCGCCTCGACGACGGCAACACCGTCACGGCCACGGCGGTACTGCGCCATGAAGACTAGTTTGAACGCACAGACTCCGCTCGCGCACCAGGGAACGACCGAGAGGCCTCCGGCGGGCCGGTGCGACCGGCGGCGCTTATTGCTTCGCTGCATGGACGCTTGCTGCCCGAAGGGTGCACGTGGCGCAGCAATCAGCGCTGCCGGCCGCGCCGGCCCGCCGGAGACCTCTTCGTCATCCCTCGTGGGCGGGTGGAGTGTGTGGGTGCTGGCGATCCTCGTGCTGACGGCGTGCGCGCAGCCGAAGCCGCACGAGAAGCTGATGGACGTCGGCCCGTGGCAGCTCGTCGATCACGAGGGGCGTGTCTTCCGCTCCGAGTCGCTGCGCGGACAGCCGGCGCTGCTCTTCTTCGGCTACACCCACTGCCCCGACGCCTGTCCGACCATGATGTCGAAAGTCGCCCGCGCGTATCGCGAGGCGGGCCCCGACGCGCGGCGCATCCCGACGCTCTTCGTCAGCGTCGATCCGCGCGACCAGCCGCCGGTGCTGAAGGAGTACCTCGCCTACTTCGGCGCCGTGCCGGCGAAGGGGCTGACCGGCTCGAAGGCGCAGATCGACGCGACGGTGAAGCAGTTCGGCGCGCGCTACGAGATCCGCGACACCGGCTCGGCGGCCGGTCCGCTCGTCGATCACACGCTGCGGCTCTATCTCCTCGACCGCGACGGCGACGTGGCGCAGCTCTTCGATCCCGATGCGGACCCGGAGGCCATCGCCAAGGCCATGACGGCGCTGTGATGTGGTGATGGTCGCATGTGGTGACGGGCACAAATGTGGTGACGGCCGCAATGTGGTGACGGCCGCAATGTGGTGACGGGCAGCAATGTGGTGACGGGCAGCAATGTGGTGACGGGCTTTAGCCCGTCACGGGCGGGCTGAAGCCCGCCCCACATCGTGTGCAATCAGCAGTGCCGGGTGCGCCGGACGCGTACTATGCTGCGCGGTCATGATCGAGCGCAGCAGTTCGAACGACGTCGTCACTCTCCGCCTCGCCCACGGCAAAGTCAGCGCCCTCGACCTCGAGCTCGCGGAAGCGCTGGCGCTGACGTTCAATGAACTGGCAACGTCGGACGCGCGCGCCGTCGTGCTCACCGGCACCGGCTCGAGCTTCAGTGCCGGGGTCGATCTCTTCCGCGTCGTCGATGGAGGGAGCGACTACGTGCAGCGCTTCTTCCCCGCGCTCTCGCGGCTGGTCCTCGACCTCCTCGGCTTTCCGAAGCCGCTGATCGTGGCGGCGAACGGCCACGCCATCGCCGGCGGCTGCATCTTCACGCTGTGCGGCGACTACCGGCTCATGGCCGCGGGCACGGCGCGCATCGGCATGCCGGAGCTGCTCGTCGGCGTGCCGTTCCCCGCGTCGGTGGTGGAGGTGATCCGCTTCGCCGTGCCGCCGCAGCACCTGCAGTCGCTGATCTACACCGGCCGCACCGTCGAGCCGCAGGAAGCACTGCGCCTCGGCCTCATCGACGAGGTCACGGACAACCTCGCCGCACGCGCCGAGGAGGTGGCGGCGCACTTTGCGTCGCTGCCGGCGGAGGGGTTCGGACTGGCCAAGCGCCAGCTCCGCGGCCGCGCCATCAACCGCGCGAAGCACTACGCGCACGAGCTCGACGCCGACGCGCTCGACGCGTGGAGCAGCGAGACCACGCACGCGCGGATTCGCGAGTATCTGTCGCGGACGGTGAAGAGGAAGTAGGCAGCGGTGCAGCGTCTCGCCGACGCGTCCGCCACCCGTAACGGCGATCACCCGCTGTTGTTGTTGTTATTGTTGTTGTTCGTGGCCGAGCTGCTCGACGCGACGGCACGGTGCTGGAGGCAGACGAACGCCGTCTTTGGCGTGAAGATTTTCCAGCAATAAGGGTGCGCCGCCACGGTCCTCTTCTTCGTCTTCTCACGGCTGCACCGCGCCCCCTCGGACTCGACTTTCGCGTCCGCAGTGCCGCAGATCTCACATTTCGCATGCTCGTACTTGCCACGGTTCAACGCCTTCGGCGCCTCCTCTTTCGGCGTGAACTGGCATAGCGGGCAGGCCTTCGCATCGATCGTCACCTCGAGCATGGAGCCATCGTCGGCCGAGAGCTTCTCGGCCTTGCCCTTCGCCAGACGGTTGTAGCAGTCGGCGTGGTAATACATCGAGTCGTCCAGGCAATCCGTGCACTCCAGGTGGATGAGGGGGTCGTTCTCATCGTCGTCGCTGGTGCACTCCGGCCGGTTGCAGAACGGGATGAACACCGTGCCGCTGGCGTGTTCGCGCAGTCCGGACACGGTCAGCCGCGCGAAGCGATGCTTATCGTAGTGCTCCGCGCGATCGAGAAAGTGCGTGGCGTAGGCGGAAAGGCCGGTTTTCGCGTTCTTGACGGGCGAGCTCGCGACGTTCTTCGCCTCCCCCTCTTCCGCGACTGCATCCTCCATGATGCCGGCCAGCGTCTTTTCGACAGGGTCCTCGTTGTCCGCACCGAACCACTTCCACGCATCGACGTCCCAGCAGCCGACGGTGCAGCGGTCTTTGGTGAAGCGCAGCAGGATCGTCCCCGGCTGGTCCGCCGAGCCGGCCACCGTGGCGCGCTTCTTTTCGCCGGCTGTGAAGAGGTGGTGTTCGGCGGCGAGTTTGGCCGCCGTCAGGTAGAGGCCGGCCTGCCGGTTCTTCGCGGGATCGCCCGTGTCGGGCTTACCGACGCTCTCCATCGCCTTGACGTACTCCTGGCCGTACTCCTCCGGCAGCTTCGGCATCTGCGGCCAGAGCTCCTGGATTCTCGTCTCGTACTCCTTCTTCATCTCCGTCGCGCGGGCGGCGTAGTCGAGGTTGACGACCTTTCGATTGTGGATGCAGTTGGTGAGAAAGACGTGCTTCACCGGCGAGCCGGTGCCGAGCAGCCGCTGGAGCACCCCGTACGTGGGATGGCCGAACCCCTGGTCGCCGCAGGAGATGAACGCGTATTCCGGCTGCAGCCGGCCCAGCAGGATCTCCGACGTACTGCCGTTCGAGCCGTGGTGGCCGCACTTCATCGCTTTGACCGGCTGGAGGGCGAGCGCATCTTCCTGCGTCGAGGGAAGGTCGCCGGCGGTGTAGTACCGGAACTCGGCGTGCGTGATGATCAGCGCCAGCGAGCCTTCGTTCTCGTCCTGCACCACGCCGCTGCTGCCGCCGACGCACTCGATCGTTGTCCCCTTTCCGGTGTTGATGGTGACGAACCCCTTCATGTCGACGATCGCCACCCCCTTGCGCTCGGCAACGCCGAGGAGATCGGGCTTGGTCTGGCTTTTCTGATCTCCGAGATCATTGCTCCGGACCAGCAGCCGGTCGACCTTGATGGCCCCCTCCGGCTCCTCCGCAATCTGAATGTTCGAAATGGGGATTTTGCGATCGATTTTCGACGGAGCTTGCTCGGCGTGATAGGCGAGGAACTCCGTCAGACCACGCGTGTGATCGCCGTCGAAATGCGTGCAAACCATGAGGTCGATGCGCGTCACGCCGAACGACTGCAGATAGCGAATCAGCACGCCGCGCCCGGCGGTGGGAAACCCTCCGTCGATGACCGCGGCGAACGTCACCACCTCGCCGACGCGCTCGAGGACGAGCGTCGACTCCCCCTGGCCGACGTCGAGCACGAACACGAGCAGCTCCGCCGGCACGTCGTTCAGCGTTCCGATGTTCGACTTGCCGGAAGAGATCGCGACTCTGCGATTGGCTCGATGCGGCGTCCTGCTCATGGGGCCGGGGGCAGCGCGGGGGTATCGTGCAGTTCCTGCAGACGGCTGCGCGTGGCGTCGTCGATCCCCTCCGTTTCGGCCAGACCGGCGGCCTGGCGGAACCGCGCCAGCGCGGCACGCGTGGCGTCGTCGAGCACACCCGATTCCGCGCAGGCGTAGCCGAGGTTGTCGAGCCGCTGCTGCACGCCGAGGATCGTGTCGATCGGATCGAGGTAGCCGAAGCTCAGGTCCATCGGCTCGCCGCCGGCGATGGCCAGGATGCCGTGGCGTGCGTTCGGCGGCACGAACTCTTCGATCATGCCGTTGGAGTCGGTCGTGCCGCGATGCTCGACGCCGTCGACGGCCAGCGTCCAGGCGATCCCCGCGCGCGGTACGCCCTGCGCCAGCAGTTGCAGGCGGAACATGGCCGGGACCCCGCGGCGGCGGAACACATGCCGCCGCCCCGTCGCGGCGGCGACGCGCTTCACCACTTTGTCGGGAATCACGACCTCATCGCCGGCCAGAAGAATGTTGCGGTCGGCGCGCTTCTCGCGGAGCGCGGCGTTGTCCGCCGACTCCCAGACCGTCAGCGGGAAAAAGCCGTAGCGGAACGCGATGCTGTCCACACCTTCGCCCTGCACCACCACATGCCGGATCGGCACGATGTCGCCTCCCGAGAAGGAATGACGGAAATGATACAGGACGGCCTTCGGGAAGCGGTCCGCCGAGGGAGTTCGATGCCGTGGTGCGTGAAACCGGCGGCGGCAGGGGCGCAGATCGAAGCGAACCGGGCGCGCGTCCATTCACCGCGCGCTTCTGCTAGCCTTGCTCCGGCACGGCCCGGCACATGATCGACACTGCGGCACCTCCGCTCGCCGAGTCGCTCCGCGAATATGGCCGCGGACTGGCCGGAGGGCTGATCTTCAGCCTCCCTCTGCTCTACACGATGGAAGTGTGGTGGGCGGGGTTCATCGCGCAGCCGCTCCGCCTCTTCGCTTACATCCTGGCCATCTTCCTGCTGCTCCTCGGCTACAACCGCTACGCGGGCATGCGCCGCGATGCGAGCTGGCTCGAGGTGGCCATCGATTCGATCGAAGAGCTCGGGCTGGGCGTGATCACCTCCGCGGTCATGCTCTTCGCGCTCGGCCGCATCGGAAGACACACCACGCAGGAGGAAGCGCTCGGGCTGATCCTCATCGAAGCCGGCGTCGTGGCGATCGGCTTCTCCGTCGGCACCGCGCAGCTCGGCGCGGGCGGCGACGCTGACGAAGGGATGGGCGAGCGCGACCAGCCGGTGCACTTTCCGGGGCAGGTCGTGATCACCTTCTGCGGCGCGGTGTTGTTCGCGGCGAACGTGGCGCCTACCGAGGAGATCCTGATGATCGCGGTGGAGACGGGGCCGGGGCGATTGCTGCTCCTCGCGCTGGTGTCGCTCGCCGTGAGTGCGCTCATCCTGTACTTCAGCGACTTCGCGCGCGCGTCGCGGTATTCGCCCATCGAGACGAGGTGGCAGGCGCTCGCGGGGACGATGATCACCTACGCGGTGGCGCTCGTTGCGTCGACAGTGATCCTCTGGTTCTTCGGACGGTTCGAGGGGCAGGGGCTGGAAGTGATCGTCGCCGAGATCGTGGTGCTCGGATTTCCGGCGGCGCTCGGCGGATCGGCGGGAAGGCTGCTGCTGCAGTCATGAAGAAACCAGCGAAGAACGGGCTGGAGTGGACGGTCTTCATCGCGAGCTCGCTCGTCGTGCTCGCGGTGCTCGGCTATCTGGCCACGAAAGCATTGACGGAGAAGAAGACGCCGCCGAACCTGCGCATCGAAGCGGGCGCGGCGATCGCGAGCAACGGCTCGTATCGTCTGCCTCTCGTCGTGCGCAATACCGGCGGGACGGCCGAGTCGGTCGTCATCGAAGCCGTGCTGCGTCGCGGCGAGCAGGAGTTGGAGCGTGCGCAGCTCGCGCTGTCATTCGTTCCTCAGCGCTCGGAGCGGGAAGGATGGGTGACGTTCCGCCACGACCCGCAAGGGTGCACGGTCGAGACGCGCGCTGTGAGTTACGCGGACCCCTGACCGAATCAGGCCTACACTTCCGTCGCCCATGAATCCGAGAGTGCCGATCGAGTGGCTCGATGCGTGTGCCGCAGGCATCTATCTGCTCTTCGGAGTCATCCATCTCGATCTCTGGCTGCGCCGCAGAAACCGCACCAGTCATCTCTGGCTCGCCGGCGCCAGCGCCGGCGCGCTGCTCGTGGACGTCACCGGGATCTTCCTTCGTCGTGACGGAGCGAGCCCCGGCAGCACGTTGCCGGCGCTCAACCTCCTCGGCGTCCTCCTCGTGACCTCCAGCATCTTCGAGCTGGTCCGGTCGCTCACCGGCGAGCGGCCGACCCGTGCCGCACGCGCGTGGTACGCCGGGCTGGCCGGACTGGCGATCGTGATCGTGGCCGGGGCGCAATACGCGCTGTTGCCGATCTTCCTGATCGGTTCCGGCGTGTTGCTGCTCCTGGCCATGCTGCGCGCGTTTCGAGGAGCGCGGGCAGGAGATCCGGAGTCGCGGCCGGTGGCGGCAGGCCTGGTCGTGCTCGTCCTCACGCTGCTGCTCGACATCACGTGGAGGACCTACGGCGCTCCGGCGGTGCCGGGCCTGCCGATCGTCGGCTTCGTCACGCTCTTCGTCGTCTCGTCGCGCGCGCTGAGCGGCCGGTACGAGCGCGAGTATCGCGAGCTCGTCGCGCTCCGCAACGAGCTGGAGCAGCGCGTCGAGGAGCGCACCCGTGCTCTCGAGCAGGCCAACCGGCAGCTCGCGGAGATGTCGAACACCGATTCACTCACAGGCCTCCCGAACCGGCGGGCATTCCTCGAGGCCAGCGAGCGCGAGCTGCACCGGGCCGCGCGCTCCGGCCAGCACTGCAGCGTGGTGATGGTCGACCTCGACCACTTCAAGCAGGTCAACGACCGGCACGGCCACGCCGCCGGCGACGCCGTGCTGAAAGCGGCCGCATCGTCGCTGCGCAGTGTTCTGCGCGGCGAAGACCTCGTCGCCCGCTGGGGAGGCGAGGAGTTCATCCTGTTCCTCCCGAACACGAACAGCGACGCGGCGCTGTCCGTCGCGGAGAAAGCTCGTCACACGCTGGCCGCGACCGGTCACGCCGAAGACGGCGGCACGGGTCGCGTCACCGGCTCCTTCGGAATCGCCACGCATCGCGCCGGCCGGACCCTCGAATCGACGATCGACGCCGCCGACCACGCCCTCTACCGCGCCAAAGCCGCCGGCCGCAATCGAGTGGTCGTCGAGGCGTAGGTGAGCGGCACACCGCCAGCGGACCGCTGGCGTCCTCGCCGGCTGCCGCGCGGGCGTCTCGCCCGCGCTACAGGGTGGCGGCGCGGGACGCCGCCACGACAGCCGGCGGGACGCCGGCGGTCCGCTGAGCGCGCACGCGCCGAAGTCGATGTGGCCGCAGTCCAGTGAATCGGCCGCGTCCTCGCCGCGTGGTCGCCTCGGCGGGACACGTGCCAGTGGACCGCTGGCGTCCTCGCCGGCTGCCGCGCGGGCGTCTCGCCCGCGCTACAGGGTGGCGGCGCGGGACGCCGCCACGACAGCCGGCGGGACGCCGGCGCTCCGCTGAGCGCGCACGCGCCGAAGCCGATATGGCCGCAGGCCAGTGAAGCGCCGGCGTCCTCGCCGTGCGGTCGGCTCGGCGGGACACGTGCCAGCGGACCGCTGGCGTCCTCGCCGGCTGCCGCGCGGGCGTCTCGCCCGCGCGCGCGGGTGGCGGCGCGGGACGCCGCCACGACAGCCGGCGGGACGCCGGCGCTCCCCTGACGGTCCGATCCGTGCATTTGCCTTCGGCATGCAGTGGGTCGGACCGGAGGAGCTGCCGCACCTGCAGCGGATCCAGAAGGCGCTGCCGCCGCGCGGCTCGGTGTTGCTGCAACTGCGTGACGGGCGCGCCATCGAAGGGCGCGTGAAAGCCATCAGCAGCGGCAGCAACGTGCGCGAGGTGCGGCCGCCCAACGCGTTCTACGGCTCCGTGGAGCTCGAGACCGAAGAGGGCACGCAGACGGTTGAGTTCAGCGAGATCGAGCACGTCAGCATCCCGCCGCCGAAGCTGCTCCTCAGAGCGCGCGGCTGAGTGTGGCCACTCGGAAGACGCCGCCGAAGACGGACGGCTCTTCGTGCACGACGTCCAGACCACTGCCCGAAATCACGTCCGCGAGCGAGCGCGTGATGTCCGTGGCCACGGCGTTCGTCACCACGTTGAGCGCACGCCGCACCAGCGACGGACGTCCCGCCGCGAACTTGTCGAACACCGAGGCGCGGCCGCCGCGGCGCAGCACGCGCGCGGCCTCGCGCGCCGTGGAGTGCGGATCGGGGACGACGGCCAGGATGAGGTGCAGGACGACGCAGTCGAACGACTGGTCCGCGAGCTCGAGGCGTGCGGCGTCCATCACCCGCGCGTCGATCTGCATGCCGAGGGAGGCGGCACGGGCGCGCGTCTTCTCCACCATCGCCGGCGTGAGGTCGACCGCGGTGACGACGCAGTCGCGCGGGAGGAGCTCGAGGTCGAGTCCGGTGCCGCAGCCGTCGATGAGCACGCGCTCGCCGGGGCGCACCGCGAGCAGCTCGAGCGCGCGGCGGCGCCCGCGCCCGACGCGGCGCGCGATGAGGTCGTAAAACGGGGCGTAGAGCGTGTAGCGCAGGCGGTTCCAGCGATTCGTGTTGATCCGCACGCCGCGACGATATAGAAGTGCGCCATGTCCTTCCAGGCTTTGCTCGCGCGCGAAAGGGGCGTCGCCTTCGAAACGCTCACCGACGACGATCTGCCGAAGAGCGGCGTCCTCGTCGACGTCGCCTACTCCTCGCTCAACTACAAAGACGGCCTCGCGGTGACGGGGCGCGGGAAGATCGTCCGCAAGTTCCCGATGGTCCTCGGCATCGACCTGGCCGGCACCGTCGTGGCCTCCGACGTCGACGACATCCAACCCGGCGATCGCGTGCTCGCCACCGGCCAGGGCCTCGGCGAGCTGCTGTGGGGCGGCTACTCGCCGCGGCAGCGCGTCCCGGCGGATGCGCTCGTGCCGCTGCCCGAGGGGATGTCGCTCGAGCAGGCCATGCAGCTCGGCACCGCGGGACTGACGGCCATGCTCTGCGTGCTCGCGCTCGAACAGAACGACGTGCTGCCCGGCGAGCGCGAAGTGGTCGTCACCGGCGCCGCGGGCGGCGTCGGCTCGCTGGCGGTGATGCTCCTCGCGAAGCGCGGCTACCGCGTGGCCGCATCGACCGGACGCCCCGAGCTCGAGGACTACCTGCGCGGCCTCGGCGCGACGTCGATCCTCCCGCGCGAGGAGCTGCTGAAGAAGGGCGGGCCGATGCAGTCGGAGCGCTGGGCCGGCGGCGTCGACACGGTCGGCGGCGAGATCCTGTCGAACCTCTTCGCGCAGACGGCGTACGAAGGTGCCATCGCCTGCTGCGGCATGGCGGGCGGCCACGAGGTGCACACCACGGTCTGGCCGCTGATCCTCCGCAACGTCTCGCTCCTCGGCGTGAGCTCGCTGCGGACGTCGAAGGCGAAACGCATCGCCGCGTGGACGCGTCTCGCCTCGGACATCGACGCGCCGCGGCTGGCAGAGCTGTCGCGCACGGAGCCGCTGTCGCGCATCCGCGAGCTGGCGGAGGAGATCATGGAAGGGCGCATCCGCGGGCGCGTGGCGATCGACGTCAACCGCTGAGCATTCTGGAACGGCTTCTGAATTTCTCCATGGGTGGAGGTGACTCATGGACCGATGCCCGAATTGTGGCTGGACCGACCGGCCGCGCGATGACCGCGACCGCGATTTCGGCTGGCGCGGGACGGAGCTCGACCGCGGCTTCGGCGGCGGCTACCGAGGCGGCTACGGAGGACCCGACCGCAATCCGAACCCGAACCGCTATCGCGACGACGACCGCTACCGCTACTCCAGCGGCGACCCGTATTTCGATCGCGGCTACGAGCGCGACCGCGACGACAGCGACCGCTTCGGCGACCGCGACCGCGGGCGCGGCAGCTGGGACGAGTATCCCTGGAACCGTTATCGGCGGTGATGCCATGTGGTGACGGGCTTCAGCCCGTCACCCGCGGGGGGCAGGCTGAAGCCTGCCCTACGTTTTGCGGCGGCTTGCGCGCGACTGCGATCGGCGGGCTTTCTCTGAACGCAAAAGTCCCCTCTCCCGCGTACGGAAGAGGGGACTCGGGTTGGGTCAGCGCGTGCGCGATTCGACCGCCGCACCGATGGCCGCCGCCTTGGCCGTCTTGACCTTGGTCGGCATCATCTTGTGGGCGACGCTCTGCAGCTTCTTGACGGGGCGGAGCAGCGGGTTGTCCCACATGGCCTCGACCGAGTCCTTGCGGGCCTGCATCATGTCCCCGAGCTCACGGAGCTGGTCATCGCTGAACAGTGACCGCGCCTCGGCGAACATCTCCCCTTCCTCTTCCTTGATGTGGTGCTCGACGAGCTCCTTGAGCACCGAGGCCTTGGCCGTGAACTCCTTCGACTTCGGGTTCGCCGACTTCAGCGCCGGCAGGACCATGTCGACGATGTGGTGCTCCTCGGCCGCTTCGTAGAACAGATCCTCCGCCTCGGAGCCGCGCGCGGCGGCCTTGAAGGCGGGATAGAACACTTCCTCTTCGATTTGAGCGTGCATCTTGAGCTCGCGCTCGATCTGGGCCACGAGGGCTTCGCGCTGCTTGACGGCGCGCTCGGTCGTTTCCGACAACTCGCGGAGCAGGCGCTTGACCGTCGCGTGATCCGATTTCAACATCGTGATGGCGTTGGGCATTGGCGTGTTTTCCTCCGAGCTGAAGAAATGCGTTTTGCGTGCCGAGCAAAGGCGACAAAATGCACCTCATGTCTGACGCAACGATTCTCCACGACCGCGTGCGCGCCACGCTCGACTCCGCCGGGATCGCCTACGAGCCGCTCGAGTGCGCGCCCGAGCTCGCCGATACGGCCGAATTCTGCGCGCACTACGGCATCGCCGCCGAGGAGGCATGCAATGCCATCGTGGTGGTGGTGAAGACCACGCCGCGGCGCTACCTGGCCTGCCTCGTCCGCGCCGACACGAAGCTCGACGTGAACAGGAAGGTGGCCGCGATCGCGGGGACGAAGAAGCTCTCGTTCGCGTCGTCGGAAGAGACGGCGGAGCTGACGGGCATGCTCATCGGCGGCGTGACCGTCGCCGGCCTGCCGCCGGACATCCCGATCTACATCGACCAGCGGGTGATGGACCAGCCGCGCGTGATCATCGGCGGCGGCAACCGCAGCAGCAAGGCGCGCATCGCGCCGCCGGAGCTGCTGAAGCTGCCGAATGCGAGCGTCGCGGACGTGGCCGTGCCGCGGTGAGAAGCGCGTGGGCGGACTGAAGCCACGATCGATATCCCCCATATCAATCGTGACTCGGTGGAACCCACTCACACGTTTCCCGACGCCTCGATCGATATCCCCCCATATCAATCGCACGTTCCCCGACGCCGCGATCGATATCACCCATATCAATCGTGGCTCCTGCGAACGCATTCATCCGTTCGCCGAGCCCACGATCGATATCGCCCCATATCAATCACACGTTCCCCGACGCCACGATCGATATCACCCCATATCCATCACAGGTTCCCCGGCGCCACGATCGATATCACCCCATATCAATCGTGGCTCCTGCGAACGCATTCATACGGTCGCCGAGCCCACGATCGATATCGCCCCATATCAATCACACGT
>DASUSL010000316.1:0-22760 GCA_036375135.1 Thermoanaerobaculia bacterium | reverse complement strand
TGGCCGCGCTTCCAGATCGACGCGGCTTACGACACGTCGAAGCACTACAAGGTGGGGTCGATCTCGCTGGTCACGCGCTTCTAACGCATCAGACGCGTGCCGCGCTGTCCTCACGACCGCAGCAGCTAGTCACCAGCAACGTCTTCCAGCGGCACATCCATCAACTCGTACTCCCGCCACCCCGCAAAGTCGTAATGCCACCATTCCGACGGGAGCGGCTCGAAGCCGTGCTTGGTCATCACCTCGCGGAGCAGCGCGCGGTTGGCGAGGACGTCTTCCGGCAGGTCGCTGAACTCGTGCGCGGCGCGCGTCGTGAAGTCGTCGTAGCCGGTGGGCATGGGGAGCTCGGCGCCGGTGGCGCGGTCGATGAGCGTCAGGTCGACGGCGGCGCCGCGGTTGTGGCGGGAGCCTTTCGCCGGATCGGCCACGTAGTCGGGGTTTTTGATCGGCTCCCACATGGCGACCGTCACGCGGTATGGCCGATAGGCGTCGAAGATCTTGATGCCGAGGCCGCGGGCGGCGAGCTCGCGGTCGACGTCGGCGAGGGCGCGGGCGGCGGGGGCGCGCAGGTACGCCTTCGCCACCGGATAGAGCGTCTGCTTCATGAAGTTGTCCGGCGTCGCGTAGCGGATGTCGAGCGGGAGGCCGAGGGAGGCGAGATCGACGAGGCGCGTCTCGGGATTTGCGCGCGCGAGGCGTTCATAGGTCGCCGCATCGGCGACGACGCGCAGGCCGTACTGATTCGGCGGCACGCGCGCGGCGCAGGCGACGAGGACGAACAGAAGCGCAGCGGATGCGAGACGTTTCATGCCGCCAGTGAAGTTCTTCGGCGCGCGACCCGTCAAGTGGCGAGAGGCCTCCCGGTCGATCCCCGCTCGACGACCCGCCGACTCGTCGACTAATGTAAGCGCCGCCCATGGAGCTCGACATCTTCTTCTCGATCTGCCAGACCGAAGTGCACGGCTACGTGCCGAGCGAGCGCGTCATGTTCGAGAACTTCTTCGAGCAGATCGAGCTCGCCGACCGCCTCGGCTTCGGCACCGCCTGGGTCGCCGAGAGTCATCTCTCCACGGAGACGCAGAAGACCAACCCCGGCGCCGTCATCCCGCACTTCGTCGGCGAGATCGGCCTGAACACCGACATCCTCCAGCTCGCGCACCGCGTCTTCGCGCGCACGAAGCGCATCGGCATCGGCTCGGCGATCATGAACATCCTCTGCAACGGCGGCCCGATCGCCGCGGCGGAGCGCATCAAGACCTTCCTCACGCTGCACGGACTGGACCCCGCGGAGCGGCGCATCCTGACGGTCGGCTTCGCGTCGGGACGCTTTCCGTTCATCAACGTCCCGTACGGCATCGTGCCGCGCGATCCGGTCGAGGCGGCGGCGTGGCCGGTGGTGAAGAACAAGATCTTCGAAGAGGCGACGGAGATCTTCCTCCGCCTGCTGAAAGGGGAGACGCTCAGCTCCGAGAGCGTCACGCCGCGCAGCCTCACGCGCAAAGACTTCCGCACCGACGCCGACTGGCAGCGCGCCGTCGACGCGTACGGTCACACGACCGACGAGATCCCGCTCGCGCCGCGCTGGCGGTTCCCGAACCTCAAGATCGTGCCGCAGGAGCCGCGCATGGACCTGCTCCGCCTCTCCATCGGCTCGCACGATCCCGCCACGCAGATCTTCGCCAACACCATCCTTCCGGTCGGCGTCTTCAATCTCTCCAT
Source organism: Thermoanaerobaculia bacterium (assembly GCA_036375135.1). Lineage (GTDB taxonomy): Bacteria > Acidobacteriota > Thermoanaerobaculia > Gp7-AA8 > Gp7-AA8 > QHVT01. Next base: position 21,041 of record DASUSL010000316.1, on the reverse strand, counting down.
CACGCCGGGCGACGAGATCGAGAAGACCAACGAGCGCATGGCCTCGCACTACCACCCCGACGGCGGTGGGTGGCATCGCCGCCTCATGCCGCGCACGGTGCTGGTCTTCATCAACGACGACGAGCCCGCGAAGGCCGCGGACGAGGCGAGGGACGCCCTGTCGAACTACTGGCGCGCCCTCGAAGGGACGCTGGACGAGGAGAAAGTCCGCCGCGCCACGAACAACGCCCTGGTCGGCGACGCGGAGCAGATCACGAGGCAGATGAGCGAACGGTTCCACCCCGAGGACCGGCTCATGCTCTGGTTCGACTTCAATAATCATGACTCGAAACGCGTCATGAAAAACATGGACGATTTCATGAACAAGGTGGCGCCGCGCTTTGCGTAAGCTCGCCCTCGCGCTGCTGCTGTTGACCGCCGTGCTGTACGGCACGTGGCAGCTCAGCCGCGCCCGCACGTTCCAGCTCTTCGGCGAGATCGTCCCGCGCGTGGAAACGGAGCAGAAGGTCGTGGCGCTGACGTTCGACGACGGCCCGCGCAACGACGCCGTCGACGAGATCCTGGCCGCGCTCGACAGGCACAAGATCAAGGCCACGTTCTTCGTCTGCGGCGCGGACCTCGAGAAGAACCGGGAAGCGGCGGCGAAGCTCGTCCGCGCCGGTCACGAGCTCGGCAACCATTCGTACTCGCACCAGCGTATGGTCTTCAAGTCGCCGCGGTTCATCCGCGACGAGTTCGAGCGCACCGATGCGCTCATCCGCACGGCCGGCCATCGCGGCCCGATCCACGTCCGCGCGCCGTACTGCAAGAAGCTCGTTGCGCTGCCGTGGTACTTCAGGCAGCACGGTCGCATTCATGTGACATTCGACGTCGAGCCGGAGAGCGATCCGGAGATCGACGGCAACCCGAGCCTCATCATGAGCCACGTGATCGAAAAGACGGAGCGCGGCTCGATCGTGCTGCTGCACCCGTGGTACCGCGGCCGCGAGGCCAGCCGCGCCTCCATCGACGTGATCGTCCTGGGGCTGAAGAACAAGGGCTTCACGTTCGTGACCGTCAACGAGCTGCTGCAGATGAGGAAGGCATGACCGCGTTCGACGAAACCGCCGCACCCAATTTCGCGCGTGCCATGCCGAACTGGCAGCCGCTGGTCGAGTACCGCCGCAACGGCGTGGCCGAGAACACGATCCACGGCGCGGTCTCCTGGGTCACCGGCAAGAACCTCCTCTACTCATTCGGCGGCAACGTCGAGGTCTACGGACGCTCGATGGTCAAGCCGATCATGATGAAGGTCTTCGCGAAGGAGTTCGGCCGCGAGCTGACCTCGGAACAGCGGGCCATCTCCGTCGCCTCGCACAACGGCGACGCGGAGCACGTCGCCACCGCGCGCTCGATCCTGCGCGAGGCGGAGTGGGGAATGATGCAGGCGCCGCTCGACGTGCCGCTCGTGCAGTTCGGCCGTCAGGTGCGCCGCCCGCGCCGCTGGTATCACTGCTGCTCCGGCGAGCACGCCGCGATCCTGCGCGGCTGCCGCGTGAAAGGATGGCGCCGCGTCGGCTACGTCTGGCCGCATCATCCCTTCTTCCAGGAGTACCTCGGCTACATCAAATCGGTCCTCGGCCCCGAGTGGAAGATGGGCGTCATCGCCAAGGACGGCTGCGGCCTGCCGACCGTCTCCATGACCGTGACCGACCTGGCGAAGCTCTTCGCGAACCTCGTCACGGAGAAAGACGAGGACTGGATCTGGGACGCGATGATCGCGCATCCCGATCTCATCGGCGGTTTCAACCGCCTCGACTCGACGATCCTCAAGGCGTGCGGCGGCCGCGTGCTGGCGAAGGAAGGGGCGGACGGCCTGCTCGGCCTCTCCATCGAGCATCCGGAGTACCCCGAGGGGCTCGGCGTGGTGGTGAAGATCGCGCACGGCTGGAACCCGCAGGCCACGTGGTACATCGCCCGCTACATCCTCGGCGTCCTCGGCTTCGAGTTCCGCAACCCGTACAAGCTGCGGCGCCAGAAGGCGTTCATCGTCCCGGAAGTCATTCCGCCGAATCTGCGGGAACGGATGGCGACGATCGTTCCTTGGGACTCTTGGGATCCCGACATCGACCGCTGGGAGTTCGATCCCGCAGACTTTGTCCCGAGCGCCAGCGAGGGGTCTCCGGTGGCGCCGCGATGAGCGCCTCGGAGCTGGCTGCGCGGTCCGAGATCCCTCGCTCCGCTCGGCATAAACTGAGCAACTTCATCGGCGGCGCGTTCGTCGCGCCACGCAGCGGCGCCTGGTTCGACGACATCGAGCCGGCGACGGGCGACGTCATCGCGGAGATTCCCGACTCCGACGGTCGGGACGTTGACGACGCCGTGCAGGCGGCGAAAGCCGCGTTCGAAAACTGGAGCCGCACGCCGGCCGAGCAGCGCTCGCGCATCCTGCTGAAGCTCGCCGATCTCATCGAACAGAACCTCGACGAGCTGGCACGCATGGAGAGCCGCGACAACGGCAAGCCGCTCTCGCTGGCGAAGCGGCTGGACATCCCGCGCGCCGTGGCGAACTTTCGCTTCTTCGCGACGGCCATCCTGCATCAGTCGTCCGAGGCGCATGTCACGGATGCGACGGCGTTGAATTACACGCTGCGGCAGCCGATCGGCGTGGCGGGGCTGATCTCGCCGTGGAACCTGCCGCTGTATCTGCTGTCGTGGAAGATCGCGCCGGCGCTGGCCAGCGGCAACACCTGCGTGGCCAAGCCGTCGGAGCTGACGCCGCTCACCGCGCAGCGGCTGGCGGAGTTGTCATTGGAAGCGGGATTGCCCGCGGGCGTGCTGAACGTCGTCCACGGGACCGGGCCGAAGGCGGGCGCCGCGATCTGCGCGCATCCCGACGTCCCGCTGATCTCCTTCACCGGCGGCACGGTCACGGGGGCGAAGGTCGCGGCCGCGGCGGCGCCGATGTTCAAGAAGCTCTCGCTGGAGCTCGGCGGGAAGAACCCGAACCTCGTCTTCGCCGACGCCGATCTCGACGACGCCATCGCCACGTCGATCCGCTCCAGCTTCTGGAACCAGGGAGAGATCTGCCTCTGCGGCTCGCGCATCTTCGTCGACCGCCGCATCCACGACGAGTTCGTGGAGCGCTTCGCGTCGGCCACGAAGGCGCTGCGCATCGGCGATCCGATGGACGCGGACACCGACGTCGGCGCGCTGATCTCCGCCGCGCATCTGGAGAAGGTCACGGGCTACATCGCGCTGGCGAAAGAAGAGGGCGGAACCATCGTCGCGGGCGGCAACCGCGTCGACCGCCGCGGCTTCTACGTCGAGCCGACGGTGATCACCGGCCTCACCTGCGACTGCCGCGTGCTGCAGGAGGAGATCTTCGGCCCGGTGGTGACGATCACGCCGTTCGACGGCGACGAGGAGGCGGTGCGCTTCGCGAACTCCACGCGCTACGGTCTCTCGGCGACGGTCTGGACGCGCGACCTGCAGCGCGCGCACCGCGTCGCGGCGCAGCTCCACGCCGGCACGGTCTGGATCAACTGCTGGCTGCTGCGCGACCTGCGCGTGCCGTTCGGCGGGATGAAAGACAGCGGCGTCGGACGCGAGGGAGGCTTCGAGTCGCTCCAGTTCTTCACGGAGGCGAAGAATGTCTGCGTCAAACTGGCCTGATGTGGCGCGGCCTTCAGCCCGCCCGCTCCATCGCTTTCTCTTCCGCTTCGTCTTCTCCTTTCTCCTCCTCTTCAACTTCCCGTTTCCGCTGAACATCATCCCCGGCGTCGACTTCGACGGCTGGACGCGCCAGGGTTGGGACCTGCTCGTGCAGCCCGCGGGACGCGCACTCTTCGGCGCCAGTCCGCCGTCCACGTTCACCGGCAGCGGCGACACGAGCTGGGGGTGGACGCAGCTCGCGCTGCTCGTCGCCATCGCGCTCGTGGCGGCGCTGGCCTGGACGATCCGGGACCGCCGCACGAACTACCCGCGCCTCGCCCGCTTTCTGCACACCTACGTCCGCTTCGCCCTCGGCTACGTGATGCTGGTTTACGGTTTCTCGAAGGTCATTCCGACGCAGTTCCCCGCGCCGACGCTGGACCGCCTCGTGCAGCCGTTCGGGCAGGCTTCTCCGATGGGACTGCTCTGGACCTTCATGGGCGCCTCCGCCCCTTACGTGATCTTCACCGGCGCCGGCGAGGTGCTCGGCGGCCTCCTGCTGACGATGCGGCGCACGGCACTGATCGGCGCCATCGTCAGCGCCGCGGTGATGCTGCACGTGGCGGTCCTGAACTTCTGCTACGACGTGCCGGTGAAGATCTTTTCCACGCTGCTCCTCTTCGAGGCGCTGGTCCTCATCGCGTACGACGCGCGCCGTCTCCTCTTCGCGCTGATCCCGCAGGTGCCGCGCGTGGCCTGGTGGAAGATCGCCATCCGCACGGCGGCCGTCGTCGCGATCTGCGTGCTGTTCGTCAGGCAGGCACTCGAATTCCGCGACCAGCTCGCGAAGCGCTCGCCGCTGCGCGGCATCTGGCGCGTCGACACGCTGCAGATCAACGGAGTGGAGCGGCCGCCGCTGATCACCGATGCGACGCGCTGGCGGCGGATGATCTTCGACTTCCCGCAGGGGATGTCGGTGCAGCTCATGAGCGACAAGCGCGAGCGCTACGGCATCACGCTGCAGGAGGCGCAGAAGTCGTTCGTCCTCAAGCGGCGCGACAATCCAAAGTTCAACGCTTCATTCAGTTACCAGCGTCCGGACCCGCGGACGCTGATCGTCGACGGCACGATGGAGAACGACCGCATTCACGCGGTGGCGCGCCTCGAGCCGGAGACCGACTTTCTGCTGCAGACCCGCGGCTTCCACTGGATCAACGAGGTTCCCTTCAATCGGTGACGACATGAAAAAAGGCGAAATCATCGGCGGCGTGCTCGCTCCCCATCCACCCCACATCGTCTATGGCGATAACCACTGGCGCAACGAGCCGAAGTCCGAATGCGGCTGGGAAGTGCTGCGCTGGGGCTACGAGCGCGCGCGCAAACACTTCCTCGACAAGAAGCCGGACGTCTTCCTCGTGCACTCGCCGCACTGGCAGACCGTGATCGGCCATCACTTCCTCGGCCTCCCCGAATTCCACGGCCTGTCGGTGGATCCGATCTTCCCGAACCTCTTCCGCTTCCAGTACGACGTGAAGGTCGACGTCGAGCTGGCGGAGTTGATCGCGGAGGAGGGGAAGGAGATGGGGCTCATCACGAAGATGATGCGCAACCCGCATTTCCGCGTCGACTACGGGACCATCGTCTCCTGCCACATGATGAATCCCGACTGGGACGTCCCCATCGTCGGCATCTCCTCGAACAACTCGCCGTACTACTTCTCGAACGAGATGGGGCAGCAGCAGATGATCCAGCTCGGTCAGGCCACGAAGCGGGCCATCGAGAAGAGCGGCCGCCGCGCGGTGCTGCTCGCGTCGAACACGCTCTCCCACCGCCACTTCACCACCGAGCCGGAGATCCCCGAGGACATGTCGCGCGAGCACGTGTACGAGCACTCGGGATACCTGTGGGACATGCAGGTCATCGATCTCATGCGCAAAGGGCGCACGAAAGAGCTGATCGCCGTGCTGCCGGAGTTCATGGACCACGCGGTGAGTGAGGTGAAGGCGGGCTCGCTGGCGTGGATGCTGTCCGCTTTGGACTTTCCCGATTACCCCGCGGAGGTGTACGGCTACTGGACTGTGATCGGGACAGGGAACGCGGTGGTGGGGTGGGATCCGCAGTTGAAGGCGGAAGCGACGACGCAGGGGGCCGCTGTTTGATTCACAAGGCATTCATCGTTCCGGGGCAGCCGCATCCTTATCTCGCGCCTGATAAGAATCCGGGTTGGGCTTCGCTACGTCGTTCGTACGAAGCGGTCGGAAAAGAGATCGCCAGGTCCGGCGCGGAGCTGATGCTCGTCTATTCGACGCAGTGGTTCTCCGTCATCGGGCATCTGTTCCAGATCGACCCCAAGCCCGCGTGGACGCTGGTCGATCAGAACTGGTACGAGTACGGGGAGATCCCGTACGAGTTCCGGGTCGACCCGGAGTTCGGGAAGCTCTATGCGCGCATCTGCAAGGAGCATGGGATGCAGGCGGCGACGGTGGCGTATCACGGCTTTCCGATCGATACCGGGAGCGTGGTCGCGCTGAAGCTGCTCAATCCCGACAACGCCATCCCAGCCTCGCTGGTCTCGTGCAACATCTACGCGGAGCGCGAGGAGACGCGCGCCCTCGGCTTCGCCGCGCGTGCGGCCATCGAGGCGTACGGCAAGAAGACGATCGTCGTCTGCGTCACGAACCTCTCCAACCGCTACGAGGTCGCGGACATCGATCCCGCGCAGGACCGCATCTCCTCGCAGAAAGACGACGAGTGGAACCGCAAGATCCTGGAGATGCTCGGCGAGGGACGGCTCGAGGACGTGGCGCAGGTGGCGCGCGACTTCGCCCGCGAGGCCAACGCGGACATGGGCTTCAAGGCCATCTGGTGGCTCGGCGCGGTGATGGGGGAGCACAACAAGTACGACGGCAAGGTGTGGGACTACCAGCCGGTGTGGGGCACGGGCAACGCCATCGTCGAGCTGACGCCCAACGAGCGGAAGCAGATCGACTGGGAGAAGGAGTTCGACGAAGGACCGATCCCGACCTTCGCCGGCTCCAGCGGCACCGGCCTCGAGACGCACAACGTGCTCGAACAGGGACCGGACGTGCATCAGCAGAGCGAGATGTCGTCGCAGGAGAGTGGAGGACCGACAGTCCCGCCTGTCGAGGACCGGCGGGATCGCCTCTCCGCCACCATCATCCGCACCGACAAGGCGCCGAAGCCGGTCGGCCCGTATCCGCACGCGCGCCGCGTCGGCAGCATGCTCTTCCTCTCCGGCATCGGCCCGCGCAAGCCGGGCACGGGCGAGATTCCGGGCCGCCTCCCTGACGGCTCTCACGACATCGAGGCGCAGACGCGCGCCTGCATCGAGAACGTGAAGACGATCCTCGAGGAAGCGGGCAGCTCGCTGGAGAAAGTGGTCGACGTGGCGGTCTACCTCACCGACATGAAGCGCGACTTCGACACGTTCAACAAGGTCTACGGCGAGTACTTCGCCAGGATCCAGCCGACGCGCACCACGGTGGGCGTCGACTCGCTGCCGACGCCGATTGCCGTGGAGCTGAAAGTCATCGCCTCGGCATGATCATCGACATCACGCCAATCATCGACGAGCGCATCGCCGTCTGGCCCGGCGACACGCCGTACGCGCGGACGATGAATCTCGACATGGCCGCGGGTGCGAACCTCACCCTCTCCGACATCCGCACCACCGTGCACGTCGGCGCGCACGCGGATGCGCCGAGCCACTACTCCGCGAGCGGAGAAGACATCGCCCAGCGCAGCCTGCACTACTACGTCGGCCCGTGCGTGGTGCTGCACGTCATGGGCGCGCGCGGCCGGCGCATCACGCCACGCGACGTCGAAGGCAAACCGATCGCGGAGCGCGTGCTGCTGCGCACCGGGACGTTCCCCGATCCGCGCGGGTTCAACGAAGACTTCGCCTCGCTCTCGCCCGAGCTTGTCGACTGGCTGCACGCGCACGGCGTGATCACCATTGGCATCGACACGCCGAGCGTCGATCCGTTCGACGACAAAGTGCTGGAAGCGCATCAGGCGCTGCTGCGCCACGACATGGCCAACCTCGAAGGACTCGTACTGGACGACGTCGCGGAGGGACGCTACGAGCTGATCGCGCTACCGCTGCGGCTCGCCGGCGCGGACGGCAGTCCCGTGCGCGCGGTGCTGCGAACGTTGACGTAGGACAGGCTTCAGCCTGTCCCGGGCAGGCTGAAGCCTGCCCTACGTTTCGTACGCTTGCAGCAGGCGGGTCGCGGCCGCTTCGTAGGCGAACTGCAGGGAGCGTTCGTACACGCCCGCCGGTTTGTTCGCGAGCAGGGACGCGGCGACGTCGGCGAGCGCCTCGGGATCCGAGGAGCGAGCGATCCACTCGGGCGGCACGAGCGCGTCCACCCCTTCGATCGGCATCGTGGCCACGGGGACGCCGCAGGCCATGGCCTCGAGCACGGCGCGGTGCCCTTCGTCCGAGCCGCGCGCGGTGAAGAGGAGGACGTCGGAGGCGCGGTAATGCTCGGCGAGATCGTCCTCGTGGTAGCCGGCGAAGAGCACGTCGACGTTCAGCGAGCTCACGAGCGCTTCGAGCGCGGGGCGGTGCTCGCCGTGGCCGATGATCATCAGTCGGCAGGCCACGCGCCGACGCAGCGCCGCGTACGTGTGAATCGCCTCCTCGAAGCCGCGGCCCGCGGAAAGCTTGCCGATCACCGTCACCAGCGGGCCTTCGACGGCGATGCGCGGACCGTGGGGATGGAACTGGCGGTGATCGACGGGCGGCGGGGTGAACACCGCGCGCGGTACGTGGAAGGCGCGGTTGATCACGAAGCGGTGGTGAGTGGCGGCAAGGAGCGAGCGGGAGAGCGGATCGTTGCGGAGCACGCGGCGCGCGTGGAACGTGCGCGCCACGCGCAGCGACGGGTGTTCGCGCGCGACGAGCCGCGCCAGCCAGTGGTCGTACGTGAGGTGCGCGTGGATGACGTCGAAGCCGTGCTCGTGCACGAGACGGTCGATCGCGCGGATGCTGCGCACGAACGACACCGGATTCTGCGCCTTCTCGATGATCGGATGCGCGAAGTCGTGATGGCCGATCTTCGCCTGCAGCTTGTAGCCGCCGACGTAGGCGTAGTGGGCGTCGTGGCCGGCGGCGCGCAGCGCCTCCACCTCGGCGAAGGCAGGGGCGGCGGCGCCGGTCCAGCGATTTCCGGCTGCGAGATGGAGGATGCGCAAGATTTGTTATAGTCCCGGCGCGATGGCCGTCGATCAGGAACTGCTCGAGATTCTAGCTTGTCCCCTCTGCAAGGAAGAGGTGAAGCTCGTCCCCCTCGCCGAAGCGCGCCGCGCCTCGGTCCGCGACAAGTTCCGCGAGAAGTTTCGCGGAGAGGAGCCCGTCGTCGAACAGGGCCTCCAGTGCGTCAAGTGCCGCCGCATCTATCCGATCGTGAGTGACATTCCGGTCATGCTGGTGGAAGAAGCGTTCGAAGAATAAGCGATGAACGATGAGAGATGAGCGATGAGCAACAGCCGAAACGTTCATCGTTCATCGCTCATCCTTCATCTCTCGTAAGAGCTGCGACCACCCTCTACCTCCTCCACATCCTCCTCATCGTCAAGATCGCCCTGCTCGAGCTGACGGCGTTCTTCTCCATCTTCTGCCTCGGGTGGGCGCTGGCGCGGCGTGAGGCGCGCTTCTCCTTTCACATCCTCTACTACCCGCTCTTCGTCTACGGGCTGATCTCCACCGTTTCCGCGGCCTTCGCGGAGAAGCGCATCCATCAGGGCTTCGAGGGGATGCTCTGGTTCAAGATGCTGATCTTTCCCTGCGCGGTGATGCTCTACCGCCAGGTGCCGCGGCTGCGCGAGCTGGCCGTGTACGCGTACGCGATCGTGGCCGGCGGCGGCTCGTGCTGGGGGCTCATCGAGTTCGTCTTCCTCGACCAGCGCGATCTCGAGAACCGCATCAGCGGTCCGTCGTCGCACGTCATGACCTACTCCGGCGTGCTGCTGCCGTTGTCGCTGACGATGCTCATCCTCTTCTGGCGGCAGCGGAAGTGGTGGCAGCTGGCGGCCTGCCTCCTCTCGTCGCTCACGCTGCTGCTCACCTTCACCCGCAGCGTCTGGCTCGGGTGGGCCGTGGCGGCGTTCGTGGTGGTCATGGCCTCGCGGGCGCGGCTGCTGGTCTACGCCGCGCCGGTGCTGGTCCTCTTCATCACCTTCATGCCGCTGGACCTCTTCGGCCGCCTGATCTCGACGTTCGACACCAGGCAGTCGTCGAACTTCGACCGCATCCGCATGCTGGAGGCCGGCGTGGAGATGATCCGCGACCATCCGGTCCTCGGCGTCGGCCCGGCCAATGTCAAGGAAGCCTACGCCCTGTATCGGAAGCACGACGCGCCGCGTCCGCGTCCGCCGCACCTGCACAACAACGTCGTCCAGCTGTGGGCCGAGCGCGGCATCATCGGCCTGGCGGCGTATCTCCTTCTGCTGGCGTTGTTTCTCCGCGAGTGTCTGCGGGAGTGGCGCGGGCCGCGGCGGATGTGGGCGGAGATCGGCGTGGCGGTGGCGGTGAGTCTCACCGTGGCGGGACTCTTCGAGTTCAACTTCGGCGACACCGAGGTCTTCTACATGATGCTCAACCTCTTCGCGCTGGTGGTCGTGCAGCTCGAGCGGCCTGAGCCGAATGAAGCGGTATCGGCCCTTGTTCCAGCGACGTGAGGCATCCGTAACCTTTCCAGCATGTCCGCGTCCAAAGGCAGAGAAACAGGGGAGATGAAACACCTGAACGATCAGGAATTGATGCGAATCGTTCAGGCCGGCGATTACTCCCCGGCGTCCGAGATCTATGACCGTTACAGCGGCCGGATCTACAACTTCGCGTTCCGTTTTCTGAAGAACGCCGAGGCGGCCGAGGACGCTACGCAGGAAGTCTTTGTCAAGATGCTGAAGCATGCGAATCAATTCAATGGAGACGCGAAACTCTCCACCTGGCTCTTTTCGATCACGGCCAACTGGTGCCGCGATTACCTGAGAAAAGCGGACAACAAATCGAAAGAGAGCGACGACGTGCTCGTGCAGCTCCCGGCGTCGCCGGAGCTCGCTCCCGACCGGACGCTCGAGCAGCGCGAGAACGAACAGCTCGTGCGCAAGGCGCTGGCCACGCTGACGCCCGAACAGCGCGAGGCCATCCTGCTCTCGCGGTACCAGGGCTTGTCGTACGCCGAGATCGCACAGATCGCCGGCTGTTCGGAGGGCGCGGTCAAGACCCGCGTCTTCCGGGCCATGGAAACGTTGAAGAAGACGCTCGCCGGTTCCGCCGGCGGGGGGGACCGATGGGCGAATGTAACGCGATGACCGCACGACGCGAAGAGGTCAGGCGCGCTGCGCCGCTCGAAGCCGCGGTTGGTGACGCCGCGGCGAACGTGCCGCGAGGCGCAGCAATCAGCGCTGCCGGTCGTACCGGCGCGGAGGGGACCGATGGGTGAATGTAACGCGGTGAACGAGAGCATGCCGCTGCTTCTGACCGAGTCGCTCGATGCGACGCGGCGGGAGGCGGCGCATCAGCACATCGAGAGCTGCACGCTGTGCGGCGCGGAGTGGGAGGCGTACCGGGAGACGTGGGCGATCATGAGTGATCTGCCCGAGGTCGAGGTCCCGGCGCGCGTCAAGGCGAAGTTCCTGGAGCGGGCCGGCCTCATTGCCGAGCTGCCGAAGAACGTCGTCCCCTTTCACCGCAAGCCGGCGTTCAAGTGGGTCGCGCAGGCCGCGGCGGTAGCGCTCATGGTCGGCGGCGGATACTTCGCCGGCGCGATGCGCGTCGACACCACCATCGCGCCGACGCCGGCCCTCGTCGAGCGCGCGCCGTCGAGCTACGTGCGGCCCGTCTCGCTGGCCGAGACGCGCGTGCTCGACGCCGAGACGCTCAGCCCCGAGATCCAGGGTCGCCCGAACATCTCCAACCTGCAGTTCATCGACGCCGACGCCACGGACCAGGACATCGCCGTCTCGTTCGACGTCACCTCGCGCTGGACGGTCAACGGCAACCCGCGCGACAAGAGCATGGTGCGCCTGCTGTCGTACATCCTCGAGCACGACAAGGCCGGCACGCCGCGCAACGACACGCTGGAGTGGGTGCGCCAGACGTACTCCGATCCGGCGTACGCCGATCCGGAGATCGCCCGCTCGCTGGCCAAGGTGCTGCGCAACGACGAGCAGCACGAGGGCGTACGCATCCGCGCCATCGAGACGCTGACCACGCTGCCGCCTTCCGTGGCCTCGCAGACGCGCGACGCCCTCATCGACGCGCTCAAGAGCGACCCCAATCCGGCCGTGCGCATCAAGGCGGTCGAGGCGCTGGCGAACATGACCCGCACCGGCACCGTGCTCGATGCGTCCATGGTCGACACGCTGCGGCAGAAGGCCAATCAGAACGACGAGAATCTCTACGTCCGCGTCAAAGCGGCGGAGGCCCTGAGCAACATCAAGCCCTGACGATGATGACCCGCGTCCTCACAGCAGCGATCGTCCTCCTCACCGGCGTGGCCGCACTCGCGGCGCCGACGGTGTCGCGTACGTTCAACTCCGACCAGACCTTCACGCTGGTGCCGAACGGCACGTTGATTCTCGACAATCCGTCGGGGAACGTGGTCATCACCGTCAAGGACACGCCGGGGATCGAGGCGATGATCTTCAAGCGCGTCGACGGTGCGGACCTCGAGGCGGTCGAGGAAGGGCGCCGGCTGACGCAGCTCATGATCGGCGGCAACGAGCAGACGCGCACGCTGCGCATGACCATCGTTCCCGGCGCCACGAAGGAGTGGCAGGCCGCGGTGGCGTGGAACATCCGCGTCCCGCGCGGCGCGTCGGTGAAAGTCATCACCACCACCGGCGATCACATCCGCATCAGCGGCGTGCGCGGCGGCGTGCAGGCGAAGAACTTCAACGGGCAGATCATCCTCGAGGACGTGATCGGACCGGCCATCGCCGAAAGCGTGAACGGCTCGATCTTCTTCATCGCTCCGGCGCTGCGCGGCAACGTGCTGCTGACGAGCGTGAACGGCGACATCACCGCCACCGTGCCGCGCGCGGCCGGGTTCCGCTGGGTCGCGGAGACGGTCAAGGGCGACATCCGCACGCACTTTCCAGCGCGCGGCGCGTTCATCAACAACACTTTCACCGGCACGGTCAACGCGCCGGGCGGCCCGACGCTGCGCACCCTGTCGCTGATGGGCAACGTGCAGGTCTACGCCGGCGGCGTGCCGGTGCGACTGGCGCAGACGGTGAAAGGCGCCAAGCCGACGCCGATGCCGGTCCGCCGCAGCGGCAGCTCGCCGCAGCAGCAGCGCATCGTCGGCGACTTCACCTTCCGCACGACCCTCGGCGACGTGCTGGTGCAGGAAGTGACGGGCAAGGTCGACATCTTCACCGGCGCCGGCGAGGTGCAGCTCGGCTCCACCGGCGGCGCGGCGAAGGTGCACTCGCGCGGCGGCCCGCTGCAGTTCGGCGAGATCGGCGGCCCCATCGACGCCTCCACGCGCGCGGGCGACATCCTGATCGACTCGGCGCGCCGCGGTGGCGCGATCCAGACCAACGGCGGCACGATCCGCCTGCTCTACACGAGCGGGCCGACGCGGCTCTACTCCGGCGGCGGCGACATCCACGTGCGCCAGGCGGCCGCGTCCGTCGAGGCGACCACCGAGTCGGGCGACATCGCCATCGCCGTCGACGCGACCACGCGCACGCAGAAAGTCGACGCCAAGACGTCGAAGGGAAACATCACCCTCAACGTCTCGCCGCAGTTCGGGGCGGAGATCGAGGCGACGATCCTCACGTCCGACCCCAACGCCGACCAGTTCCTCTCCGACATCCCCGGCCTCTCCGTCAGCCGCGAGCAGGTGGGAGGGAAGACGCGCATCCACGCCACGGGCAAGCTCAACGGCGGCGGCGAGAAGATCGTGCTGCAGGCCACGGACGGCGATATCCGCATCTCGACCGGGCCGGTTGCGCCCACGGTCGTGTCACGGCGCTAGGTTTGCTAGCATTCGCGCCCGTGGAGGACAGGCAATCCCGCCTGTCCCCGGACAGACAGGATTGTCTGTCTTCCACTCGATGGGAGGTTCGAATTTGAAAGCATTCTTCTACGGCGTCCTGATCCTCGCGCTCGCGGCCTGTTCGCAGAACGGCGGCGACAGCGCGACGGAGCAAACAGACTCCGCCTCGACCAACGCATCCGAGACCGCCACCGGCACCGGGACCGGCGCGCCGATGACGTCCGCCCCGGCCGCGCCCGCGGAGAAACCGATGAGCGCGTACGAGAACAAGATCGCCGAACTGCACACGGCGGCGGGGCAGATCAACATCCGCTTCTTCCCCGACCTGGCCCCGAACCACGTCCGCAACTTCATCGACCTCTCCGAGAGCGGCTTCTACGTCGGCACGAAGTTCCATCGCGTCATCCCCGGCTTCGTCATCCAGGGCGGCGACCCGAACACGAAGTCCGGCGACCCGTCCCTCTGGGGCACGGGCGGCTCGGGGAAGAACGTGAACGCGGAGTTCAACAGCCGCAAGCACACGCGCGGCATCCTCTCCATGGCCCGTTCCGGCCATCCCGACAGCGCCTCCTCGCAGTTCTTCATCTGCGTGGCCGACGTCCCCTCGCTCGACAACCAGTACACGGTCTTCGGCGAGGTCACGCAGGGCATGGACGTGGTCGACAAGATCGTGAACGCGCCGACGCGCGGCGAGACCCCCATCGAGCCGGTGGCGATCACCAAGGTCGTCGTGCGCGATGCCACCGAAGCAGAGAAACAGAAACCGGGTGAAAACCAATGAGCGAATACGACAACAAAGTTGCCGAGCTGCACACGACCGCGGGACAGATCAACATCCGCTTCTTCCCCGACGTGGCCCCGAACCACGTGAAGAACTTCCTCGATCTCGCGGGGAAGGGCTTCTACGACGGGACGAAGTTCCACCGCGTCATCCCCGGCTTCATGATCCAGGGCGGCGACCCGAACACGAAGTCGGGCAACCCGAACACCTGGGGCACGGGCGGCTCGGACAAGCACGTGAACGCCGAGTTCAACTCCGTCTCGCACAAGCGCGGCATCGTCTCGATGGCCCGCGCGCAGAGCCCGAACAGCGCCTCGTCGCAGTTCTTCATCGTCGTGGCCGACTCGACGTTCCTCGACCGGCAGTACTCGGTGTTCGGCCAGGTCACGCAGGGGATGGAGGTGGCGGACGCGATCGTCAAGGCTCCGCGCGGCGCGAACGACCGTCCGAACGAGCCCGTGACCATCACCAAGGTCGTCATCCGCGACGCCGCCGGTGCGGAGGAGCAGGGCGCGGCGCCGAAGTAAGTTGAACGTTCCCGCTGAAGCAGCGCCGTATCTCGACCAGTGGCTCGGCCGCGGCTGGAGCGCGCAGCCGCTGCTCGGCGACGCGTCCGTCCGCGCGTACTACCGCGTCACCGCCGCGGACGGACGCACGTACATGCTCACCTGGTACCCCGAGGAGGTGCGCGCGCAGCTCGAGCGCTACCTCGGCGCGACGGAAGCCGTCGCGCCGCACGCGCGCGTCCCGGCCATCCTCCATGCGTGCGAGATGGCCGTGCTCCAGCACGACGCCGGGGACCGCACGCTCTTCGCCGCCCTGCACGAGGACCGCGAGGAGGGGCTGCGTCTCTATCGCGCGGCCATCGACCTCCTGGCCGCGTTCCAGCACGCGCCCGACCGCGGCCTGAACGCCGCATTCACCGCCCAGTTCTTCTTCAACGAACTGGAGATGGCGCGCGAGTACTACGTCGAGCTGCTCATGGAGGGCGACGGCCAGGCGCTGAAACCGTTCCTGAAAAAGATCGCCGATGATGTCGCGCAACATCCGTACGTACTATGTCATCGTGATTTTCACGGCCAGAATATTCACGTACAAAATGACACGTTATACCTGATCGATTATCAGGACCTGCGCCTGGGGCCGGACCTCTACGACCTGGCCTCGCTGCTCCGCGACCGCGGCGTAGCGCGCATCATCGGCGACGAGGCGGAGCTCGACCTGCTCGAGCATTACGCGACGGTCACCGGGGCCACGGGCGACGTGCGCCGCCGCTACTTCGAGACGCTCCTGCAGCGCTCGATCAAGATCCTGGGGACGTTCTCGAAGCAGCCCATCACCCGCGGGCGGATGCACTATCTCGAGTTCATCCCCTCGGCGCTGGAGAGCATCGAGCGCTGCATCGACGAGCTCCCCGAATACGCCCTCCTTCGCGATATCTTCCCGCTCGCATTCGATCCGCAGGCCGCGAGAGATCGCGCACAGAAATTGAACTCCGAGGTAGCTGATGGCAAAACATAAGATCACCCTTCTTCCCGGCGACGGCATCGGACCCGAGGTCACCGCCGCGGTGGTGCAGATCATCGAATGCTCCGGCGTGGACGTGGAGTGGGAGAAGTTCTTCGTCGGTGCCGAGGCCATCTCGCGCTTCGGCGATCCGCTGCCGCAGGACGTCCTCGACTCCATCCTGCGCAACAAAGTCGCGCTCAAGGGTCCGGTCACCACTCCGGTCGGAACGGGCTTCGCCTCGATCAACGTCCGCCTGCGCAAGACGCTCGACCTCTACGCGAACCTCCGTCCCGTGAAGTCGATGCCGAACATCATCACGCGCTACGAGGAAGTCGACCTGGTGGTCGTGCGCGAGAACACGGAAGACCTCTACAGCGGCCTCGAGCACGAGGTCGTGCCGGGCGTCGTCGAGTCGATCAAGATCATCACCGAGAAGGCCTCCACGCGCATCGCCAAGTTCGCGTTCGAATACGCGCGCCTGCACGGGCGCAAGCGCGTCACCGCGGTGCACAAGGCCAACATCATGAAGCTCTCGGACGGCCTCTTCCTGGAGTGCTTCCGCAAGGTGGCGAAGGACTATCCGAACATCGAGGCCGACGACAAGATCGTCGACAACCTCTGCATGCAGCTCGTCACGAACCCGAACCAGTTCGACATCCTGCTGCTGGAGAACCTCTACGGCGACATCGTCTCCGATCTCACCGCGGGTCTCGTGGGCGGCCTCGGCGTCGTGGCCGGCGCGAACATCGGCGAGGCCGGCGCGGTCTTCGAGGCCGTGCATGGCAGCGCGCCCGACATCGCCGGACAGAACAAAGCGAACCCGCTCGCGCTGCTGCAGTCGGCCGTGCTGATGCTGCAGCACATCGGCGAGATGGGCCCCGCCAAGCGCATCCAGGACGCGATCACGAAGGTGCTGGGCATGGGTCCGGAGCACCGCACCGGCGACATCGGCGGCCAGGGATCGACGATGGACTTCACCTCCGCGATCTGCGGCGTGCTGCGAAAAGGAACGCGGGCCGACGACTGATCTGTCATCCTGAGCCGCGTAGACGGCGAAGGATCCCCCGCTGAAACGAACGAGCCGCGCCTGTTGCAGGGGGTCCTTCGCCGTCTGCGCGGCTCAGGATGACAACGAATCTCGCCGAAGGCATCGCCCTCTTCAACGACCAGAAGTTCTGGCACGCGCACGAAGCGTGGGAGCGCGACTGGCTCGTTGCCGAGGGCGATGAGAAGCTCTTCCTCCAGGGCCTCATTCAACTCGCTGCCGCGTATCACCACGTGCAGCGCGGCACCTACTCCGGCGGCATCCGCCTCTTCGACGCGGCGCTGGAGAAGCTCTCGCGCGTGCCCGCGGATTACGCCGGCGTCGACCGGAACGACGCGATGACGCGCGGTGCACAACATCGTGAGCAGATCGCGCGCGGCGAGCACATCGGCGCGATGGACTTCCCCAAACTTCGCTACAATTGAGCCTCTTCTCCGACCCAAGGGAATCTCAGCGACACCGAGGGTGAAATGCAGGAAATGGATCAACGGGATCGGGAGCTGGTGGGTGCTCTGCAGGCCGAGATTCCGCTCGTTTCCACGCCGTACGCCGTGATCGGACAGCAGCTCGACATGTCCGAGAAGGAAGTGATCAAGCGCACCGAGCGGCTGCGCCGCGACGGCGCCGTGCGGTCGCTGGCCGCGCTGTTCGATCCGCGCGCCCTCGGCTATCGCACCTGTCTCGTGGCCGCGCGCGTCGCGCCGTCGCGCATCGACGAGGCGGCCGCGGTGATCAACGCGCATCCCGGCGTCACGCAGAACTACCGCCGCAACAACGATCTCAATCTCTGGTTCACGCTCTTCGTCTCGCCGCAGTCGAAGGTGGGGCTCGAGCAGACCATCGACATCCTCGGGCGCGCCGCCGACTGCGAGGCCGTGCGCGCGCTGCCGACGCTGAAGCTGTACAAGACCAGCAGCGTCGACGGCGAGTCGCACGACGGCGCGCACGCCGACTACACGCCGCTCACGCCGCTCGAGCTCGAGGCCGTGCGCCTGCTGCAGCGCGACCTGCCGCTGCAGCCGCGTCCCTTCGACGTGCTGGCGCGCAACAGCGGCATCGCCGCCGACGAGCTGCTCGCCGCCGCGCGCACCCTGCAGAAGCGCGGACAGATCCGCCGCATCTGCGCCAGCGTGGCCTCGCGCAAGTCGGGCTTCGTGGCCAGCGCCATGGGCGTGTGGGTCGTGCCGCAGGACGCCGTCGACGACTATGCGGCGAAGCTCGCGCAGCATCGCGCCGTGTCGCACTGCTATCTCCGTCCCGTCTTCGACGACTGGCCGTACAACGTCTACACGACCGTGCACGCGCGGTCGGTGGACGAGTGCGAGTCGGTGATCAACGACCTCGCGGCGGACACGAACCTCCGGCAGAAGCAGGCCCTCTTCCCGACGAAGGAGTACAAGAAGACGCGCGCCTCCTTCTTCAGCAGTGAGGAGATGGAGTGGGAGGACGCGCACGGCGCCGCGCGCGCCGCTGCCGCGGGCTAGTTGTTCGAGTCTCTCGAGATCGATGACGCGGCTGCGCGCATGCGCGCGGCCGCCCTCCCGCCACTCATCGCCTTCCTCCTCGCGCTGCTCTATCTCTCGATTTACCCGCTCTTCGACCGCGTGCCGCCGTGGTTGTTCTGGCTCGTGGTCGTCATCCTGTTCGTGGGAACGGTGGGCGGTCTCGTGAAGATCGTCCGCGCGGTGGGGGACAGGCGATCGCGCCTGTCCGGCGGGCCAGGCAGGATTGCCTGGCCTCCACTGATCCCCGCGGTGGCGATGGAGCTCATCTGCGCCTGGATGCTGGCCGGGATGGTGGTGCCGTGGCTGTGATCCCGTATCGCCGCGAGCGCATGCCGCCCGAGGAGATGATCACCGCCGCGCGCGCGTTCCTCGAGACCGTGCGCCTGCGCCGCACCGTGCGCGACTTCTCGTCCGATCCGGTGCCCGACGAGGTGATCGAGCTGGCCATCGAGGCGGCGTCGCTCGCCCCCTCGGGCGCGAACATGCAGCCGTGGAAGTTCGTCGCCGTGCGCGATCCGGCCATCAAGCGCGAGATCCGCATCGCCGCGGAAAAAGAAGAGTACGAGAACTACCACGGGCGCATGACCGACGAGTGGCTGCGCGTGCTCGCGCCGCTGCAGACCGACTGGCACAAGGAGTTCCTCGAGATCGCGCCGCTGCTGATCGTCGTCTTCAAGGAAGACTACGGCCTCGACGCGGACGGCCGTCGCGTCACGCACTACTACGTGAACGAGTCCGTCGGCATCGCCTGCGGCTTTCTCCTGGCCGCGCTCAACGCCGCCGGCCTGGCCACCCTCACCCACACGCCCAGTCCGATGGGCTTCCTCCGTGAAATCCTCGGCCGCCCGAAGAACGAGAAGGCTTACCTGCTGATCCCGGTCGGCTATCCGGCCGCGGAGTGCACCGTGCCGGAGCTGACGAAGAAATCGCTCGACGAAGTGCTGGTGCGCAAAGGATTTTGACGCGCTTTCCGCGCTTCCCTCTCTACGCCCGGGCGGAACGTGGCATGAACAGAGGTCCGGCCATGAACAACCTGCCGGAATTCGTGACCGATGAAGAATCGCCGCCGCGGCCGCAGTCGCCGCTGGCGCATGTGACCGGGTGGGAGACGGTGGTCTTCGAGCTGGACGACGACGATCTTCAGCTCTGGGACTCGGACTTTTCGACCGCCGCGCTGGCGCCCTGAAATCCGATCTTCGAGTGAGTGCCGTCGCAGAACGGCTTCGTGGTGGAGCCGCCGCAGCGGCAGAGGGCGCGCTTCGTCAGGGGAACTTCGTTTCCTTCGTGGTCGACGAGGGTGAAGTCCCCTTCGACGACCAGCGGACCGTTGTTGCGAATCGTGATTTTTACGCTCATGTCAGAAGACCGGATTCTCGTATTTGTGCTCGAAGTTCCATTTGTACGTATAGCCCGGGAACTCGACGGGGACGGTGTACTTCACGTGGACGCGGATGTAGCTCGCCGACCGCTTGACCGAGACGTCCTGCTCGTTCACCGGCAGCTCGAGCTGCTTGGCCTTGTGCAGGATCGATTCCTTGATCTGCTTGTCGCTGTGCTGGCCGGCCGATTTCGACTCGTCGACGACCGTATCGCGCAGCTCCGCGGCGCGCACTTTCACGGGGATCAGGCGGTAGGCGATCAGACCCGCGATGAGCAGCACGACGAGACCGACGAGACACCCGAACTGACCTTCACCACGCTCCCGGCGATTTCGTGACATGTGACCTCCCGAATTGCCGGGAGATTAGCAGGTCACTCGATCCATTTGAAGAGACGGGTCCGCTTTGGTGGAGCTCCGGATGGCGGTTGGGAGGGACGGGCTGAAGCGCGTCCCGCGTCGAGCATGTCCGCGGACCAGAGCACCAGCCGCGCGCGCCCCACGACCGACGTCCGCGGCACGAAGCCCCAGGAGCGGCTGTCGAGGGAGTCGTCGCGGTTGTCGCCGAGGACGTAGTAGCTCTCGGCGGGGACAATCTGCGAGTCGATCGCGCCGGTGGCGGCGGTGCGCAGGACGTACGGCTCGGGGAGGGTATGGCCGCCGATGCGGACGCGGCCGAGGCGGCTGTCGATGAGGTCGCCCGGGACGGCGATGACGCGCTTGACCATCAGCTCCTCGCCCCGCCGGAAGACGATCACGTGCCCGCGCTCCGGATGCGACCGGAAGTAGCGCGTGACGACGATCTGGTCGCCGGTCTCGAGCGTCGGCGCCATCGAGCGCGAGGGGATGGAGTAGATGTGCACCGCCGCGCGCGCGAGCACGGCCAGGGCGATCGCCACCGCCAGCGGCTCGAGCACCGTGCGTAAAAGAGACTTCGTGCGCATCTGCTGCCTTGTGAACGAATGAACCGTGCCAGAAGTTCCGCGCAGTGGAGGACAGGCAATCCTGCCTGTCCTGGGGGGGGTTCAGGACATCGTCGGGAAGTGGATGGGCAGCGATCGCATCCCACTCGATGCCGTCCAGGTCGATCGGCCGCGATCCGCTCATGAAGCGGGCGAATTGCGGCGGCTCGTTCATGTCGGCTGGGCGATGA
>DASUSL010000315.1:0-13261 GCA_036375135.1 Thermoanaerobaculia bacterium | reverse complement strand
AGTCGCCGAACTGCGCTTCCCACAGCACCAGCGCGTCGCTGTTCGCGACCGAGTAGCCGTACTCGAATCCGAGCACGCCGTACTCGGACAGCAGCGAGTCGTAGACCGAGAAACTGACCTCGGCATCCGGCTCGTTGATCTCCTGCGAGAGCGCGTTGTCCATCACCACCGGATCGGCCACGGGCGACTGCTTCGAGTGCGCGAGCGCGTTCAGCGGCACGTACCCTTCGCCGGTCACGTTGTCATGCACGATGGCGTGGCGGTGCGAGAACGTGCCGCGGCCGACGTCCTGTCCGGAGAGGCGCACGCGGAAGCCGTCGACGAGCAGCGCGCCGAAGGCGATCTGCTCCGCCGCGCCCCAGTCGAGCAGCTCCTTGCCGTCCGCCATCGCCGCGCGTTTCGCCAGCACCGGCTTCAGCTTCGGATGCGGCGTGAAGCCCTCGGGCAGCGTGGCCAGTGCATTGCGCACGCGGCCGAGGATCTCCGGCTCGATCGACGTGTCGGGCGACGGCTCCTTCTGGTAGCCGGTCACGTCCTCGTCGGTCCAGAGCGGGTCGCGATCCGAGTGCGGCGCTTCCTGCTCCTGCGTCCGTTCGAACGCTTCCTGCAGCTTGCCCTGGTAGTGATCGAGCCACTCCTCCGCTTCCTTCGGGTCGATGTCGCCTTTGCGGAGGAGCTGTTCGGTGTAGATCTTCCGCACCGAGCGGTGCTCCTTGATCATCTTGTACATCTTCGGCTGCGTGAACGACGGCTCGTCGCCCTCGTTGTGGCCGTGGCGGCGGTAGCAGACCAGGTCGATGACCACGTCCTTGTGGAACTGCTGGCGGAAGTCGTACGCGAGCTTCATCGCGCGGATGCACGCCTCCGGGTCGTCGCCGTTCACGTGGAAGATCGGCGCCTGCACCATCTTGGCGACGTCGGTCGCGTACACCGAGGAGCGGGCCGACTCGGGACCGGTGGTGAAGCCGATCTGGTTGTTGATGACGATGTGCACCGTGCCGCCGGTGCGGTAGCCCTTGAGCTGCGAGAGGTTGAGCGTCTCGGCCACGACGCCCTGTCCGGCGAACGCCGCGTCGCCGTGCAGCAGCACGGGGATGACCAGCGAGCGGTTCCTGTCGCCGATCAGCTTCTGCTTCGCGCGCGCCATTCCTTCGACGATCGGATCGACCGCCTCGAGGTGCGACGGGTTCGACGCGAGCGACAGCTTCATCCTCGCGCCGGTCGGGCCTTCGTACGTGCCTTCCGCGCCGAGGTGGTACTTCACGTCGCCCGACCCCTCGCGGGAGTTCGGGTCGATGTCCCCTTCGAACTCGCGGAAGATCTGCTCGTACGACTTGCCGAGCGTGTTGGCGAGGACGTTCAGGCGGCCGCGGTGGGCCATGCCGATCACGCCCTCGACCACGCCGTCGCCGGCGGCCTCGTTGAAGAGGTAGTCGAGCATCGGGATCAGCGACTCGGCGCCTTCGAGCGAGAAGCGCTTGTGGCCGACGTACTTCGTGTGCAGGAAGCGCTCGAAGGCCTCGGCGTCGTTGAGCTTCTGGAGGATGCGGCGCTTGGTCGTGCCGTCGAGCGGCTGCTTGTTCTTCGTCGGCTCCATCCGGTCCTGGAGCCAGCGCTTCTGCACCGTCTCCTGGATGTGCATGTACTCGGGGCCGAGCTTGCCGCAGTAGGTCTCGCGCAGCGTGTCGAGGATGTCGCGCAGTTTGGCCTGCTGGTGTCCGCACAGGCCGCCGCAGACGAACTCGCGGTCGAGGTCCCACAGCGTGAAGCCGTAGAACTCCATGTCCAGCTCGGGATACGAGGCCACCTTGTACTCGAGCGGATCGAGGTCGGCCAGGAGATGCCCGCGCACGCGGTAGGCGTTGATCATCTGCAGCGAGGAGGCCTCGCGCGCGATGATGGAGTCGAGGTCGGTGGTGCCGAGGTGCAGGCGGTGGCGGTCCTTGGCCCAGCGCACCGGCGCGTACGGGATGCGCAGGTCGCGGTAGATGGCGTCGTAGAAGCCGTCCGCGCCGATGAGCAGCTCGTGCACGCGGGCGAGGAACGCACCCGACTCCGCACCCTGGATGATGCGGTGGTCGTAGGTGCTGGTCATGGTCATGACCTTGGAGATCCCGAGGTCGGCGAGCACCGAGGGATCGCTGGCCGAGTATTCGGCGGAGTAGTCGATCTGTCCGGTGGCGATGATGGTGCCCTGCGAGGCCATGAGCCGCGGCACGGAGGCGACGGTGCCGATGGTGCCGGGGTTGGTGAGCGAGATGGTGGTGCCTTCGAAGTCGGAGATCTCGAGCGTGTTGTTGCGCGCCTTGCGCACGACGTCGTTGTAGGCCTTGAGGAACTGCGCGAAGTCGAGCGTGTTCGCCCGCTTGATGTTCGGCACGAGCAGCGAGCGCGAGCCGTCTTTCTTCTCGATGTCGATGGCCAGGCCGATGTTCACGTCCTCGCGGTCGATGCGCGTCGGAGTGCCGTCCTGCACCACGAAGGAGGAGTTCATGCGCGGCTGGTCTTTCAGCGCGCGGACGATGGCCCACGCGATGATGTGCGTGAACGACGCCTTGCTCTGCCCGCTCAGGGCCAGGTGGAGGTTGATGACGCGCCGGTTTTCCTCGAGGACTTTGACCGGGATGTTGCGCACGGAGGTCGCGGTGGGGACGGTCAGCGACGTCTCCATGTTCGCGACGATCTTCGAGGCCGCGCCGCGCAGCGCGACGCTCTTCGATCCCTCGGGCATCGGCACCGGCGTCGGACGAGCGGGCGCGGGTGTGGGGGATGTGGGGCCGGGTGATGTGGTGCCGGGTGATGTGGTGCCGGGTGATGTGGTGCCGGGCTTCAGCCCGGCCGGGGGGGACGGGCTGAAGCCCGTCACCACATTTCCGGTCGTCACCACACCTGCGCCGGCTACCGCGGCCACGCGCTCTTCGACCTCTTCTTCTTCGAGGGCGGGCGGGTCGTAGTCGGCGAAGAACTCCCGCCAGCTCGCGCTCACCGAGGTGGGGTCGGTGCGGTACTTCTCGTACAACTCTTCAATGAAGGCGATGTTTGCGCCGTATGCAACAGATGACATGTCAGTTCCTTAGTGCTGAGTGCTGAGTGCTGAGTGCTGGGTGAGCGGACTCAGCACCCAGCACTCAGCACCCAGCACTTCAGTCGACGAGGTCGGTCGCTTCGGCGGCCGTGTGCATGAGCGACGTCAGCCCGAGCCAGCCGAATCCGGCGGCGAACCCGCCCAGGACGTCGGACGGGAAGTGCACGCCGAAGTAGACCCGTGAGAACCCGACGCTGATGATGATCATGCCCGCCAGCGAATGCGCCACGGCCTGCACGGGGAGCGAGTGGTTCTCGACGAGGTGGTGGGCCACGATCGGATAGGTTGCGGCGGAGAGGAGCGAGTGCCCGCTGGGGAAGCTGTGCGACTTCGGCAGCTTGATGCGCCGCGCCATCTCGATGGGCCGCTGGCGGCGGAAGATGTTCTTGAGGATGGTGTTGATGGCCATCGCGCCGGTGGTGGAGACGACCACGGTCCAGGCGTCGTGCCTGCGCCCGCGGCGCAGCATCATGATCGCGGTCAGGCCGGCCGCGGTGCCGATGGCCACGTGCGAGCCGAGCTGCGTGACGGCGTCCATGGCGCGGTGCATCGGCAGGTTGTCGATGCGATGGACGCTCTCCATGATGGCCTCGTCCAGCTTGTCGGCGTGCCCTTCGACGACCTGGTCCGCCTGCTTCTTGAAGAACCAGAGCGCGAGCGCGGCCAGGACGACGCCGCCGCTCCGCCCGATGGCTAGCGGAAGGAAGTGCTGCCGCCGCTTTCCCCGCGGCCGGAGCGAGCTTTTCGATGCGGTTTTCTTCACCGGGCGGAGTCTAATGCAAAAGTTATGAAGCGATGCGCCGGCTCCGCCCCGCAGCATTTGCGGTAGAAGTCGAGCGCGTCGGTCCACGGAATGACGGCCCGCTCGTAGCCCAGCCGGCCAAGGTCGCCGAGGGAGGCGAGCAGCAGCGCGCAGCCGAGCCCGCGGCCGCGCATGTCCCTGCGCACGCCGGTCGGTCCGAAGAAGCCGAGCCCGCGATTGTTGACGTCGTGCGCCGCGAACCCGGTCAGCTCGCCCCGTTCCTCGGTGACGAACATCGTCGGCTCGTCGCGCTCGAATGCCCTGGCCGCCTCGAACCGCCAGATGCGCCCGAAGTGTTCGTCGATGAAGGAAAGGACGCGCTCCGAGTCCCCTCGCTCCGCCCGAGCGGGGAGAGGGCCGGGGTGAGGGGCGGTGACGCTCGCCGAGAGGTTCCAGGTCTCCGCGGTCTGCACATACCCGCGCTTCCCGAAAAATCCCGCCAGCGCCTCCGGCACGCCCGGCACGAAGTAGTTCCCCGCCTCCGCCCCGATTACGCTCGCACCGCGCGCCTCGGCGTCCGCGAGCAACGCGGACCCGATTCCGCGCCCGCGCGCATCGCGATCGACGACGAGCACGCGCACGTACTTGCCGCACGTCACCACCGCGCCTTCGCGGTTGCCGTACACGCGCACGACCGGTTTTCCCCAGATCCCCGCGCCGAAGCATTTCTCCTCCGCCACGCGGGCGAGGTCGTACGGCGCCTCGTTTCCGCGCGCGAACAACTCCCGCAGCGCAGGCAGGTCGTCGACCGAAGCGGTACGGATCATTTGCGTTTGTTCGCGACCGCCTTCGCCCTCGCGAGCTCCTGGTCGATGATTCTCGCCACGGCCGGGTAGGGGAGCGCGCCCGGGATCACGCGGCCGTTGATGAACAGCGTCGGTGTCCCTTTCACGCCGGCGGCATTGCCGGCTTCGAGGTCTTCCTGCACCCGCGCCGCGTATTTGCCGGAGTCGAGGCAGGTCGCGAAGGCGTCCACGTTCAGGCCCAGGCGTCCGGCCTTCTCTTTCAGGTCCGGAACGTCGAGCCGCTTCTGCTCGGCGAACATGGCGTCGTGCATCTCCCAGAATCTGCCCTGGTCGTGCGCGCAGAGCGAGGCCTCGGCCGCCCTGGCTGCCTGCGGGTGGATCTGCGTGAGAGGGTAGTGCCGGAACAGCAGGCGGATGTCGTCGCCGTAGGTTTTGCGCAAACGCCGCACGGTCGGATTGAAGCGCGTGCAGAACGTGCACTGAAAGTCGGAGAACTCCACGATCGTCACCGGTGCCGCGGCGGGCCCGAAGGTGGGCACGCCGGGGCGCTCCACGATGGCGCGCAGCGCGGGGGCGCGCCGCAGCTCGGCGGCTTCGCGCTCCTGCTGGAGATGGTTCCGCACGCCGTGCGCTTTCCGCAGCTCCTCCAGGTACAGAACGCGGGCCTCGTCCCGCCGTTCGCGCACGAGATGCTGGCGAATCAGCTCCACCGCCTCTGCTTTCGGTTTCTTGATCCCCGCCCGGTTCTCCTCGTAAAACGCGGCGATCTCCTCATCGTCCGGAGCGACCTGCCTGGCGTTCACCTCGCGATCGAGCAGCGCCTGAATCGAGACGCCCTGCTTTCTGGCTTCGAGCTCCAGAACCCGTTGCTCGACGATGCGGTCCAGCGTCTCGGCCACGATCCGTCTCTTCTGTTCTTCGAGCTCCTCGAGCGCCGCGGCCGCCTCCGCCTCGATCTCGCCGCGGGTGATGTTCACCCCGCCAACCGTGGCCACGACCGGAGACGGTTTCGCGGTGCCCGCCGCGAACAGCAGGAACGGCGATCCGCACAGGAATCCAAGACAGAAAACGGCCCTCGCTGCGTTCATGAACGTCTCCTCGGCCCCCATTCTCGTTCGGCGGGGCTTGCAATGCATCTACCGGACGTCGGAAAATATATGTACACACGTCCATGCATCCGTGAAGCCGGACTGCCGTTCTCCCATCCACGTCGTCGAACCAGGAGGAAGTCGATGAAACCGACCCGTCTCATTCTCGTCTTGTGTCTTCTCGCACTCTGCGCGTCCCCCGTTCTCGCTGCCGAGAACCCATCCTGGGGCGCGGATCCGGATCCACTGGCCACGCTGCTCCTGGATGACTACGCGAGCTACGAAGGCTACGACACGTCGTCGTTCTACGAGGCCATCGAGGTCGAGAGTGTTGGCGGATGCAGCAATGGCCAGATCCGCGAGCTTCAGGCATGGTGCAGCCAGAAGGCAGGGGTCATGACGCTCTCCGGATCAGGCGACTGCACCAGCAAGGGCATCCACTACTGCAACGCGGACTCCGGCGGAAACGTCACCGACTATTCTTGCGCCATCAGCTGCAGCTGAACGGGCATCGCGTTCCCGGAGCCGCCGCCGATCGTGCGCGGCGGCTCCGATCGCCCCGATCGTCTCCGCCGCCCGACCCCGCCGACGCGGCAGCGGTGCAAGATCAAGTCAGCCCCATCCGGTCGCGCTCGCGCGCCAGCGCCGCCTCTTCCGCCGCGCGCACCTGCTCGTCGAGCTCCTCTTCCCACGGTCCGGGGCGATAGACGAGGACTTCCCACGATGCCGCACGTTCCCCTTCCTCCGTGCTGGTGATCCGCCCGCTCTCCCGGATCTGCGCCGGCACCCATTGCCCCTCGCGGCCGGGATGAAACCGCGCCTGGAAGACGGTCATCCACTGGCCGTCCTGCACGACTTCGATCGTCGGCGTGGCGCCCCCCGTCACCCGCCAGCGATCGGTCAGCCAGACTCCTTCGCCGCCATCGGCGATGGCCAGCGCCTTCTTTGGCAGACGGCGCGCGAGGGCGAGCCGGCGGCGCTCTTCCACTTCCTCACGCAGCGCGGCTTTGCTCTTGCGAGCGACCCGATAGACCCACACGAACGCGAGGAGCGGAAAGAGCGTGAAGCAGACCGCTGTCGCCACCATCAGCGGCCGGTCCCGCATCACGAGACTCAGCGCCGCCACGACGACGAGCGCGAGGACGAGCGACAGAACCGCGGCGACCAGTGCGTAGAGAAAGCGCACGTCCAGTAGTCCAAAGGCTCTTACACGCCGCCCATCGCTGGGAACTTCACCGGCGCCAGCGCATCCTTGTCGAAATGCGTGCGGATGGCGCGCTCCGCCATCGCATACCCGTAGTTGATGAGACGGTTCTGCAGTTCCGGCTTCAGCTCGGCGAGGCGCGTCGGCGTTTTCGCGAGGTCGAGGCCGCGGTTCTCATCGAACTGCAGCGAACTGGTGGTGAACTTCGACGCGGGCGTCCACATCGCGAAGAAGACACCGCTGTGCGGATCGTTCCGGCCGAGCTCCGTTTTCTTGTCAAAGGCCGCGACCACCTGCCGCCGCCGGAGGCTGCGCACCTGGTTGTCGATCAGGGAGTTGACGCGGATGCTGTGACGCGCGAAGTCGAAGTGCTGGTCTGCTTCCGGCTGGAACTGCGACCCCGCGTCGCTGACGATCAGCCGCTTGCACTTTTTCCACGGGTTCTCCAGTCCCATGTTGTCGTACACGCCGCCGTCCGTGAGCACGACCTTTTCCGTGAACGGCTTCTTGCCCGCTTCGGCCGCGTTCAGCTCCGACCACTCCTCGTGCCGGAACCGCAGCATCGCCGGCGACAGCACCGGCGGGAACGCGGACGACGCGGCCACCGCCTCGGCGATGCTCCGTTTCGGATTCTGAATCACGCCGATCCGCCAGTCGGCGATGAATTTCTTCGTGAAGCGGAACAGCGCCCCGGTCTGCACGTTGCTGGCGTTGATGACGAAGACCGGATGGTCAGGGAACTGCGAGAGCTGCGCGTCGCCGAACGCGACGTCGCGATAGCGCTTGATGATCCGGTCGCCGATCGAGACCCCCGGCGTGAGGATGCCGCGGATGATCGAGCCGGCGTCGATGGTGGTGGCGGCCAGCTTCCGGACGAGCGTCACCACGAGGTCGGGAAAGTTCGTGGCGATGCCGTCCTGAAAACGCAGCTCGTTCCAGCGCATGGCCAGCACTCCCGCGGTCAACGAGCCGCCCGACACGCTGGAAATGCGATCGAGCTTCTGGAGGTAGCGCGCGTCGTTGAGGTACCACAGCACGCCGAGGTGGAACATCATCGCGCGATAGCCACCGCCGGAGAGGCAGAGCGCGAGCTTGTCTTCGAGCTGTTCCTTCGTGCCACGATCGCTGGTCAGCGGAATGGTGTCGGCCATGCGGTCCTCCTGATAATCAGGAGAGCATGATGCGCGCATTTTTCAGTGCTTCGAAAGCATTTCCCGGCACTGCGAAAACATTTTTCGGCGCTGTGAAAGGATTTTCGGGCGCTTCGCCGTGAGCGTGCCGGCTGGACGGAGCAACGGAGGACCGGCAGGATGGCCTGTCCACCACCGACTCTGCATTACGGCTGCATGACGAACGTCGCGTCGCCGGTGTCGTTGCGGACGATCGAGGCGTACGCGTAGACCACCGCCTCCGACGACACCACGCGGATCATCGCGGCGTTCAGCGGTCCGGCCTGGAAGTGGCTGAAGATGTCGTTGAACTGGCGGTACGAGCGCGGGCCGACGGAGACCGCGAACGCGCCGCGCGACTCTCCGGAGGTGTCGATCAGCTCGAGCCAGACGATCGTCGCCTGCGTGCTCGGGTTCGAGATGCCGACGTTCGTGCGGTTGCCGTCGACGCCGGACAGGCCGGGGAGGAAGTGCTCGGTCACGAGCTTCCACGTGTCGACGCCCGGCACCGCCTGCCCGTACTCGCCGTGCGCGCCGGCGTTGTAGATGCGGGCGCGGGCCATGATGCGCACGTTCGGCGCGTCGTCCCACGTCACGCGCACGATGCCGCCGCCGTTCTGGACGTCGAACCAGGCCGGCAGCGCGTCGGGAATGGCGATCACTTCCTTCGGCGTGAGCGGCATGCGCACTTCCTTCGTCTGGCCGTTGTCGCCGTGGAAGGTGATGGTCGTCCACGTCGGCGCGGTGAGGTTGCCGGAGATGTTCGAGACGACGATCTCCGAGCGCCAGAGCGTGTCGTTCGCGCCGGCGCCGCGGTAGACCGCGGGGATGAGCACTTCGCCGGCGAAGGCGGTCGTGGTCAGCAGAAGAGAGAGAAGCAAAGCACTGCGTTTCATGGCGCGCTCACCTTATTCATCGGCGCTTACGCGCCGCTTTCAGCATGACGGTGGCGGACAGGCGATCCTGCCTGTCCGTTGCTGCTGGTGATGAGGCGGTCGAGCGACCAGCGCCCGGCGCCGCCGAGGACGACCGCGAGCGCGATGGCCGCGGCCAGGATGTGGAACTCGTAGCCTTCGCCGGCCTGGTTGCCCGCCCAGTTCATGAAGAAGCCGTTCGCGCGATGGACGAGCAGCGCCGCCACGACCATGTTCACGCCGATGCCGAAGGCGGCGATGCGGGTGCCGATGCCGGCGATGACGGCCAACGCGCCGAGAGAGTCGGCGGCGATGGCCAGGATGCCGAGGAACGAGGGGATGCCGATGCTGGCGAACCAGCCGAGGGTGCCGTCGAGGCCCCAGCCGCCGTACCAGCCGAAGACCTTCTGCAGGCCGTGCGGCAGGACGACGACGCCGAGAGCGAGACGAAGGACGAAGAGAGAGAAAGAGCGGTTCGTGGCGAGCACGTTCGGGACAGTCACGGGGCGGGGGAGGGGGATGCTGGTCATGGTCACAATTCCTTTCTGTTTGACACGTAAAGTATTGGCGGCGCGAGCGGCGTCAGGGGTCGGGCATGCTGCGCAGGAGGTCGAGCGCTTCGATGAGCTGGTCGAGCTGTTCGGGAGAGAGTTGTGCGGCGAAGCCGTCGTCGAGGGCGTCCATGGGCGCCTCGAGACGCTCGAGGACGCGCAGGCCGGCCGGCGTGATCTGGCAGAGCACCTGCCGGCGGTCTCCTGCCCACGCTTCCCGCCGGATCAACCCGCGTTCCTCTAAATTATTGACGTGGCGTGTGATTCCAGGCGCCTGGTCGATCATGCGCTCCGCGATCTCCATCGTCGGAAGGGGCGCCTTGGCCCCGCGCAGGATCCTCAGGACGTTGTACTGCTGCGACGTGATCCCCTCGGAGGCGACGAGCGCGTCCACCCGCCGCCGGAGGACGTTGGCCGTGCGCAACAGCGCCATGGCCGCCTCCTGCGATCGCGACCGGAACGGGCGCGTCTGTTTGATCTCCTCACCGATGGATCGCGTTGCCATGGGGCGCAATGTAGGTCGCGATGTTTTACCTGTCAAGCATCGGTTGGCCGCTCCTTCGCAATTCCTGTTTTTTCGATGGATGGTCAGGTGGTCCGGTGCCCCGCATGCGGACAGGCGAACAAGGTTCCGCCGCTGAGCAGCGGCAAGACCGCCGTGTGCGGCAAATGCAAGGCCGCGCTGGCCCGCCAACCGGTCACGCTCACCGACGCCAACTTCCGCACCGAGATCGCCAGCGGCAGCACCGTGGTCGACTTCTGGGCCGCGTGGTGCGGCCCGTGCCGCCAGATCGCGCCGGTGATCGAGGCGTTGGCGGCGGAGCGGAGCGACGTCCGCTTCGGCAAGCTGAACGTCGACGAGAACCCGCGCACGGCGCAGGCGTTCGGCGTGCAGGGGATTCCGCTGCTGGTCTTCTTCCGCGACGGCAACGAAGCCGGCCGTCTCGTCGGCGCGGCGCCGCGGGGACAGATCGAGGCCGCGATCTCGCGGTACCTGGGGAGCTGACGTGGCGCTCTATCCCCGACCGGTCGACCGTCCGCGCGGAGAGCTGGAGCTCTTCACCAGAAAGGTCCTGATCCTCCTCGGCATCGGCGCCGGCGCGGCGGTGCTCTGGTTCGCGCGCGACGTACTGGTGCTGGTCTTCATCGCCGCGGTGCTGGCGGCCGGCATTGCGCCGGTCGTGCGCCGCGTGCGCATCCTCTGGCGCTACGGCTTCCACCGCCAGCTCTCGCGCGGCAAGGCGGTGATGATCGTCTACCTGCCGTTCCTCGTGGCGGTGCTGCTGATCGGCATCCTGGTCGTGCCGCGCTTCATCCATGACACGCAGGAGCTGGGAAAGCGGCTTCCCGCGCTGCTCGACCAGAACGTCCTCGCGCCGCTGGCGCAGTACGGCGTGCCGGTGAACGTGATCCGCGAGGAGCTGCGCAACGCCGAGCTGCCGCGCACGCGCGTCTTCGCCTACATGCGCAACGCGGCCGCGGCCATCGCCTCGGTGTTCGCGGTGCTGTTCATGGTCGCGTACATGCTCATCGACGCGGAGCGGCTGCGGAACCTCTTCCTGCTCGTCTATCCGCCGGAGGTGCGCGGGAAACGCCGCCTTGCGCTGATGCGCGTGGCCAAGCGGATGAGCGGCTGGCTCTCCGCGCAACTGCTGCTCTGCGCGATCATCGGCATCGCCACGTTCGTCGGCCTTACGGCGCTGCGCGTGCCGTACGCGCTGCCGCTGGCGATCATCGCCGCGGTCGGCGAGCTGGTTCCGGTGATCGGTCCGACCGTCGGGGCAGTGCCGGCCCTGATCATCGCGCTGCTGCATTCGCCCTGGCAGTTCTGGTCGGTGCTGGCGTTCGCGTTCCTGCTGCAGAAGGTGGAGAACTACTTCATCGTGCCGCGCGTGATGTCGGCCAAGGTGTCGATCTCGCCGCTGGCGGTCTTCATCGCCTTTCTCGTCGGCGCCTCGCTCCTCGGATTGATGGGCGCGATCATGGCCATTCCGGTGGCGGCCATCGCGCAGGTGGCGTTCGACGAGGCCTTCGTCAAGCGGCGGGAACGCCGGCAGGACCTCGACCGCGCCGGGACCCTGCTGCGCAAAGCCGATTGACGACGTGCTGCGCGCGGAGTCCTGAGTGCTGAGAGGTCGGCGGGACTCGCACTCGGCACCCGGCCCTCGGCACTGTTAAACTTCGGCATGCCGTACAAGCTGCCGGTCGTCGTTCTCACCGCGCTCTTCGTCTCTCTTCCCACCGTCGCACAAAGCCCCTGGTTCGCGGGCTATCGCATCGAGCTGCGCGCCGACTATCGCTGGAGCGAGGACGAGCGTCATCCGGTACCGTTTCCTCCCGGCGCGTTCATGCAGACGCCCGATCCCGGCCATCACGTGGAGCTGAACGCGGCCGAGCTCCAGCTCGACACCGGCTACGGCGAGATGTTTGCCGCGCGCGCGAAGGTGCACTTCCAGGCCAAGCACCGGCGCAACCCGACGTCGACGGACCGCATGATCGACGCGGACGAGCTGTACGTGCGCTTCGGTCCGAAGCCGGAGGTCCTCGAGCGGCCGGAGAAGACGACGTTCTTCGTGCAGGCGGGAAAGTTCCCCAAGATGGAGCGCCAGCCGGTGCGCCTGCTGGAGAGCTACGGTCTGGCCGCGACGTCGTTCAATCGCTTCGAGGACGTGCAGGTGCTGACCGGCGGCACGGTCGGCCGCAACTTCTACTGGCGCGTGCAGGCGGCGAACGGGAACCCGCTCTTCTTCCGCGACACGAACGCACTGGCCGGCGACAACGGCACGGAGCAGGAGTTGCGCGGCGAGGTGAAGGACTTCGGCACGGGCTTTCCGACGCTGTACAACGCCGAGACCGAGGATCTGTTCTTCAATACGAGTCACGTGCAGTGGGGGGAGGCGATCGGATATCGCTGGCAGCGCGACGATCAGACGGCCGGCTTCGACGCGATCCTCTTTCACTATTCGCGCGAGCTGGCCGACCGCGAGGAGCTGACCGGTACCGAGTACGGCGGCGATCTCGACCTGCTCGTGCTGGACGAGCTTCCGGGTGTCGCGCCGCGCGGACTGCCGATCGACGGGCGCGACAAGACGGAGTACGGCGCACGCGTGTACGCCGAGTGGCACGCGGCGACGTTCATCGGACAGTTCACCCAGCAGTCGTTCGCCGGCAACGAGCGCCACGGATGGGAGCTCGAGGCCGGCTACCGCTTCGATTTCGAGTTCGGCCCGATCCGGTCGCTCCAGCCCGCCCTCCGCGCCAGCGCCCTGCGCAATGAGTTCGGCCCCGTGGCCGGCTTTCCCGCTCCCAGCATCTGGTGGGACTGGGACAAGGTGGATGGGGGAGTGCGCATCGAACTGGAGCGCGGACTGGACGTGACGGTGGAGTACACGCAGCACCACGTCGAGAGCCGGTTCCCGCTGAAGTTGCGGGAGGCGCTGGTGACGGTGAGGTGGCGGGGGTAGGGCGGGGGCCGTCGAGTCTGCGAGAGGCGCGGAGGCTCACCGGGAGTCGCAAAGTCTCAAAGTCGCAAAGTCTCAAAGTCGCGAAGTCGCGAAGTCGCAGAGTCGCGAAGTCTCAGAGTCGCAAAGTCGCAGAGTCGCAAAGTCGCAGAGTCGCAGAGTCGCAAAGGCTGTGCTCCTTTGAGACTTTGAGACTTTGAGACTTTGAGACTCTGAGACTCTGAGACCCGAGACGACGACT
>DASUSL010000314.1:0-33336 GCA_036375135.1 Thermoanaerobaculia bacterium | reverse complement strand
CCGCCGGCTGCCTGCGCAGGCGTCCCGCCTGCGCTCCGGGCCGGGTGGCGGCGGGACACCGCCCCAGACAGCCGGCGCGGACGCCGGCGGTCCGCTGCGCTGTTCGTCCTTGCCCACAATGGCGTCATCCACGCCACCCAGCGGAGCGCCGGCGTCCCGCCGGCTGCCCGGGCGGCGTCCCCGCCGCCCGCCCCGGGGGTGGCGGTGGGACGCCGCCACGGCAGCCGGCGCGGACGCCGGCGGTCCGCTGGACTGTTCCTCCTCGCGCACAACGGCGTCATCCATGCGGCGCAGATCTGGGACGCGCTCACCGCTCTCTCTCTCCTCCTCATCCTCTCTCTCTTCTTCATCGGCCTGGCCAGACTGTGGCGCAGCGAGGGCGGACGCCACACCATCCGCAAGTGGCAGGCGGCGGCGTTCGTCATCGGGTGGCTGGCCGCGGCGATCGCGCTCCTCGGGCCGCTCGACCGCTGGAGCGACGTGCTCTTCTCCGCGCACATGGCCCAGCACGAGCTGCTGATGCTCGTCGCCGCGCCGCTGATGGTCCTCGGGCGTCCCTACATCACGCTGCTGCACGCGTGGCGCGGCGCGGCGCGTCTGGCGAAGCCGCTCGACGCCGTCACCGGTCCCGTGTTCGTGCTGGTCCTGCACGCGGTCGTGCTCTGGATGTGGCACATCCCGGCGCTCTTCGAGGCCGCGCTGCACAGCGAGACCGTGCACGTCGTGCAGCACCTCGGCTTCTTCATCACCGCCGCGCTCTTCTGGTTCGCGCTGATCCACGGCCGCTACGGACGCCTCGGCTACGGCGTCGGCGTGCTGTACGTCTTCGCCACCGCGATGCACACACAGATCCTCGGAGCGCTGCTGACGTTCGGCACGCGGATCTGGTATCCGACGCACGCCGCGCGCACGACCGCCGCGGGCGGGAGCGCGATCGAGGACCAGCAGCTCGCCGGCGTGTTGATGTGGATCCCGTTCGGCGTGGTCTTCCTCTTCGTCGGACTGGCACTCTTCGCCGCCTGGCTCGGCGAGGCGGAGCGTCGCATGGCGCTGAAGAACATCGCGCCGCTGCTCCTGCTCGTCTTCTTCGTCGGCTGTCATCAGGACGAGCGCACCGCGCGCCAGCTCTCCGGCGGCGACCCGGAGCGCGGCCGCGTCCTCATCCGCGAGTACGGCTGCGGCGCGTGTCACACCGTTCCCGGCGTGCGCGCCGCGACGGGACTCATCGGCCCGCCGCTGAACGGCATCGCCGACCGCATGTTTCTCGCCGGCCAGCTCCCCAATACGCCGGACAACATGAAGCGCTGGATCCGCGAGCCGCAACTCATCGAAGGCGGCTCGGCCATGCCGAACATGAACGTTTCCGAAGACGACGCGCGGCACATGGCCGCGTACCTCTACACCCTGCGCGAATGAGAAGGCTGATCCTGATCGCGGTTTTCGTCATCGGCTGCACGCCCGACGCCGAGCAGCACGCCCATGCGCGCCGCTCGACCGGCAATCCGCCGTCGCCGATCCTCCCGTCGCAGGACCGCGACTTCCTCGAGCGCGCCGCGGAAGGAAGCAACGCCGAGATCGAGATCGGAAAGCTCGTGCGCTCGCGCGCGTTTCGCGCCGAAGTGCGCGCGTACGGCGAGCGCATGGTCGCCGACCACACGGCCATCAAACAGCGCCTGGCCGCCATCGCGAAGCAGCACCGCATCGTCCTCCCGACGTCGCTGGGCGATCACCAGCTCAGCTACGACCGCCTCGTCGACCTCCGCTACGACCGCTTCGACGAAGAGTTCATCCAGGTGATGGTCGAAGACCACGACCTGGCCGCGGAAATCTTCCGCATGGAAGCCTCCGGCGGCGCCGACCCGGAGCTGAAAGCGTTCGCCGCCCAGACCCTCCCGCTCATCGTCGCCCACCTCGATCACGCCAAGTCGATACGGCACGGGCCGAAGCCGGCGCCGGCGCAGTGATCGTCGGAGTTGACTGCTGTATACGTCTGCGAGGATGCGATTGCGACGACGGGAAACATCGGCAAGAACTGGCCGAAGCATCGAGTCACGGACTGGGAGATCGAGGAGATCTTTCTCAACATGCCGATCGCGTTCGGCTCGGACGCATCGCACTCGATGTTCGGCAGAACCAGCTTCTGCGCCCGCGACCAATCGATGTATTCGGTCGAATCCGCATTCGACCAGAATTCTCGCTCGGCTTCTTCATCCTTGAATTTCGGTATCTTCTTCAAGCGCTTCATACGCTCTCCGCTCACGCGCGTTCATGTCGCGAGCTGATATCGGCCGAACCAGTCGCCCCCGAATGGTAAACGCCACGAACAGCCGCCGTCCGCGGTTCGTCTGACCGAGGGCGAAATATCGATTGTCCGACGCTGCGCACGATCTCGCTGCGGTTGCCGGAATCCATGATTGCGGAGCTCAAGCTCCTGGCGAATCAGCGCGACGTGCCTTACCAGTCTTTGCTGAAGGTGTTCCTTGCCGAAAAGATTCAGGAGACGCGCAGCGGCAAGGTCGCCGCCGACGGCTCTTCCACGCGCCGGAAGTCGAAGTAACGCGTTGCGGGTGCCGGCTGCGCTACAGTACGACCCCGCATGAAACGCCTATTTCTCCTCCTGCTCCTGACGAGCCTCGTCGCCTGCAACCGCGGCGAAACCGCGAAGACCTCCGGTGGCACATCCGCGCCCGCCCCCATCGGCAACGCCGCACGCGGGCCGCAGCTCGCGGCGCAGTACGGCTGCAACGTCTGCCACATCATTCCCGGGGTCGAGGGGCCGCAGGGATCGCTGGGGCCGTCGCTGCAGGGGCTCGGCTCGCGTCCCGCCATCAGCATGGGCGCGGTGCAGAACACCCCCGCGAACCTCGTGCAGTTCATCCAGAACCCCGCCGCGCTCAACCCGCAGAGCAGCATGCCGCCGATGGCCATCGCGGAGAACGACGCCAAAGACCTCGTCGCGTACCTGCTCACCCTGAAATGAACCTTCCCCTGGCGCTGATCCTCGCCGCACAGCTCTACGTCACCAACGAGCGCGACGGCACGATCCAGATCATCGACACCTCCACCGACCAGATCAAAGCCACCGCGAAGATCGGCAACCGCCCGCGCGGCATGGCTCTCTCGCCCGACGGCAAGCGCCTCTACGTCGCCGTGAGCTGGTGGCGCGACGGCAAGCGTCCTCGCACGGACCGCGAGCGCATTGCCGCCCTCGACGCCACCACGCTGAAGCCCGTCCGCGACTACGTGGCCGGCACCGATCCCGAGTGCGTGGCCGTCTCCCCCAACGGTCAACGTCTTTACCTTTCCAACGAGGACGCCGGCACCGCCTCCATCATCGACGTCGGCTCGGGGAAGCACCGCACCACGCTCGTCGTCGGCACCGAGCCCGAGGGAGTGACCGCCAGTCCGGATGGCAAGTGGGTGTACGTCACCGCCGAGACCAGCAACGTCCTCACCGTCATCGACGCGAAGAGCGAGACCGTGGCGGCGAACATCATGGTCGACCCGCGCCCGCGCGTGGTCGTCTTCACCCGCGACGGCACGCGCGCCTGGGCCAGCGCGGAGCTGGGCGGCAGCGTGCAACTCGTCGACGCGAAGAAGCACCGCGTGCTGAAGCGCGTCCGCCTCGGCAAGGCCGACAAGCCGGTGGGGATGGTCCTCTCGCCCGACGAGAAGCGCCTCTACGTCGCCACCGGCCGCGGCAACGGCGTGGCCGTCGTCGACACCGCCGCCCTGCGCGTCGTCGGCAACGTCCCGACCGGAGTCCGCGTCTGGGGAATTGCCCTCACCCGGGACGGCAAAAAGCTCTACGCCGCCAACAGCCTCTCCAACAGCATCTCCGTCATCGACACCGCCACGTTGCGCGTCGTGAAAACGATCAAAACGGGCGACGGACCGTGGGCGCTGGCCATCCGCTGAGATCAGGCATGAAGTACGCACCGATGAGCGCGGTATGAGCTTCACTGTGCAGAAAAATCTTGGCAACTCGGTATTCCGCTTCGCGGTCGGCCGCCGTCGTGAGTTCAAGTCGATCGACCACAACACCGAGCTCAGTACCGGCCCCACGGGCGAGTTCGTGCGCCATCGGCCGGAGATCTTCTACTCGGCCGACCTCCGCCAGATCCACAAGGCGGAGATGCCCAAGCCGCGCGCTTCCGTCGGCAGCACGTCGTTCTGGACGACGCTGAGTGAGGGCGGGATGAAGAACTACGCGATGCTCGGCGTCGGCGCGCTCTTCCTCCTGCTCGGCCTCGCCGTCGCGGCCAGCGACCGCCCCGCCGGCGCGGTCATGTTCTGGATCATCCTCGGCCTGGCCATGCTGGCCATCCCGCTGATCACGACGTGGAACAAGCGCCGCAGCGTGCGCATCGCCGAGGAGCGCAAGAGCCGCGAGCGCATCGAGCGCGATCAGCGCAACGCGGAGATGCTGGCCGCGTACACCGAGTCGCTCGACCAGTTGCGCGAAGAGCCGAGCGACGCCGCCCTGGCCCGCGTCCTGGCCGAGAACGAAAAGCTCGACCTCCCCTACGCCGTCTGGGCCGACACGGCCATCGGCACCGTGCTGCACGTCGGCTTCTCGACGCTGGCCAAAGTCGGTCCGGCGCGCGCGGCCGAAGTCGCGCAGCTGATGGACCGCGCCAGCGACGCGGCGGGACTCATCGCCGAGGATGCGAAAGCGGTGAAGCAGGCCCTCTACTCGACCATCCTCTGGCACTTCATCGCCGACGATCGCCTCGGCGAGGAGCAGTTGAAGGTCGTCCGCTCCATTCAGCAGGGCTTCGGCCTCACGCCCGAGGAGCTGCCGATCGACACGTCGTCCGAGTCGCAGTTCGAGCGGCTGCGCGGCGTCGATCATCGCAACGCCCCGCGCTGCAACACCACCGTCTCCCTCGGCCTCAACGAGTACTGCCTCTACAACGCGCCGGTGCGCCTCGGCGACGCGGAGAAGAACGCCATCGTCACCAACAAGCGCTTCCTCATCGAAGGAGAAAAAGGACTGGACGTGCCGGTGCCGAAAGTCGACGACATCTACGTCGACGCCGACCAGCACCTCGTCTCCATGCGGGCGCCCGACCTGAAGCGGCCGCTGGAGTTCCGCGCCGGCGAGCCGATTTACCTGGCCGCCATGCTCGACCTCGCCACGCGCCTGGACGACCGGCCCAAGAGTTTCGCGTGACCATTCGGTGCGACGCGCGTCGTAGAAGACGATGCGCGCCGCACTTCTCTCTCTGCTCCGGGTGACCGTCGCGGTCGCCGTGCTCGCCCTGGCGGGCGCGGCGCTGGTGACGCAGCCGGTGCTCGGATCGATCGCGGCACCGCGCGAGCGCGCCGTCCCCGCAACGCTGCTCACGCACGTCACGCAGCTCACCACCGCATTTCTCCGCAACCCGCATTACCACACGCGGAATGACACGGCCGCCACTCTCGATTACCAGCGCATGGCTCGAGTGGTGGACGGCGTCTTCAGCGCCATCACCCATCCGTCCCATCTCAAGGAGGCAATTTGAAGATTCGTAAAATCACCACCGCTCTCGCCCTCACGCTCACCGTCGCCGCACCGGCGGCCTGGGCCGCGGACGCCGACGAGACGAAGAAAGTCGACGTCTGGTTCGAGCAGTACGACAAGAACAAGGACGAGAAGCTGACGGTGGACGAGTTCGCCCTCGGCAAGACCTATCACGCCGCGCTCGACATCGACCGCGACGGACTGCTCACCCGCGACGAGGCCCGCCAGGCGCTGCTCCGCAAGAGCGAGCGGAAGTCGTACGACTGGGTGAAGATGGACGCCGACTCCGACGGCTACGTCACCGTGCGTGAATGGACCGGGACGCCCGAGGAGTTCGACGCGCACGACCTCGACGGCGACCGCGTCATCTCCAAGTACGACCGCGCCCTGGCCCGCGAGAAGAAGCGCGCGCAGGGCGTGCTGAACGCGTTCGACAAGGACAAGGACGGCACGGTGTCGATGAAGGAGTGGCCCGCCGACGCCGGCACGTTCCGCGAGAAAGACCGCAACCGCGACGGCCTGCTCAACGTCGACGAGCTGGCGGACGACGTCAAGCGCAAGGACTGACGACTACCTGGTGGAGGACAGGCAATCCTGCCTGTCCTCTTTCTCGCGCATCAGGCCAGGCAGGATTGCCTGGCCTCCACTGACTTACTTGCTTGCGCTGAGGTAGGACGACTCTTTCAGCCAGCGGTTGTCGGGGTAGTACGCGAAGATCGGGCTGCCGCCGCGGAGCGTGTCGATCATCTTCTTCGCCACTTCCTTGCGCACCGCCGGGCATCCCCAGCTGCGGCCGAGGCGGCCCAGCGCGCGGATGGCGGCGCGGCTGACGTATGGCGCGCCATGCATGACGATGGCGCGGTCCATGGCCATGTCGTTCACCCCTTCCTCGAGACCCTTCAGCCGCAGCGAGTAGCCGTTGCTGCCGATGTACGTGTCCGCGGTGACGAAGAGGCCGAGGCTCGTGGCCAGGCTTCCGGGGCTGTTCGAGAAGAAGTTGGCGATGTCGCCGCCGCTGTTCTTGCCGTGCGCGACGAGCTCGCGGAAGAGCAGCTTGCGCGACTCGAGGTCGAACACGAAGAGGCGCGGCTGCGAGGACGGCAGCGAGTAGTCGATGACCGTCAACAGGTCGCGGCGTTTCACCTTCCCCTGCTCGGCGGCGCAGCCGGTGGCGCGCAGCGCCATGCGCAGCACTTCCGCCTTCAGTCCCGGCGCCTGGCGCAGCAGCTGCCCGGCGAGCGAGTCGGAGATCCTGGAGACACAGGGGGCCTCGGCGTACGCGGACGCGGCCGAGAAACAAAGGACTGCACCGAGGGCGAGGATGATTCGCTTCATGGACTCCCTGGGGTTGACCGTTTGGATTCCGCCGCCGCGGGAGGACGAATCCCGCGGATGCGTTGCGCCATTGTACACTTGAAGTGCGGATGGACCGCTTTCCGGAAGAACTGGACGACCTCCTCACTCCGGCCGGACGGCGGCTGCTGGCCGACCCGCCGCAGCTCGAAGCGCTCATCGCGAAGAAGCGCTCCCCCATCGTCGTCCTCGACAACGTCATCGACGACGGCACCGCGCGCGAGTGCATCCGCCTCCTCGACGAGGCGATGTACCCCACGCTGCGGCGCATGTACGTCCCGATCCCGAGAGAGGCGCTGACGGGGATGAAGCGCAACTACACCGAGCGGCTGGCGAAGACGGTGCGCGTGCGCACGGCCACGTTCAACTCGGGACGCTCGAACGCACTCGAGGCGGCGCGGCAGTGCGGCCTCGCGCAGATGATGTGGTCGAAGAGCTTCCGCATGGCGGCGCAGAACGCGACGCGCCCGCCGCTGCGCGAGGACTGGTGGGCGCGCCAGGTGATCTGCTACGAGTCGGGCGACTACAGCGGCCCGCACAACGATCACCACCCGCAGCGCGCCGAGGCCAGGAACGGCTTCATCGACCTGCACATCATGTTCTCGAACGACGACGTGGCGTCGCAGTCGCTGGTGTACGAAGACCGCGGCTACCTCTCCGCGGTGCACGACATCTCGACGCGCGCGGCGATCGCGATCTATCGCCTGCCGTTCTGGCACTACACGACGCCGCTCGTCCCGCACCGCGGCCGCGAAGGCACCGCTCGCCGCTGGCTGCTGTTAGGCTCGTTCGATTACGACCCGCCGCTGAAGAAGCTGGAGTATTAGAAGCAGTGCTGAGTGCTGAGTGCTGAGTGCTGAGTCCCGAGCCGGCTTCTACTCAGCACTCAGCACTCAGCACTGCTTCTACGCGCTTACCCGATTCCGCCCGTCGCGTTTCGACCGGTACAGCAGCTCGT
This sequence comes from Thermoanaerobaculia bacterium, assembly GCA_036375135.1. Lineage (GTDB taxonomy): Bacteria > Acidobacteriota > Thermoanaerobaculia > Gp7-AA8 > Gp7-AA8 > QHVT01. The sequence continues at coordinate 25,519 of DASUSL010000314.1, read as the reverse complement.
CCGCGCGCAGCAGCAGGAACTCCGGCTGCTCCACCGCGTTCGACGCGGCGCAGACGCCGAACGACGACGTCAGGCGGATCGATTCGCCGTCGTAGTCGAACGACCGCTCCTCGAGCGTGCGGCGGATCTTCTCGGCGATCTCCACCGCCGTCTCCAGCGTCGTCTCCTGCAGCACGATCACGAACTCCTCGCCGCCCATGCGCGCGAAGAGGTCGCTCGGCCGCACGAACTGCTCCATGATCACCGCGCAGCTCGCGCGCAGGACGTGGTCGCCGGCGGCGTGGCCGTGCTGGTCGTTGACCTGCTTGAAGTTGTCGAAGTCGAAGGCGATCACCGACACCGGGCGCGTCGGCGTGGCCATGTCGATGGCGAATCCGAGGCGCGCCACGAGGTAGGGCTTGTTGAACGCGCCCGTGAGCTGGTCCGTGATCACGCGCGCGTGCAGCGACTCCGTGAACTCCACTTCCAGCAGCGAGTCGACGTACTTGAAGACGCAGTTGCCGACCTTGATCAGGTTCCCCTGCGCCAGCGGCATCGGCGTGCGGACGCGCAGTCCGTTGAGCAGCGTCCCGTTCGTCGAGGCCAGGTCGTTGATCGTGATCGTGTCGCGCAGGCGGGTGATCTCGGCGTGCACGCCGCTCACGGCGCGCTCGCGCAGGCGGATGTCGCACTCGGGGCGCCGGCCGACGATCTGCCGTCCCGAGCGCAGGCGGAACACCTGTCCGGGGAGGTCGCCCTCGAGCATGATCAGCGCCGGCTCGTGCTGGTGCGCGCGCTCGATCACGTCGCGCGAGTCGGCCGCTTCGAGGCGCACCTCCGTCGTCTTGCGCAGGATCGGCTTCTCCTCCGCCGTCGGACGAATGGCGTTCCTCAGTCGTTCCAGCATGAATGACCCGTTTGCGAGACAGTTTAGCAAGAGGGCAGCGTGACGCAGATCACACTTTCCCCGGCAGCCGAATTGCAGCCAGCCGCGTCCGTGGAGACACGCGTCGGCAGCTGGTTGGAACTGCAGGAAGCCCTTTTCGAGAACACGTGGCAACCGCCGCTGCAGCGGCACCGCTCGCAGTACGTCTTCCGCGGCACGCCGCGCGCGTCGCACGGACTGCTGACCAGCCTGCAGACCGGCGGCTTCGAAGCCAAGGAACGCCACCTGCTGACCAGCTTCCGCAAGTACGCGCTGCGCAGCGCCGTGCACGGCGACTGGGTCTGGAACTGGCTGTCGCTGGCCAAGCATCACGGCCTGCCGACGCGCCTCCTCGACTGGACCTACTCCCCGTACGTGGCCATGCACTTCGCGACGCACGACTTCCGCCACTTCGACGAGGACGCCGCGATCTGGTGCGTCGACTACCGCAAGACCAACGAGCTGCTCCCGAAGCCGTTATGTGAGATCGCCGAGCGCGAAGACGTCAACATCCTGACCACCGAGCTGCTGAACGGCGTGGCCACGACGCTGGAGCAGTTCGACGGCCTGGCCGACAACGACTTCGTGGTCTTCTTCGAGCCGCCGTCGCTCGACGAGCGCATCGTCAACCAGTTCGCGCTCTTCTCCCTCCCTTCCAGCCCCACGCTCAGCCTCGAGTCGCTGCTCGCGCAACGCGAGGCCACGTATCGCCGCATCATCATCCCGTCGTCGCTGAAGTGGGAAGTACGCGACAAGCTCGACCAGGCCAACATCACCGAGCGCGTGCTGTTCCCCGGCCTGGACGGGCTGTCGCTGTGGCTGAAGCGCTACTTCGCCACCCGGGAATGACTCACCGCTCGCGCTGACCCGCGGCGTCCGGTTCCGGGTCGACCGGCACGCTCGTCGCCGGCTTCAGGTAACCCACCGTGACCCGCAGGCGATCCACGACCGCGTCCATGGCGCTCATGTTCTCGTACCCCGGCCCGGCCGGCTCGAACGGCAGCGTTCCTCCGCACCCGGCAGCGACGCCCTGCAGGTGATCGTCGACCACGTCCGGACCCTGCGACAGCCCCGCGATCAGCGCCGCGATGCACGCGTTGCCGCTGTCGACCCGGCAACTGTCATTGGAGAGGTCGGCCAGGTGATGCTCGGTGAGCTCGTCGTGATCGTCATCCGAGTGGTCGGTGATGGCATGGCCGCGACAGAGCTCCAGCACGGCGAACGTCCTCCATCCGGCGTACTCGATGCACGCGCTGTTCAGCGGAAGGGCACGCGCCTGCGCCGCCAGATTCGCATCGATCATCCCGCCGCCGTTGACCGCCGGCTCGGTCATGGCCCGGCGCCAGAGCTCGAAGGCGCGAGCGACGTCGGTCAGATCCTCGCCGTAGCACTCCGAGACGACGACCGTCTTCTCCGCGCAATTCGCGTCGCACGGCTTGACGAGCTTCTGCTCCGCCTTCTGCGTGCACTTGCCGCCGTACGCGCCCCCCTTCGGCTTCATGCGCACGCAGCCGATGCCGGTGAAGTTCTGGTTGCAGACGAAGTTCCGCGGACACTCTTCGTCGTAGCCGTAGTAGCAGGTGCAGAGGCTCTTCGCCGGCTCGACCGGGACGATCGCCCCTTCAGCGCCGCGTTGCATGACCAGGTCGGGCGGAGTGGTGCCGGCAACGGTTGCCGCGAAAAGAGCGATGGCCAGTGCGTGCATGAAAAACGCCTCCTTATGTACGCAGTGATGTACGTCCGGAATCGCGGCGGGGCAAGGTGCGAAACTGTCAGCCTCTGCACATCGCGGGACGGATGGCCAAGTTATTGTCATAATGATGGAACGCTCGTTGCTGCGCCCTTCCGTCACTATGCCCCGGACGATCTTCGCCTCTCTTCTCCTCCTTCTCTTCGCGTTCACCGCCGTCGCCGACGACTGGCGGGTCGCCCACTGGAACGTCATGCATGGCTGGGGGCGGTACTGGAACCAGCCCGGGCAGGACGCCACGCCGTGGCCGCCCACCGGTCCCTTCTCCGCGATCAGCGACGACGGCGGCGGCCCGAACGGCCTCACCTACGGCCAGCCGACGGGCGAGCCGAACGGCGGCTGCGGCGCCGCTCCTTACCTCGCCACGTGGCACCTCGGCACGAACGGACCGATTCAGACCTTCCTCCGCAGCGCCGACCTCGGCGCCGATCCGTTGCTCGTGGCGCTGACCATGTCCGAGGCGCTGTTCTGCATCGACATCCCCGGCGTGAAGAACCAGCTGGCGGCGGGCCACTCCGCGTGGAACACCACCGGGCAGTACGTGCAGTCGGATCGCGACGTGATCATCGCCAGATACGGCTGGGCCAGCGCCTCCGCGCCGTCGATGTCGGCGTGGGACCCGAACACCAACCCGAACGGCGACATGGTCGAGATCTACTGCCGCGACACGAAGTACCGCGCCGTGCACGCGTACATCTTCACCGACGCCGCGCGCACGCCCGCGAACGCGATCCATCTCTTCGCCACGCGTCTCAAGGGCGATCACACCTGCGAGACGCAGCGGCTCGACCAGTTCGTCCGTGCCAGGGCGGGCAACAGCGGCCGCATCCTGGTCATGGGCGACTACAACTTCGACAAGAGCTCCTCGCGCTACGCCGATCTCGTCGGCCGGAACTACATCGAGGCCGGCACGTCGCCGCTCCTCCCCGCGGGCAGCGACAAGAACACGCTGACCTGCTGCTTCGGCACGAGCGATGGCCTCAGCAACGGCCGCGTCCACAGCTCGCGCATCGACATGGGCTTCCAGGACAACCTCCCGTACGCGACGAGCTACTGGGTCGGCAACAAGAGCATCAGCGCGCCGGACGAGGTAGCGATGTCGGACCACGCGGTGGTGAAGATCGGCTTCACCGAGACCGGCCCCGTCACCGACCCGGTCATCGACACGCCGCTGACCGCCACGCCGAATCCCGGCACGGTGGGACAGGCCGTGACGCTCTCCGTGCAGGCGCACGATCCCGACGCCGGCGACACGCTCAGCTACGCCTGGAGCTTCGGCGACGGGACCTCCGCCACCACGACGACCGGCAGCGTGCAGCACACCTACGCCGCCGCCGGCACGGTGACCGCGAAGGTCACGATCACCGACGGGCGCGGCGGCCTGGCCTCGAGCACGGCCTCGGTGACGATCAACCCGGGCGGCGGTACGTGCGCTGCCCCTCCCTCACCGTGGACGCGCACCGACGTCGGCAGCGGCGTGAACGGCACGACCTGCTACGCCGGCGGCACGTTCAGCATGACCGCCGGCGGCAGCGATCTCTGGTCGACCGCCGACGACTTCCACTTCGTGCATCAGACGCTCACCGGCGACGGCGAGATCGTCGCCAACGTGGCGAACATCGTGAACCCGGGCGGCGCCGCGTTCTCCCTCGCCGCCGTGATGATGCGCGCGTCGCTGACGTCGAGCTCCGCGCACGCATCGATGATGATCACCAACAGCGGCAAGGCCAAGTTCCGCCGCCGTCTCGCCACCGGCGGCGACACGGTGAGCACCGGACCGAGCGAAGGGACGACCCTGCCGCCGCGCTACCTGCGGCTGAAGCGCGCGGGCAACGTCTTCAGCGCGTACCTCTCCACCGACGGCGTCGCATGGAGCGAGGTCGCCGGCTCGCCCGAGACCATCGCGCTGCCGCCGACCGTGTACGTCGGCCTGGTCGCGCTCCGCAACGGCAGCACCGCGCCCGCGGCCACCGTGACGATCGACCACGTCTCCGTGCAGGCGGCCGGCAGCGCGTGGCAGAGCGCCGACGTCGGCAACGTCGGCCTCACCGGCAGCCAGACGCAGACCGGACCGGCGTCGTTCACCATCACCGCCGGCGGCGACGACGTCTGGGCCGGTGCCGACGCCTTCCGCTTCGTCTATCAGCCGATGTCGGGCGACGGCGAGATCTCCGCGTTCATCGACGGGCTGACGCTTCCCGCCGGCGCGGCGTTCTCGCTGGGCGGCGTGATGATCCGCGCCGACCTCTCGGCGTCGTCCATGCACGCGACGATGATGGCCACGACGCAGAACAAGGCCAAGTTCCGCCGCCGCGTCACCACCGGCGCCACCACCACGCTCAGCGACGGCCCCTCCGAAGGGACGCAGCCGTACCGCACGTGGGTCAGGGTCAAACGCGTGGGCGACACCTTCACCGCCTGGCTCTCGAGCGACGGCGTAAACTGGACGCAGACCGGCCCGTCGCAGGTGATCGCCATGCCGGCGAACACGCTCGTCGGTCTGGTGGCGCTGCGCAACGGCGCGAGCGCGGGGACGATGACGGGCACGTTCACGAACGTGAGCGTCGTGCCGTGAGTTTCCGGACTGCGGCGGCGCTGCCGCCGCAGTCCATGCGCTTTCGCGTCAGTTCACGATGTCCGGGCCGCGATCGCGCTCGTTCCACGCGCGGATCGACGATACGCTCTGGAACCCGCGCGGCAGTTTCAGTCCGCGCTGCGCGCGTTTGCCGAGGTACTCCTCGAGGTCGTTGCCTTTGAGGTTCGTGAAACGCTTGCCGGCGGTGACGATGAGCGTGCCGCCCTGCGGCACGACCGCGGTGCCCACGACCTTCTCCGGCGCGATCGGCGTGCGGTGCAGCTTGATGGTCTGCACTCCCTTGCCGCGCGCGAGCGGCGGCAGTTCCGCCGCCTCGAACAGCAGCAGCTTCCCCTCCGATGACGCCGCGGCGATGCGGTCCGTCTCGTATTGATGCACGCGCTGCGGCCGCAGCACCTGCGCGTGATCGGCGACGTTCACCACCGCCTTGCCGGCCTTGCGGTCCGTGATCATGTCCTCGAGGCGGGCGATGAAGCCGTAGCCGTCGTCGGTGGTCAGCAGCCAGAGATCGTCCGGGTCGCCCATCATCACGCCGACGAACGACGCGCCGCCGGGAGGCGCGAGCGACGACGTGAGCGGCTCGCCGTGGCTCTTCGCCGACGGCAGTTCGTGCGCCGGCAGCGCGTACGTGCGTCCCGTCGAGTCGAGGAAGACCGCGAGCTGGTTGCTGCGGCCCTTGGCCGCGTGCAGGTACTCGTCGCCCGACTTGTACTGGAGCGCCGTCGGATCGAGATCGTGGCCCTTCCCCGCGCGCACCCAGCCGCGCTGCGAGAGGATGACCGTCACCGGCTCGGAAGGGATCAGCGCGGTCGGATCGAGCGCCTTTGCCGCCTCGCGCTCGACGATCGGGGAGCGGCGCTTGTCGCCGAACTCCTCGGCGTCGCGCTGCAGCTCGTCGCGCACCTGCTTGCGCAGGCGCTGCCTCGAGCCGAGGACCTTCTCCAGCTCCGAACGCTCCTCCTGGAGCTTCTTCTGCTCGCCGCGGATCTGCATCTCCTCGAGCTTGTTGAGGTAGCGCAGGCGCAGCTCGAGGATGTAGTCGGCCTGGATCTCGGTCAGGTCGAAGCGCTTCATCAGCACCGGCTTCGGCTCGTCCTCGCGGCGGATGATGCGGATCACTTCGTCGACGTTGAGGTACGCGGCCATGAGGCCGTCGAGGAGGTGCAGCCGCGCGTTGACCTGATCGTAGCGATGCTGCAGGCGGCGGCGCACCGTCTCGATGCGGAACTCCAGCCACTCGCTCAGCAGGTCCCTGAGGTTGTACAGACGCGGCCTGCCGTCCAGGCCGATCATGTTCATGTTGATGCGGTAGCTGCGCTCGAGGTCCGTCGTGGCGAAGAGGTGCGTCATCACCTCCTCGAGGTCGACGCGGTTCGAGCGCGGGATGATCACCAGGCGCGTGGGACTGGTCTGGTCCGACTCGTCGCGCACGTCCTCGACCATCGGCAGCTTCTTCGCGTTCATCTGCTGCGCGATCTGCTGCTGCACCTTCGCGCCCGAGACCATGTACGGCAGCGCGCTGATGACGATGTTGCCGTCTTCCTCTTCCCACTTCGCGCGCTGGCGCACGCCGCCGTTGCCGGTCTTGTACATCTCGCGGATCTCCGCCAGCGGCGTGATGATCTCCGCCTCGGTCGGAAAGTCCGGCCCCTTCACGTGTTTCGTGAGCTGCGCCAGCGTGGCCTCGGGATTGTCGAGCAGTTCGATGCAGGCGTTCACCACCTCGCGCAGGTTGTGCGACGGGATGTCCGTGGCCATGCCGACGGCGATGCCCGAGCCGCCGTTCAGCAGCACGTGCGGCAATCGCGACGGCAGCAGCTTCGGCTCCTTCATCGTGCCGTCGAAGTTCTGCCCCCACTCCACCGTCCCCTGTTCGAGCTCGGAGAGCAGCGACTGCGCGAAGCGGGCGAGCTTGGCCTCGGTGTAGCGCATCGCCGCGAACTGCTTCGGGTCATCGGGCGAGCCGAAGTTCCCCTGCCCTTCGACGAGCGGATAGCGCATCGAGAACGGCTGGGCCATCAGCACCATGGCGTCGTAGCAGGCCGTGTCGCCGTGCGGATGGAACTTGCCGATGACGTCGCCCACCGTGCGCGCCGATTTCTTCGGCTTCGAGTTCGGCCCGAGACCGAGCTCCGACATGGCGTAGATGATGCGCCGCTGCACGGGCTTCAGCCCGTCGGCGAGATGCGGCAGCGCGCGGTCGAGGATGACGTACATCGAGTAGTCGAGGTACGCCTTGCGCGCGAAATCCCCGACCGGAAGCGACTCGATGTCGGGAAGGGTGGGAGGCGGCGGGTTGAGGGGAAGCTGGGTTTTGGATTTGCGGATGGCCATTCGTTTAGACGCGCATAAGTTACTGCATTCCGAGGCGCGTATGCGACTGCAAAAGAATCACGCCGGGGATTGCATTTGCGTCATTTCCGAGGGAACCTCGTGGCATGAAGGACAAGCGACCGCCGCGTTTCTTCTTTCCCCGTCCGCCACTATTGCACCTCGGCATGTACTCGAACTGGCGCGACCGTCTGCGCGCCGCGGTGGAGCGGAGCGGAAAAAAACACAGCGTCATCTCCATGGAGGCCGGCGTCGACCCGGCCACGCTCAGCCGCATCCTCAACGGCCGCATCGACCCGTCGCTGCAGACCATCACCCGCATTGCCCGCGCGGTGAACGAGAACGTCGGCTGGCTCCTCGACGAGGGTGGCTACTGGATCTCCGCCGAGGAACAGAAGCAGTTGCGCAAGGTGGCGCGCTTCCTCGAAGACACCGCCATGGCGCGCACGACGCACCGGGAGCGCCTGCAGGCCAACGCCATCCTCTCCGGCGGCGACGAGATCCCCCGCGCGTACACCGCGCGCGGAGCGCGTCTCGTGTACGAGGCGCTGGGCGACTCGATGCACGGCGCCGGCATCCTCGACCACGACGTCCTCTACGTGAAGCCGACGCGCAGCACGCGCGAGGCCGCCGGCCGCATCGTCGTCTGCCGTCTCGACGGCGCGGATTACGTGAAAGTGCTGGACGTGCGCGGCGGACGCATGTCGCTCCTCAGCCGCAACGACCGCTATCCCCCCATCGACGTCCGCGAAGAACAGTTCGAGCTGATCGGCCTCGTCGTCGGGCGCACTGGCATCCCGCTGTGACCTGGCAGCACCGCCTGCGCTTCGCCATCGCCCGCAGTGGCAAGGCGCACGACGAGGTGGCGTACGAGGCCGGCGTTTCTCCGGCAACGCTGCGCCGGATTCTCGACGGAGAGCTCGATCCCGATCTCGAGGACGTGGCCCGCCTCGCCCGCGTCGTGCACGTCACCGTCGGCTCCCTCCTCGGCGAGCGGCCCACCACCGTGCGGCTCGTCGAGGGCGAAGAAATCCCCCGCATGTATGCCGCGCGCGGCGCCACCGTCGTCTACGAGGTCGTCGGCGACACCCTGACCCGGGAGGGCATCCTCGACGGCGATCTTCTTTTCGTCCGTCCCACAAATGACATCGACGAAGCCGGCGCACAACCCACCGTCTGCCGCATCGGCGGCGAGCAGTACGTGAGAGTGCTCCGCGACCGCGACATCGACGACGAGACCTTCGAGCTGCTCGGGATCGTCATCGGACGATCGGGTCCGGTTGCGTAGAATCCCCGCATGAAGTCGTTAGCAGGCAAAACCGCCGTCGTGGCCGGCGCCACCCGCGGTGCGGGACGCGGCATCGCCACCGCCCTCGGCGAGCTCGGGGCCACCGTCTACTGCACCGGGCGCAGCGTGGCCGGCAGTCCGGGCATGCAGGGCCGCACCGAGACCATCCACCAGACCGCGGACATCGTCACGCAACGCGGCGGCAAAGGGATCGCCGTGCAGGTCGATCACACGCAGCCCGGGCAGGTCGCGCGGCTCTTCGAGCAGGTCGGCGAATTCGACATCCTCATCAACGACATCTGGGGCGGCGACGAGCTGGTCGAATGGGGCAAAAAGCTCTGGGAGACGAAGCTCGAGGACGGGCTGACGCTCATCGACCGCGCCATCAAGACCCACATCATCACCAGCTATCACGGCCTTCCTCGGATGAGAAACGGCGGAGTGGTCGTCGAGATCACCGACGGCGACTCCTGGTTTTACCGCGGCCACTTCTTCTACGACCTCGTCAAGACCACGGTCATCCGCATGGCCTTCGCCCTCTCGCAGGAGCTGCGCGACCGCGGCATCACGGCCGTCGCCGTCACGCCGGGCTTCCTCCGTTCCGAGTGGATGCTCGACCACTTCGGAGTGACCGAGGAGAACTGGCGCGACGCGGCGCAGAAAGTGCCGGAGTTCATCGCCTCCGAGACGCCGCTCTTCGTCGGACGCGGCATCGCCGCGCTCGTGGCCGATCCGGACGTCGCGAAGAAAAACGGCCGCGTCTACGCCTCGTGGGATCTCGGCGAGGAGTACGCCGTCGACGACGCGGACGGCACGCGTCCCCACTTCGTGCGCTGGCTGCAGGAAAACGCTCCGAAAGTCGCGGCCGGGTGGAAGAAGCTCGACGACACGTTCTACTCCTACTGGGGCCCCATGCCTTACGGAATGCCGGGCGGCGAATAGCGACGCATGGACGCTTCCTGGAACAGCATCGAAGAACTGGCGCGGACCTCGGACGAGTCCGCGGTGCGGCGGCGCTTCGACCGCCGCAACAGCGTCTGGCTGAACGCGCTGTTGTTTTTCTTCGCCTTCGTCTCGTTCATCGAGGCGGCGGCGGACACCGACCGCAAGACGCTGTTCCAGATCGTGATCGGCGTGGTGAACCTGGCCGTCGTCGCGTCGATGATGTTCGTCGCCTGGTCGTCGTCGACGCGCGCCTGGACGCGCCGCCGCATCTCCGGCGTCGTCATCACGTTCGTCACCGTCCAGTACGCGCTGGCGCTCCTGCACACGTACGGCGAGACCAGCACCGACCGCGCCGACTGGGTGGCCTGGGCCACCACGATGCCGTTCATGATGGTCGCCTTCCGCATGCTCCCCACCGAGCTGGTGCTGCTGCACGGCATCCTCACCTCGGGCGGTCTGCTGATGCTCAGCACGGGCGTGCGGAACAAGCCGCAGGTCGGGCTGGCCATCGTCACCATCAACATCATCGCGCTGGCCATTTCTCTTTACTTCTCGCGCCGCATGCGTCGCGAGGTGGTCGGCGAGCTGACGGAGCGGCGCATGCACGCGCGCGAGCAGATCCGCATGCGCGACGAGCTGTACTACGCGCGCGAGCTGCAGATGTCCATGCTCCCCGAGTGCGCGCCGTCGCTGCCATGGGCCGACATCTGCAGCGTCTCCCTGCCGGCCACCGAGGTCGGCGGCGACTACTACGACTACTTCGTGGAGGGAGACCGCGTGGCGCTGGTGTGCGGCGACGTGGCCGGCCACGGCATGGCCGCGGGCCTCGTCCTCTCCGCGCTGCGCAGCGGCTTCACGCTGCTGCGCGACTCGCTGCACGATCCCGCCGCGGTGCTGCGCCGCCTGCACGATCTCGTCGCGCAGACCAGCCGCCGGCGGATGCTCGTCACCGTGTCGGTGGTGCTCATCGACGGCGTGTCGCGCCGCGCGACCATCGCCAGCGCGGGACATCCGCCCGTGCTCCTCCGCCGCGCCGACGGCACCGTCGAGTCGCTCGACCTCTTCGCTCCTCCCCTCGGCGTGCGCCTGCCGGTCGACATCCCGCAGCGCACGCTCGACGTCGCGCCCGGCGACACGTTCGTGCTGCACAGTGACGGCATCTACGAGACGCGCAGCGCCGGCGGCGTCGACTACGGCATGGAGCGGCTCGAGGAAGTCGTGCGCCGGCACGGCGGCGGCAGCGCGGAGACCCTGCGGAACGCGATCATCGACGACGTGACGGAGTTCCGCGGGAGCCAGGAAGTGGCGGACGACGTCACGGTGGTCGTCTGTCGCGTGTTGTGATTACAATAACTTCATGCGCACCGCCGCCCTGGCACTGCTTCTCCTGACCCTCACCGCCTCCGCCCACGCACTCGACCTCGCCGGCCGCGAGCTCTTCATCCCCATCGCCGGCCGCACGCCCGGCGCCGCGGGGACGTTCTGGCAGACCGACCTCGTGATCACCAGCCTCTCGCCCGAGTACGTCCAGCTCCGCGTGCGCGTCGACTTTCATGCGAACGGCGTGAAGGAGAGCTTCGACGTCGACGTGATGAGCGGCGCCACCGTGGTGGTCGAGGACTTCGTGCGCACGAAGCTCGGCCGCGAGACGGGGCTCGGGACGATGCACCTCACCGTCGCGCAGTCCGACGCGCAGATCAAAGCGGAAGCGGTCGTGCACAACGTCGGCGGCGAGGAGCCGCTCGGGCAGACGGTGAATGCGCTTCCCCTCGAGTCGCTGCAGACGCGCTCACTCATCGCCGGTCTGCTCTTCACCGGAGGCCACCGCTCGAACGTCGGCGTGGCCAACCCGCACGACGAGCCGGTGCAGGTGCAGATCGCGCCGCCGCACGGCCTGCGTCCGCGGACGATCACGCTCGCGCCGCACGCGTACGTGCAGATGGACGCGTTCAGCGAGGAGTCGCCGACGGTGCTCGTCACCGCGGCGAAGCCGGTCTACGCGTACGGCTCGGTCATCCGCGGCGGCGACGGCGATCCGCAGTTCGTGCTGCCGGTGGAGATCCGGGCGACGAGCAGCTTCGTCCTCGCGCCGGCGTGCAGCAGCGCGGCGCCGCTCATCCTCTCCGACGCGCCGGCGCCCGGCTGGATCGTGCAGTACAAGGACGGCGTCGAGTCGGACATCGAGACGCCGCGCCTGGTCGCGAAATACGGCTTCACCCCGCACTACGTCTACAGCCACGCGCTGGAAGGCTTCGGCTCCGACCTCACCCACCAGCAACTCGCCGCCATCCGCTGCGAGCCAACCGTCCTGCGCGTCGAGCAGAACCAGTGGATCGTGCTGGGCCAGACGAAGGCCGCCGCGCTGAAATAGGTACGCCGCCGTCCCGCCGGTGAACGTGGAGAGCCGGCGTCCCGCCCGTGAAGTGGACCGCTGGCGTCCCGCCGGCTGTCGTGGCGGCGTCCCGCGCCGCCACCCCGGGCGTGCGGGCGGGACGCCCGCACAGACAGCCGGCGCGGACGCCGGCGGTCCGCTACGCCCGCCACGTCGACTTCGCGAACGATCTCGAGCAGCCGCGCTTTCAGCTCCGTGACGGAAATGGTCATCGTGTCATTCGAGATGACCACTCGGAAGGGCGATATTCCGCGCCGCAACATCGAGAGTGCGGTCCCGCGGCGCTGCGCCGATGAAGTGGAGCGCCGGCGTCCCGCCGGCTGTCTGTGCGGGCGTCCCGCCCGCCTGGGGTCGCGGCGCGGGACGCCGCCACGGCAGCCGGCGGGGACGCCGGCGGTCCGCAGCTAGTCCAGGATCTCTGCCCGGTTCCCCTCTTCCGTGAGCCACTGCTTGCGGTCGCCGGCGCGGTTCTTCGCCAGCAGCATGTCGATCGTGGCCACGGCCGGTTCGGCGTCGGGGATGGTCAGGCGGACGAGGCGTCGGGTGTTGGGGTCCATGGTCGTCTCGCGGAGCTGCGACGGGTTCATCTCGCCGAGGCCCTTGAAGCGCTGGATGTTCACCTTCCCCTTGAGCCCCTCCGCCTCGATGCGGGCCAGGATCCCTTCCCGCTCCGCGTCGTCGAGCGCGTAGTAAACATGTTTACCGACGTCGATGCGGTAGAGCGGCGGCATCGCGACGTACACGTGCCCCTCCTCCACCAGCTTGCGGAAGTGCTTCACGAAGAGCGCGCAGAGCAGGGTGGCGATGTGTGCGCCATCCGAGTCGGCGTCGGCCAGGATGCAGAGCCGGCCGTAGCGCAGCCCGTCGAGATTGTTCGAGCCGGGATCGACCCCCAGCGCCACGGCGATGTCGTGCACTTCCTGCGACGACAGCACCTCCGTCGACTCCACCTCCCACGTGTTCAGGATCTTGCCGCGCAGCGGCATGATGGCCTGGAACTCGCGGTCGCGCGCCTGCTTGGCCGAGCCGCCGGCCGAGTCGCCTTCGACGAGGAACAGCTCCGTGCGGGAGAGGTCCTGCGCCGTGCAGTCGGCCAGCTTGCCGGGGAGCGCGGGCCCCGAGGTCAGCTTCTTGCGCTCCACCTTCTTCGACTGCTTGAGCCGCACCAGCGCCTGATTGATGGCCACGTTGGCGATCTTCTCCGCGTCGGCGACGTGGTTGTTCAGCCAGATCGAGAACGCATCCTGCGTCACGCCGGAGACGAACGCCGACGCCTCGCGCGACGACAGCCGGTCCTTCGTCTGTCCCGTGAACTGCGGGTTCCCCATGCGCACCGAGAGGATGTAGCTCACGCGCGCCCAGACGTCTTCCGGCGCCAGCTTCACGCCGCGCGGCAGCATGTTGCGGAATTCGCAAAACTCGCGGATGGCCTCCGTCAGCCCGGTGCGGAAGCCGTTCACGTGCGTGCCGCCCTGCGCCGTCGGGATCAGGTTCACGTAGCTCTCGCCGACGATGTCCCCATCCTCGGGGAGCCAGACCACCGCCCAGTCGACCTCGTGCTCGTGTCCCTTGAAGTGGCCCGTGTACGGCCGCTCCGGCAGCAGCGTGTTCCCCGCCAGCTCGGAGAGGAGGTAGTCCGTCAGCCCGTCCTCGAAGTACCACTCCTCGTTGTCCGCCGGATCCTGCTCGCTGATGAAGCGCATGCGCAGCTTCGGCGAGAGCACCGCCTTCGCGCGCATGACGTGCTTGAGCCGCGGCACGGAGAACTTCGGCGAGTCGAAGAACGACTCGTCGGCCCAGAAGCGCACGGTGGTGCCGGTGTTGCGCTTGCCCACCGAGCCGACGATCTTCAGCTCCGACTTCTTCTTCCCGTCGGCGAACTGCATCGTGTACTCGTTGCCGTCGCGGCGCACCCACACCTGCAGCTTCTTCGAGAGCGCGTTCACGACCGAGACGCCGACGCCGTGCAGGCCGCCGGAGTAGCGGTAGCTCTTGTCCGAGAACTTCGCGCCGGCGTGCAGGCGGGTGAGGATGACCTCGACGCCGGAGACTCCTTCCTTGGCGTGCTTGTCGACCGGCATGCCGCGGCCGTTGTCCTGCACGGAGAGGGAGTTGTCGTCGTGCAGCGTGACGACGATCTCGTCCGCATGACCGGCGATGGCCTCGTCGGCCGAGTTGTCGATGACTTCCTGCGCCAGGTGGTTCGGGCGCTCGGTGAGGGTGTACATGCCGGGGCGCTTGCGCACCGGCTCCAGTCCGGTCAGGACTTCGATGGCTGAGGAGTCGTAGGTGGTGGTCATCTGGCGGGGCGGATAATAGCGTCCACCAATGGCGCGCGTCTTCATTTCCTACGCGCGAGAGGACGGCAAGCCGTTCGCCGAGTCGCTCGCCGCCGCACTGCAGGACCACGAGGTGTGGTTCGACAGGCGCGACCTCACGCCCGGCGTCTCCTGGGAGCACGAGATCGAGCAGGGAATCGAGCGCTGCGACGTCTTCCTGGCCGTGCTCACGCGCGCCTATCGCCGCGCCGAGTTCGCCCGCCTCGAGCTCGCCTACGCCTGGGACCGCCGCAAGCCGCTCCTCCCCCTGCACTATCACGGCGACGCCGCCGCCGGCATCCGCCTCGGCCTCACGCAATGGATCGACTTCTCCGACCCCGCCGCCACCGGGCAGAGCCTGCAGACGCTGCGCGAGCAGATCGACCTCCTCGCCCGCGGCGGCAGCGTGGCCGCGCGCGATCTCCACGCCGGACGCTGGGACGCCGTACACGCACACGCCGCCGCGCGCTCGCGCGAAGTCGTCGAGGATCTCGTCCGTACCGATCTTTACGTCCGGCGCAACGACGCCGAGGAACAGTTCCGGCGCTTCGTCGAGAGCGACGACGCCGCGCTGCTGCTGATCGGCGACACCGGCGCCGGCAAGACCACGCTCCTCGCTCAATGGACCCTCGAGCTGCTCCGCGAAAAACACGCGGTGCTGCTCTACGACTGCAGCGCGCTCTCCGACACGGACATCGAGGAAGAGATCGCGCGCGACATGGGGCCGCTCGAAGAGATCGAGACCGCCGCCGCGCAGGCCGGGAAAAAAGCGTTCATCCTCTTCGATTCGATCGGCGACTATCGCGGCGCGGAGGAGAACGGCGCGCAGGTGCTGATGCGCAGCATCCACAAGCTCGCCGGACGCGTGCACGCCGCGCAGCTGCGCGTCGTCGTCAGTTGCAACGCCGCGACGTGGACCCGCCTCCGCCGCGGCGCCCCGCTCACCCTCGGCCGCAGCCGCTGGTTCCACATCGGCGACGAGCCGTTCCTCCGCCTCGGCCCCTTCAGCGACGCCGAGCGCGACGAGGCCTACCGCGTCTATCGCAAAGCGTTCGACCTCCATTCGGAACTGGAGGCGCTCCCGCCCGCGGTGAAAGAGCGGCTGCGCGAGCCGGCCCTGCTGCGCATGACCGCCGAGGTCTATCGCGGCGTGAAACAGCCCCTCCTCGCCGCGAACCTCGGCATGCGCATCTACCGCAAATACTTCGACGAGCGCGTGACCACGCCGGCCGCGCAGGCGCTCGTCGACGACCTCGCGGCGGAGATGCTGCGCACGAACAACAGCGCGCTGTCGATGCTGGAGCTCGCGCGGCACGAGCGGCTGCGCGGCGAGTTGCTGAGCGACGATCCGCAGTCTTCGTTCGCGCGCCTCCTCGACCGCGGCGTGCTGCAGGAGCTCCCCGACCTGCGCGCCGGCTCGCTGATCCGCTTCTCGCACACGCGCATCGGGGCGTACGCCATCGCCCGCCATCTCGCGGTGGAGGACAGGCAATCCTCCCTGCCCGGACAGGCAGGATTGCCTGTGCTCCACGCGATCGACGAGCTGCTGGCGAAGGTGACGCAGTTCCCGCTGGCCTGGGACGCGGCGAAGTCGCTGCTGCTGCTCGGCGGGAGCGACGACGCGCTGACCGCGCTCGCCGCGTCGCGCGGTCTCGAACAGCGCGAGCTCGCGGTCGAGGCGCTGATCGAGCTGCACGCCGAGGAAGAGCAGCGTGCGTGCGCGCTGCTGCAGAAACTGCTCGATCAGCCGTCCGAGGAAGGACGGCGGACCGCGTTCAAGGCGGCGTACAACATCGGCCCCGCGGCTCGCGACTTCTTCATGCGCGCCGCGCGTGAAGGCGATCCGTCGATGCGCGACTCGGTGAAGGACACGCTCTACCTGATCTGGCGCAACGAGTCGCCCGCGGGACGGCGCTCCGTGACCAACACCTTCTATCTGATCTGGCGCCGCGCGCCCGGCTTCACGAACGACCTGCTGCGCAGCCTCCTCGCCGAGATCAGCTACCTGCACCCGAAGAAGCTCGCCCCGCTGCTGACCTTCGCGCTCGACCTGATCATCGCCATCTACATGAATCACTGCGAGGACGAGGACGTGCTCGACCAGACCTCGTCGCTGGTGCACGAGCTGGCGGTGAAGCGGCTGCGCCTGCACCTCGTGCCGAAGACGCTGCTGTCCGGCGTCGTGCGCGCGCTCACCAGCTCCTACGGAAGGCCGCTGCTCGACTGGATGATGTTCGCCGACGCCGCGCCGGTGCAGGAGTTCTTCCGCCTGCCGGCCGAACAGCGCGCGCTGCTGAGCCGCATCGGCGACGCGCTCGATCCCGTGGCCGACCCGGCCGCGTCGTACGCGGATGTCACCGCGATGCTGCGCGACCCGATGCCGATCTTCAACGGCCCCGCGGCGATGGCTATCGCCGTGCACGCGGCGCGCGACTTCGCCCGCGCGGAGCCGCTCATCCGGCGGCTGTGGGACGAGGGCGGCGCGAAGGAGCGGCTCTGGATCCTGGCCGCGTTCTCGGTGCTGCACAAGGGGACGCCCAAGGAGTGGATCGCGCTGCTGGAAGAGCTGACGCGCCGCTATGTCACCGGGCATCGCGCGGAGCTCCTCGGCGAGTCGAGCCGCCTCCCCGGCGGCCTCGACGTACTCCTGCTGCCGCTCGGCCTCGCGTACGGCAAGGAGGGGTCATCGATGCCGCTCTTCGACGAGCTGCTGAAGCAGGCGCTCGACACGGAAGACCTGCCGCTCGCGTCGCGGATCATCAGCGCGCTGGCGGCGGTCGGCTTCTACTACCCCGACGCACTCTTCGACGTCCTGCGCCCCGTCTTCAAAATGTGGGGCGGGCTTCAGCCCGCTGAGCCTCGCGGGCTGAAGCCCGCGGCACATCCGCGGCGCGAGGAGCTCTCCGCCGCGCTCGTGACGACGCTGGCCACCGTGCGCACGCTGCACTTCGACGCCGTCGATCACTTCCTGCACGCCGTGCAGGCGCCGGAGTCGCTGCGCCGCGCCATCGACACGGCCGCCGATGTCGCGCTCGTGCACCGCTACATCAGCGTCCTCGGCTTCTACAACAACGCCGTCTACCTCACGCTGCACTACCCGCGCATGCGCCGCGAGCTGTCGACCGGCGCGCTGAAACGCCTCGCCGCCGCGCCGACGCCGTACGCGTTCGTGACCGATCATTCGCTCGCGGCGCTGCGCATGCTGCTCGACGCAAAGTTCCAGCTCAAGGAGTGGACGCGGCCGGAATGAGCAACGTGGTCATCACCGGCGCGAAGGGGCTGGTCGGCTCCGCGTTCGTACGCGTCCATCCGGACGCTGTGGCGCTCACGCATCGCGATCTCGACATCACCGACGCGGCGCGCGTCGAGGAAACAGTGCGAAGCCTGCGTCCGGAGGTCATCCTCAACTGCGCGGTGATCGGAGTCGACGA
The DNA here is from genome assembly GCA_036375135.1 of Thermoanaerobaculia bacterium. GTDB lineage: Bacteria > Acidobacteriota > Thermoanaerobaculia > Gp7-AA8 > Gp7-AA8 > QHVT01. The sequence continues at coordinate 7,564 of DASUSL010000314.1, read as the reverse complement.
GTGCGAGGCCGATCCCGCCCTGGCGGAGCGCGTCAACGTTTCCGGCCCGGCCCATCTCGCCGCATCGGCGGAGCGCAGCGGCGCGACGCTGGTCCATTTCAGCAGCAACTACGTCTTCGACGGTGAGCGCGCGGACGGACTCCCCTACACCGAAGACGACGAGCCGCGGCCGGTCAACGTCTACGGCGAGACGAAGCTGCGCGGCGAGCGCGCCGTGCTCGACGCGTCGCCGCGCGCACTCGTCGTCCGCACGTCGTGGGTGTTCGGGCCGGGCAAGGCGAGCTTCCTCAGTACGGTGGCGGCCCGTCTCGCGCGCGGCGAGCGCGTGCAGGCCATCACCGACACCTTCGCCAGCGCGACCTTCGTCGACGACCTCACCGCGCGCGTGCTGGAGCTGCTCGCCCGAGGCCGCGGCGGGATCCATCACGTCGTCAACGACGGCGTCTGCTCGTACGAAACGTTCGCGCGCGAGGCAGCCCGCCTCACCGGCGTGCACGACGAAACGCTCATCGAATGCACGTCCGAGGCGTCGATGGGACGCAAGGCGCGGCGCCCGCGCTGGACGCCGATGCGCTGCGTGCCGCCGCTGCGCTCGTGGCAGGACGCGCTCGCGGAGTACGTCCGATGACCTGGGTCCTTGCGCTCTTCGCCGCCGCGTTCCTCGCCGCCATGGTCTATGAGTGGGTGCAGAAGCCGAAGCGGGAGCAGGCCGCACGCGAGGCGCGGGAGCGCCGCGCGTCGGAGGTGGCGCGGCGCGGGTGGACGCTCGACGTCACCACGGCTCACAACAGCACGATCTACGTTTACTCCGGGACGACCGGGGGAGTGGCGTGGCGATGCGAGATGAGCTCGTGGACGTCGCGCGGGCGCAGCAGTCAACAGAAGGTGTTCACGCGCTGGTCGACGGACGCTGGTTCGCTGCCCGAGGGCGTGTTCGTGATCTGGCCGTCGTTCGGCGCCGGCGACGGAAAGCAGATCGACGCGTCGATGCCGCAGTTTCTGCTCGACCTGCTGCTCACGCCACTCATCCGCGCCCTCGGCGCCGACGCGAATACGGCATCGCTGATCACCAACGCCACGCCGGTTGCCTCCGAGGACCCGGCGTATCTCCTCCGCGCCACCGACCCGGACGCGATGCAGCGCTTCCTTGACCGCGGCGCACGCGAGGCGTTGCGCGACGCGGCGCCGTGGCTGCCGCAACGCGCGAGCGAGCACCATCTCGTCATCGCCGTCGCCGGCCGGCAAGGCCTGGCCATCCTCCTCCGCGGCTGGGTCGACGACGTCGACCTGATCGAGCGCGTGGCGCTGGTCGGCTCGCGCCTGGCTCGCGCGGCCTCGTAAGAGCCGACGAAGGGCCTCCGGCGGGCCGGCGCGGCCGGCAGCGCTGATTGAGGCACGTGCGGTCGCGAGCGCCGTGCGCAAGGCGAGTTGCGTGCGTCAGCCTTGGGCAAGCAGCGCTGCCGACCGCGTCGGCCCGCCGGAGGCCTCCCGTCGTCCCCTTGCCAGACTACTGCGCAGGCGCGGGCGGTGGCGGCGGCGGCATCTCCGGCTCGACCTGGCCGCGGTGGCAGGTCCAGCAGCCGACGCGCGGCTGGGTGAGCATCCCCTCCGCCGGGGCCGCGTGCGCCTCCTCCTCCTCGTGCCCCTCAGCCTCCTCGACGCGCTCCAGCCACTCTTTGTTGATCTGGCTCGTCATCTGGATCATCACGCGGGCCACGCGCTTCTCCTCTTTCGCATCCGAGGCGAAGTCGAGCTCCTCCTTCGGAGTCGTGGCCGTGACCACGTGGCAGTGATTGCACTTCACGCCGAGGCCGCGGGTGAAGGTACGCATGATCGCGATGAGCTGGTCGCGGGAGAGGTCCTGCGGCAGCACCTTCAGGTTCTTGTGGACGCCGGCCGGCGGCGCCGCGGAGGGCGTCGTGCTCGTCGCGGCCGTGCATCCGAGCATCAGCAGAAGCAGGGGGATCGCCAGGCGTTTGTTCATGCCCGCTCAGCCCGTGCAGGAGCCGTGCTCAGTTGCGGGCGGCCAGCGCCTCCCCTTGCGCCAGCAGGCGATCGAGCTCGGCGCGGCGCAGCAGCTTCCCGCGCGCGATGACGGCGTGGATCTTCCGCGTGTTGCGGATGTCGGCCAGCGGATCGGCGTCGAGCAGGACCAGGTCGGCGCGCGCGCCGGGCTCGATCGCGGCGGAGACGTTCACCACCGCGGCGCTGTTCACCGTCGCCGCGCGCACCGCCTGCAGCGGCGTCAGGCCCGCGGCGACGAGGAGCTCCAGCTCGTCGTGCAGCGTGAAGCCGGGCACGCGCTCGGCCGCGATGTCGCTGCCGGTCACGATCGTCACGCCGGCATCCGCGGCCATCTTCACCACCGCGCCGTACTCGTCGTAGGCGTTCTTCCACTCCGCGAGCTGCTCGGGCGTCAGCGGCTTGCGCTCCGCGAATTCCTTCCGCAGCGACGCCGCCACGTAACGCAGCTGCGCCGGATCGCCGGCATGCAGGACGCGGTGATAGGCGATGAGTGTCGGATCGAAGACCGTGCCGTTCTTCACGAACGTCGCGAACAGCTCCGCCGCCCCTTTCTCGCGCCACGCGCGGATGGCGTCGCCGAGCGAGCCCACTACGAGCTGCTGGAACGTCCCCTCGAAGAGCGTGGCCACATGCTCGATGGTCTGCTGCCCCGCCTCCGACGCCTCGGCCGGCGTGACGGTCATCGGGATGTGCCCGACGACGCGCAGCCCGAGCTTCTTCGCTTCGTCCACCAGCGCGAAATACGACTCCCGCTCCATGCGCCGGTGCGTCTTCAGCGCGTCGACGCCGGCGAACTTCAGCGCCCGCGCCACGCCGCGCGTCTGATCGGGATTGCCGGTGACGAGCTGGTACTTGTTGAAGCTCTGCCCGTTGAGGATCGGCCCGACGCGCACGATGCGCGGTCCGGCCAGCGAGCCGTCTTCGATGCGCGTGCGCCACGCATCGAGCTCGGGCAGCGAGCTGCCGAGGTCGCGCACGCCGGTGACGCCGTTCGCGAGCAGCACAGGGAGCGCGCTGGCGGTCGTCCAGCTCAGGTGCACGTGCATGTCCCAGAGGCCGGGGATGAGGTACTTGCCGCGCCCGTCGACGACCGTCGCTCCTTCCGGAGGCGCACCCTCGACGATCACGCCATCGCGGATCACCACGTTCCTCTCGCGCAGCAACACGCCGCCCTTCAGGTCGACGACGTTCACGTTGCGGATGACGATCGATTGCGCGGAGAGAGGAAGAGCGAGAAACGCGAAGAGAAAGAGCCGGAGCATGGTGCTACGTACGGCCACGCATACAATCGAGTTTCATGAGACGCCTCCTGCTCATCCTCGTCCTTGCGCTCCCGCTCGCCGCGCAGAAACGCCCCTTCACCGTCGTCGAGGCCACCATCCCGGAGATGCAGGCCGCGCTGCGCGAGAAGCGCATCACCTCGCGCGAGCTGGTCACGCAGTACCTCGTCCGCATCGCCACGTACGAGGACAAGCTGAACGCGATCATCACCGTCAACCCGCGCGCGCTGGAAGAGGCGGATGCGCTCGATCGCGAGCGCGCCGCGGGGAAATTGCGCGGGCCGCTGCACGGCATCCCGGTCGCGCTCAAGGACAACATCCACACCACCGACATGCCCACCACCGGCGGCGCGCTGGCGTTCGAGGGCCTGATCCCGCCGTACGAGGCCACGCTGACGAAGAAGCTGCGCGACGCCGGCGCGATCATCCTGGCCAAGACGCAGCTCACGGAGCTCGCGAACTGGGTGTCGGGTGATCCGTCGATGCCGAACAACTACAACGCGCTGAACGGCTACGGCTTCAATCCGTACGACCCGCGGCGCGATCCGCGCGAGGCCACCGCGGACGGGCGCCCCGCGCTCAACACCGGCGGCTCGAGCTCCGGCACGGGGACGGCGGCGAACTTCTGGGCGGCGAACGTCGGCACCGAGACCTCCGGCTCGATCCTCTCTCCCGCGAACGCGAACATGCTCGCCGCGGTGAAGCCGACCGTCGGCCGGGTCTCGCGTCACGGCGTCATCCCCATCACCGCCGACCAGGACACGCCCGGCCCGATGGCCCGCAACGTCACCGACGCCGCGATCCTCCTCGGCGTGATGGAGGGCGCCGACACGAACGACCCCGCCACCACGCGCTGCACGCCCGAGGGCGACTACACGAAGTACCTGAAACGCGATGGGCTGAAAGGGGCGCGCATCGGCATCCCGCGCGCGTTCTACGTCGACAAATTCTCGGCGCCGGGATGGAAGGAGCCGCGCGGCGGACTGAATCCCGATCAGCTCAAGGCGTTCAACGACGCCGTGGCCGTGCTGAAGGCGGAAGGGGCGGTGGTGGTCGATCCGGCCGACATCCCGTCGATCGTCGACACCGATCCGAACCGCAACTACCTCCTCTGGGGCATCTGCAGCGACATGAACGGGCTCAAGGAAAAGAAGTGCTCCATCGACTTCGCCTACGGCATGGAGCGCGACTTCAACCTCTGGCTCAAATCCCTCGGCGACAAGGCACCGGTCAAGACGTTGACCGATCTGCGCAAGTGGAACGTCGCCCATCAGAAACTCGGCGCGATCAAGTACGGACAGTCACTCCTCGACTTTTCCAACGCCATGGACCTGGAGCTGTTCCGCGCGCGCTACGAAGCCGATCGCGCGCGCGACATCGAGCTGGCCGGCACGCACGGCATCGACGAGGCGCTGCGCACGCACAAGCTCGACGCGCTCTTCTTCCCCGGCCCCGGCGGCGCCTCGATCGGCGCGCGTCCGGGATATCCGACCGTGATCGTGCCGTTCGCGCTCATCCCCAACGCGCCGACGACCGCGTTCCCCGAGTCGTTCAAGGCGAAGCTCGCGCCGTACGGGGTCAGCTTCACCGGAGGCGCGTGCAGCGAGCCGACGCTCCTCCGTCTCGCATATGCTTTCGAGCAGGCGACGAAGAAGCGCGTGCCGCCGCCGGAGTTCCCGTGACGGTTGGCGCGCCCAGTGCACGCACGTCTCCGGCTTGGAGGTAAGCAAGAATGGACGAGATGAATCCCACTTTCCTGGAAGGCGTTCGCGAGCTCGAGATGGGCGGTCCCCGTACCGGCGACGCCGACGGCACGGACGGCCGCGACACGGACGGCACGGACAACGGTGATGCCGATGGCACCGACGCCGGCGGCGACACCGACGGAACGGACGGCGGCGGCGACGCCGACGGCACGGATGGAGACAGCGACGGCACCGACAACGCCTGATCTGTCGTTCGCCGGCCTGACCGGCGAGGATTTTCTGACCCGCGTGTGGGGAAGGACGTTCGCCGTCCTTCCCGGCACGCGTGGCCGGTTCCACTCGCTGCTGTCGTGGCCCGAAGTGAACGGGATGCTGCAGAAGCACCGCCTCGAGCCGCCGCGCCTGCGCCTCGTGCGCGGCGGCGCCTTCGCCAGCAAGACCGCCTGGCTGCGCTACGAAGGGAACAAAGTCCCCTTCGTCGTCCCCGAGAAACTCTCCCAGCACCTGCGCGACGGCTACACGCTGATCATCGACGCGGTCGACGACATGGCCGACGGCGTCATGCGCCTGGCCGAGGACTTCGAGCGCGTGCTGCACGAGGGAGTGCAGGTCAACCTGTACGCGGGGTGGCGTGAGCAGCAGGGCTTCAACCGCCACTGCGACACGCACGACGTGGTGGTGCTGCAGGTCTACGGCAAGAAGTATTGGCGCATTTATGAAGGTGGACGTCCGCATCCGCTGAAAGACGACATCGCCCCGAACGACGACGTCCCGCAGCAAGTCGTGTGGGAAGGACTCCTCGAAGACGGCGATGCGCTGTACATTCCGCGCGGCTGGTGGCACGAGGCGTCGGGCGTCGGCGAAGTGACGCTGCACCTGACGTTCGGCATCCATCAGCGCACGGGTGTGAATCTGATGCACTGGATGGCGGACCAGTTCCGCGCCTCGACCGACTTTCGCGCGCCGCTGCGCCGCTTCGCTTCGGCCGAAGAACAGCAGGCGCAGCTCGCGGAGCTGCGGCGCCAGGTGGTGGAGATGCTCGACGGCGATCTGCTCGCGCGCTACTACGCGCATCAGGACGCGCGGGCCCGCTCGCGCGGCTGGGCCAACCTCCCGTGGAGTGTCGAGGAGCACACAGCGCCGCCGATGGAGACGCGGGTCGCCCTCTCCGCGCCGCGGCGATTGCAGTTCGTGCGCGAGAACGGCTCGGTGTCGTTCGACGCCAACGGCCGCGGCTGGACGTTCGCCGCGAACACGGAGCCGCTGCTGCGCACGCTCGCGCGCGGGCCGGTCACGCTCGCGGAATTGTGCAGCGCCGCGGACGGCGCGCTCGACCCCTCCGGGGTCCAGCAGTTCGTGACGGAGCTTGCCCGGCAAGGTCTCGTCAAGATCGAGCCGGACGCGTGACCCGCGTCTGGTGCTCCGACGCCGCCAGACGCCGCGGCGACGACAACGCGGGAACCGCCTCACGCATCGACGTCTGGATCCTCGTCGAGCTGCCCGCGACGTGGGGCCGCAATCCCATCCACGACGCCGCGCTGCCGCCCGACGTGCGCGATGCTCTGAAACGCGCGTCGGCCGACATCCCCCGCAGCCGCCTGGTGTTCATCAAGAAACGCACGGAATGCCTCGGCCCCACCCGCGTCTACATCATCAGAAGCGCGCCGCGGCTGAGCACACTCACCATCGATCTCAAAAGCATCGACGAAGTGGCCACCCTCCCCTTCGTCGAACTCAGCACCCAGCACTCGGCGCTCAGCACTCCCCCGCTGGTGCTGGTCTGCACGCACGGCCAGCACGACTCCTGCTGCGGACGCCGCGGCTACCCGCTCTTCGACGCGCTGCGCCAGCAGCAGGACTCGATCGATCTCTGGCAGTGCTCGCACATCGGCGGCGACCGTTTCGCCGCGAACGCCGTCGTGCTGCCGTGGGGCCTCTACTACGGCCCCGTCGAGCCGCGCGATGCGCAGGCGCTCGCCACATCCATCGCCCGCGAGGAGATCCTGCTCCCGTCGTACCGCGGCCGCTGCACCATGTCCCGCCCCATCCAGGCCGCGGAGACGTTCATCCGCCGCCAGACCCGCATCCTCGGCCGCGACGCCCTGCACTTCGTGTCGCGCGAGGACGTCGACGAAGAGCGCATGCAGGTGCGCTTCCGCGATCTCTCCGGCCGCACGCACGAGGCGATCATCGAGCGCTACCTCGCGCACGAGGCGGCGCGGCTGACCTGCACCGCCATGCACGACGATCCCATCCCGTCGTTCCGATTGGTGGATTACTCCGGCAGCGTCTAGGAACCGCGCAACACCGATACGTACCTACGCCGCATCTGTCTAGGAGTGCGGCGGCGACAAAGCCGCCGCTTTCGTAGCCGGAAGCCGTTGCGCGTGCCGGCTCGCAAAGCGGTGGCTCGCCGCCACCGCACTCCTAAAGCAGCGCGCTCAGGTCCAACTGATCCTTGTCGACCGGCGGGCACCAGTAGTAGCCGCCGGTGACCGGGCGGGAGAACGAGAAGAGGCCGTCGACGATCCCGTCGTCGTGGCCGACCATGCG
>DASUSL010000313.1:0-5490 GCA_036375135.1 Thermoanaerobaculia bacterium | reverse complement strand
ACGCGGATCTCCACGGCGTCGCCGGCGTCGGCGATGGCCACGTCGATCCGTCCGCCGGCGGGGGTGAACTTCACCGCGTTCGAGAGGAGGTTCCAGACGACCTGCTGCAGGCGCGTGGCGTCGCCGTCGACGAAGACCGGGCCGCCGCCGAGGTCCGCGTGCACCTCGATGGATGCGGACTGCGCGGCGGGCTGGATCACCTCGACCGCGTTGCGCACGACGCCGCTGACGTCGAGCACTTTCTTGTCCACCAGCATCTTCCCGGTGACGATGCGCGAGACGTCGAGCAGCTCGTCGATGAGGCGCGACTGGACGCGGCTGGCCTGCTCGATGCTCTCGATGCCGCGCTCCGCGGTCGCGGCATCGGCCATGCCGCTGCGGATGAACGAAGCCCAGCCGAGGATGGTCGTCATCGGCGTGCGCAGCTCGTGGGAGAGCAGGGCCAGGAAGTGGTCTTTGGCCAGGCTGGCCTCTTCGCGCTCGCGCTCGAGCGTCCTGCGCGCGGTGATGTCGAGCGCGATGCCGGCCATGCGCACCGGCTGGCCGTTCTCGAACGTGGCGCTCCCCTTCCCGTGCATCCAGTGCACGGAGCCGTCGGGCCAGATCACGCGCGCTTCGACTTCGTAGTCGGAGGCGCCGCCGCGCTCGAGCGCGGCCCGCACGGCGCGGTCGACGTTGTCGCGATCCTCGGGATGGAGGATCTCGAGATAGCGCGCGTACGTGACCGGTTCGTTCTCCGGGATGCCGTGCAGCCGATGGCAGACGGGCGACCAGTGGAGATGGTCCGTGGCGACGTCCCAGTACCAGTAGCCGACGCCGGCGCGCTCGCCGATGAACTGCATGCGCGCCTCGCTCTCGCGGAGCGCGGCATTGGCGCGCAGCTTCTCCACCGCGGTCCAGGCGCGCTCGGCGATGCTGGCCAGGAGCGCCACGTCCTGCTCGTTCCAGTCGCGCGGCTCGTCGTCGCTGATCCAGAGCTCGGCCACCCAGCGGCCGTCGCGCAGCAGCGGCACGGCGACGTAGGCGCGCTCGCCGTTCGGCGCGTAAGTCTTGTCGTAGTCGGCCGCGGTGCGCGGATCGGTGGCGGCGTCGCGGTTGACGACGATGCGGCCGGCCTGCATCTCGCGCCGCGTGGGCTCGGCGTAGTCGGAGATGCGATAGACGCCGGCGACGGAAGCGACGCCGCGGCAGTAGTCGCGGCGCACGAGGCCGCGGTCATTGGCGAGATCGATCTCGGTGAAGAGGCAGCGCCGCGCGGCGAGGTGCTCGCCCAGGATGCGCGACACGTCGTAGAGCAGCTCGGCCGCATCCTCGGAGGCGGTGATGCGGTCGCTGACCGCGGCGATGAGCGCCAGACGCGCCTCCGCTGAGGAGAAGGGGGAACCGGGGGACATCCGGACGTTATAGCAGACGAGCAGCGGGAAACGGGTCGGGAACGACTGACGCGCGGCTGGCCCGTCGCTCGCAGTCGAGGCTCGCCGTGACGGCCGACTCTCGGGGCGAACCGAGAGGAGGTGACTCATGTGCGAAGGACGACGAAGGAGCAACCGCTCCGCAGTACTTCCCCGCGCAGCAGCGACGCGCAGCGCCTACGCGTGACCGTGAAGCTGCCGGAAACCATCATCGAGCGCGCGCGAAACGCAGTGGCGGCAACGGCCGGCCTGACGCTCGTCGCGCTCGTTGAGCGGAGCCTGACCACCTACATCGACGAGTTGGAGAAGCAGCGCGGTACAGCATTTCCTGCGCGGAAAAAGCCTCTGCCAGTCGGCCGGCCACGGCGCGCCCTCTAGGTGCGCCGGGAGGAGCCGCCGTCCGCGCCGGCGGCTCCTCCCCGTTGATAAATACTCCCCTTTTGTGCGAACGTGGCGCGCCCGTGAGCGGACCCGAAAGCGCACTGCCCATCCTCATCGTCGAAGACGACGAGCCGACACAGAAACTGCTGCGGACCGTGCTGCGGCGCTACGGCTACGCGTCCGAGGTGGCGTCGAACGGCGAGGAAGGGATCGCCCGCCTGCGCGCCGGCGAATACGCCCTGGTGGTCCTGGACATCATGATGCCGCACGTCGGCGGACGCGTGGTGATCGACTTCCTCTCCACCGAGACGCGCAAAGTCCCGGTGATCGTCTGCTCGGCCGCGGGACCCGCGGCACTGACCGGGTTCGATCCGGAGATCGTGAAGGGCGTCGTGCGGAAACCGTTCGACGTCGACGAGTTCATCGTGGCGATCCGGTCATGCCTTACGAGCTGAGCCGCTTCCGCTTCACGGACATGATGGATTGCCGCGGCCGGCTCCGCGAGCTGCTCGGCAACGACGCGGCCACGCTGCACGAGGCCGCCGAGCGCGCGGTCGACTTTTTCTACCGCGAGCTGGTGGACGGCCAGGGACGGCCCGCCTGCGCGCTGGTGCGCTTCTTCAAGACGCATCCGTACCGCGACCTCGATCCGGAGCTGCAGGCGATCGCGCGCGCCGCGGCGCCGGAGGCGGCCAGGTTCCCCGACCTGCGCTGCCTGACGCTGCTCGCCACGCGCGGGCAGGAGCCGGAGTGGAACTCGCCGCGCCACTCGCGCGGGCATCGCGCCATCCCGCTGACGAGCGTGGAGATGGTGCAGCAGGCGCCGATGATCGCGCAGCTCTTCACGCAGCTCGGCATCCCGATCGCGCACGCCATCCGTCCCTCCGCCACGCTGCTCCTCGACCAGGCGGAGCAGGCGCACAACGTCTTCTACGTCGAGCACGCCGTCGGCAGTCCGCACATCGTGGCCCAGGAGACGTTCGTCGTCCCCTACGGCATCGAGTCGGTGCTCGGCTTCGGCGGCCAGTTCGCCTCGGGCGATCTCTTCGCGACGATCCTCTTCTCGAAGGTGCACATCCCGCCCGAGGCGGCGGATCACTTCCGCGTGGTGGGGCTGAACCTGAAGATCGCCATCCTGCCGTTCACGCGGAAACCGTTGTTTGCCGAGGCGTGAATCCGCACATCCTGAATTAAACTGTCGCCTCTCATACGGAACGAAAAGGAGGCTGCATGTCGAAACGGATGTCGTGGTGTCTCGTTGCACTGCTCGTCGTCTCTCCTACCCTCTTGGCGGCGAAGAAAACGATCGATCTGACCTCGAAGGGCGCGCGCATTCATCGCGCCGAGGGGAACGCGCCGCTCTCGCCGCCGGCGCGCGGAGCGCGGGCGGATGCGGTACGCGGTTTCCTGTCGCAGAAGGGACGCGGCGCGGCCGCGCAATCTCTGCAGGTCGTCTCCGAGAACGATCGCGGCGCGGTGGCGCATCTGCGCTTCGAGCAGCGCGTGGCCGGGCTGCCGGTGTACGGCACGTATGTGAAGGCCTCGGTCGATGAGCGCGGGCGCGTGCGCAGCGTCATCGAGAACGTCGTCGATCCGGGTCCCATCGCGCCGGCGGCGATCAGCGCCGACGACGCCATCCTGCGCGCGATCGGCTTCCATCATCCGGCGCGCGCGCTGAGCCCCGCCTCGAGCGCGTTCTGGTTCCGCACGCCGACCGCGGCGCGCGTGGCCGTGCCGCTCAGCGACGGTCTGGTCGAGGGCTACCTCGTCGAGACGTGGGAGAGCGAGTCGAACAACCTCTGGCACACGGTCATCGACGGCGAAGGGAGCGTCGTCCACGCGGAGCTGCGCACCGCCTCCGACACGTACAAGATCTTCCCGAACCATCCCGGCGTCACGCCGCAGACGGTGGTCAGCGGTCCGGGCGCGGGCAACCTGCAGTCGCCGGCCGGCTGGGTGACGAACAACACGACCATCGGCAACAACGTCGACGCGTATCTCGATCGCGACAACAACAACGCCGCGGATACGGGCGGGCGTCCGACGTCGTCGACGAAGGACTTCCAGTTCACGGCCGACCTCACGCAGGCGCCGACGCTCTCGGTCAATCAGATGGCGGCGGTGACGAACCTCTTCTATCTGAACAACGTGATCCACGACAAACTCTACCGGCACGGCTTCAACGAGGCGGCCGGCAACTTCCAGACGAACAACTTCGGCAAGGGCGGCGCGCAGAACGACGCCGTGCTGGCCGAGGCGCAGGACGGCGGCGGCACGAACAACGCGAACTTCGCCACGCCCGCCGACGGCAGCAAGCCGCGCATGCAGATGTACCTCTGGAACGCCACCACGCCCAACCGCGACGGCGATCTCGACTCCGACATCGTCTGGCACGAGTACGGTCACGGCCTGACCTGGCGGATGATCGGCAGCATGAGCGGCCCGCTCTCCGGCGCCATCGGCGAGGGGATGAGCGACGTGCTGTCGCTGTACATCAACCGCAACGACGTCGTCGGCGAGTACTCGACGAACAAGGTCAACGGCATCCGCCGCTTCCCGTACACGAACTATCCGAACACGTACAGCGACGTGGCGGGATCGAGCGTGCACGCGGACGGCGAGATCTACGCCGCCACGATGTGGCGCCTCCTCGGCCTGTGGGAAGCGGCCGGCTACACGCAGGACCAGCTCTTCGACTACGTCGTCGACGGCATGAACTACACCCCCGCCGCGCCGGCGTACGAAGACATGCGCGACGGCATCCTGGCCGCGGTGCCGACGACGGCGCAGGACTGCCTCGTCTGGAACGCGTTCTCGCAGTTCGGCATCGGCCAGGGCGCCGACGGCCGCGTCACCTGCTACTTCGGGATCTTCTGCACCAAGCCGGTGATCACGGAGTCGTTCACCAAACCGGCCGTCTGCCCCTGAGCTGATGTGGGGCGGGCTTCAGCCCGCCCCTTTCCTCAGCTCCACGTCCATCCACGGACGCCACTCCCCGTCGAGCAACTCCCACGTCCCGGCGATGGTCTTCCCGCCATCGCGAAAGGCGCCGCTGAAGCGCATCGCGTCGCCTTCGAAGCGGATGCTGTCGCCTTCGACGCGCGCCTGCATGACGGTGTGCTCTCCCTGCGAGTCGAAGGAGTGCATGACGATCGCGTCCCCCTCCCGTCCGATGATCTCGATCGACTTCATCTCCTCATCGCCCATGCGCACGTCGACGCGATGGATGACGAAGTGGCGGCCGGCCAGCCACTCGTAGGTGTCGGTGCCGGCGATGGTGCGGGGATCGTCGCGGAACCGCCCGGTCGTGTTCCAGCGCCCGATGAAGGGTTGGAAGGCGTTCATATCACTCATCGCGGAGCGCCTCACTCATCGCGGAGCGCCTCACTCATAGCGGAGCGCCGGCGTCTCGCCGGCTGCCGTGGCGGCGTCCCGCGCCGCCACCCCCGGGGCGGGCGGCGGGACGCCGCCCGGGCAGCCGCCGGGACGGCGGCGCTCCGCTGTCGTTGCGGTTGTTTGCGTGCTGTTTGCGGTGCAGGTTTTCGACGTGGTGCGTTTCTTTCCGAACTACCTCTTTTACGGCGCGCAGTATGGGGAGCGGTTCATCGGGGAGTTCTATGGGCCGGCGGTGCTGCACGCGCAGGGGCGTTCGGAAGTCTGGCAGGTGATCGAGGCCATCCGCGTGCGCAATCCGGAG
>DASUSL010000312.1:0-21386 GCA_036375135.1 Thermoanaerobaculia bacterium | reverse complement strand
GCTGGGATCAGCAGAAAAGTGCTCGAGGCTCCGGCGCCCGAGTCAATTTCAGCACCGCCGCGCTGAAATCACTGCGGCTCGCCTGGAACACAAACGGCCGCCTTGCGGCGGCCGTACAGTGATTGACGTTGGTTGCGGGGGTGGGATTTGAACCCACGACCTTTGGGTTATGAGCCCAACGAGCTACCAGACTGCTCCACCCCGCGTCAGGTGGTCTTGCTCGAAGCGGCGCGGATGATCTCACCCGCTCTACCTCGCGTCAAGGCCCCGTACAACTCGCTGTCCCTGAACCGTATTCCGTCGAGGCTGGCCCGGTTTTTTCTTGAGTGCGCTTTCGGATGAGACTCCTTTTCCTGCTCCTCGGGTTTTCCCTTTCGCTTCGCGCGCAGACGGAGATCCTGCCGGGCTTTCGCATCGAGACGCTGGCCGCGGTGCCGGGCTTCGTCAGCTCCGTCGTCACCGACTCGAAGGGGACGATCTACTGCACCACGACCAACGGCTGGATCCATCGCATCGACGGCGGGCAGAGCGTCCCCGTCGCCTCGCTGCCGACGCGCGCCGGCGGTAACGGCGGACTGCTGGGGATGGCGCTGCTCGATGACGCCACCGCGGTCGTGCACTACACCACCTGGCAGCAAGGGGGCTCGCTCATCCTCGACGACGTCGTCGCCGAGGTGGAGCTGGCGACAGGCGCGCTGAAAGTGCTCAAGGCTTTCCCCGGCGACATCGAGTTCCGCGAGCGCGGCGTCTCCGACGAGCATCACGGCGGCAACCTCACCATCGCGCCCGACGGCTCGATCTTCGTCGGCATCGGCGAGTACGGCTACTTCGCCCTCGCCCAGGACCCGCGCTGGAACGGCGGGAAGATCTGGCGCCTCGACCGCGACGGCAATGCCGAGCAGTTCGCGCGCGGCGTGCGCAATCCGTACGACCTCGCCTGGGACCCGCTCCTCGGACGTCTCGTCTTCTCCGACAACGGACCGAGCGGCGGCGACGAGATCCATGTCATCGACGCCGGCGCGAACGCGGGCTGGCCCGAGTCGTACGGCAACCAGCCGCCGTTCGAAGGCTCCGTGCCGCCGGTTTACGTCTTCCCGAACACCGTCGCTCCCACGGGACTGGCGCGGCTGAGTGGCGCGAACGCGCTCCTCGCGCACGGCTACTTCTCCGCCGGCTTCGTCACCCGCTCGCTCTACTTCTTCGACGACCTCGCGGCCAAGCCGGTGCCGGCGCCGGTGGCGGTGGTGAGTGGCTTTCCGCAGTTCATCCTCGACGTGACCGAGGGGCCGAACGGCGAGATCTTCCTGGCCACGGCCATGGGGAGCAACAGCGCGATCCACCGGCTGCACGTCCCGCCGCGCGGCGACTGCAACGGCGACGGACTCACCGACGCGCGCGACATCCTGCCGACGATCCGCGAAGTCGACGACAGCAACGGCGGCGCCCGCATCGACGCGCAGAAGGGCGACTACCGCGGCTCGTGGGGCTGCGACGCGAACGTCGACAACGTCATCGACGCCGCGGATGTGGCCGCCGTCCGCCAGCTCGTCGGCACTCGGCGCCGCTCTGCTCGTTCGTGAAGGACGCTTCGTCCTCCTCAGAGGCCGCTAAATCTCAGCAGTAACGAGAGTTACCGAGCTCGAAAGCTGGCACCATCGCCGCATTGGTCCCTTTCAGTTATTTTGAAGGAGGAAAGCACATGAACGGATCTCCGCATGTCTCGCGACCGGTCCTTGCCCTCATGCTGGCGCTCACGCTGGCGGCGGGTGTGGCCGAGGCGCAGACGAAGATCAATCCGGGCTGGAACATGTTCAGCCCGCAGCAGGACGTCGAAATCGGTGCGCAGTCCGCGTCCGAGGCCGAGCGCCAGCTCCCCATCCTCAACGACCGTGAGGTCGAGAACTACGTCAACAGCATCGGTCAGCGCCTCGCGAAGAACGCGGGCGGACCGCAGTTTCAGTATCGCTTCCGCGTCGTGAACGCCTCGGACATCAACGCGTTCGCGCTGCCGGGCGGCTACATCTACCTGAACCGCGGCATCATCGACAACTCGCGGAACGAAGGCGAAGTGGCGGGCGTGCTCGCGCACGAGATCGCGCACTCCGCGCTGCGTCACGGCACGCACCAGGCTTCGAAGGCTTACGCCGCGCAGGCCGGTCTGCAGATCCTCGGCGGACTCCTCGGCGGCAAGGTCGGCAACAACACCGCGCAGATCCTGAACACGGTCGGCGGCGTCGGCATGAACGCGCTGTTCCTCAAGTTCAGCCGCGAGCTCGAAACGCAGGCGGACGTCCGCGGCGCGCAGATCCTCGCCGCCAGCGGCTACACGCCGGCCGACATGGTCAGCTTCTTCAACCAGCTGGCGAAGGTCGACACCGCGCGCAAGACCACGTGGCTGTCGCATCACCCGGCCCCGCCGGATCGCATCGCGCGCATCGAGAAGGAGCGCCAGCTCCTGAAGGAGCCCGCGACGCCGACGCAGAACACGACCCGCCTGGCCAGCGTGCAGCAGCGCCTGCGCAGCCACGGCGCGGCGCCGACGATGGCCCAGATCGCACAGGGAACCACGAGGGCGAACAATCCGCCGATGACCAGCAGCGGCACGAGCAGCATCGGACGTGTCGAGGCTCCCTCGCGCACGTTCCGCCAGTACACGAACCGCAGCGGCGCGTACGCCGTCGGGTATCCGTCGAACTGGCGCGTGTACGAGAGCGGCGGCTTCGGCGTCACCCTCGCGCCCGAGGGCGGCGTGGGGACGATCGGCGGCCGCAGTGAAGTCGTCTACGGCGCGATCGTGAACCACTACGAGCCGACGGCCAAGGGTGGACGCGTGACGATGCAGTCGGCGACCACGGATCTGCTGAACCAGATCCGCCAGGCCAGCCCGCATCTCCGCGTGGTGAGCGGCTCCACGCAGCAGCTCCGCACCGGCAGCGGCGCCACCGCGCTGGCGGCGAGCCTGCGCGGCCGCAACCCGAACACGCGAATCGACGAGCGGGTTACGGTCGTGACGCGCGCGCTGCCGGACGGACATCTGATGTACCTGGTGTTCGTGACACCGGAGGCGGACGCGGCGAACTACTCGGGCGTGCTCAACGAGATGGCGAACACGCTGCAGGTCGCTTCGAACTCGAGACACTAGGTTGTGACCGGGTGTGGAGGGCAGGGCTGGATTGCCTGCCCTCCACGCTGCGTTATGATCCGACCGGGAGGACTCTCAGATGTACGATGAAATGATCGTCGAGCCGATGCGGCAGGAGCTCACACGCCTCGGCATTCAGGAAACGCGGACGGCTGCAGAGGTGGACGCGGTTCTCGGCGAGAAGAAAGGCACCGTGCTCGTGGTGGTCAACTCGGTCTGCGGTTGCGCGGCCGGCATGGCCCGCCCCGCGGTGGCCATGGCACTCGAGAACGAGACGCTGCCCGATCGCATGATCACCGTCTTCGCGGGCAACGACCGCGAGGCCACGCAGCGCGCGCGCGAGTACTTTGTCGGCTTCCGGCCGTCGTCGCCGTCGATCGCCCTGATGAAGGACGGCCAGGTGGTGAAGATGCTCGAGCGCTGGCAGATCGAAGGACGCCACGCGCACGACATCGCCGCCGAGCTCACGGCCGCGTTCAACGAGCACTGCGCAAGAGCCGTCACGGTTCAGTAGCGAAGGTGGAGGACAGACAATCCTGTCTGTCGACCACGGTGGAGGACGGACAATCCTGTCTGTCCACGGAGGCGGGCATCCAGCCCGCCTTTCTTTTGTAACACTACATAGCATTGACAGGTACCTGTCATGGCACTACATTGCCATGCAGATGAGCGACACGTTCTACGACAACTGGACGACCCAGCTCCGCAAGGGCCTCCTGGAGCTGGCCATCCTCAACACGCTCGGCGCGGGACCGCTCTACGGCTACGACATCGTCCGCCGCCTGGGCGACGTCGACTCGCTGGTGATCAACGAGGGCACGGTCTACCCGATCCTCAGCCGCCTGCGGAACGAGCAGTACGTGGAGAGCTACATCGAAGAATCTTCTTCGGGTCCGCCCCGTAAGTACTACCGGCTCACGCAGCGCGGACGCGAGGAGCTGCGGCGGATGAACTCGCACTGGACGAGCCTGCACGAGGCGATCGGCCAACTCAGAAAGGAACGCGCACGATGATGGACTTCACGCCCGAGGCAAAACGGAAGTTCGACGAGTACCTGCTGCGGATGCGGGTCTCGATGCAGGGACGACGTGCGGTGGAGACCACCGAGGTGGAGCAGAACGTCGTGGAGCACGTGCAGGCCGCGCTGGCCGGAGTGCCGTCGCCGGTGGGACCGGAGCGGCTGAGCGAGGTGCTGGCGCAGCTCGGGCCGCCGGAGCGCTGGCTGCCGGAAGACGAGCGTCCGATCTGGCGCCGCTGGGCGGACCGCTTCATGACCGGCCCCGAGGACTGGCGGCTCGCGTACATCTCGCTGGCGCTGATGGTCCTGGCGATCGTGTTCGTGGCGGTGGGCGGCGTGCTGCTGGTGATTCCGGCGTACCTGGTCAGCCGCGCGTACGTGGAGTTTCTCAGCGACCGCGGGGAGCCGCTCGGCGCGCGCAAGTGGCTGGTGCTGCCGCCGATCGTGCTGCTGATGGTGGCGCTCGGCGGCGCGGCGCTCTTCGGGCCGGCGGGCGGCTTCGGCGCCATCCTGAGCGAGGTCGGTCTCCGCGAGTTCGGCTGGGAGTGGGACAGCCGCGCCGACCGCATGCGCATCTTCACCGGCATGCTGTCGATCGCGACGGGAACGTACTGGATCGTCCTCTCGGCGCTCTTCGCGCTGCTCGTGCGTCCGTTCCGCGCGCTGTTCCAGCCGCTGACGGCGAACCTCCGCGCGGGACACGCGTGGGCGCTCACGGCGGCCGGCGCGATCGTGGCCGCCTTCGGCGCCACGTTGCTCTACCTCTTCTAGGAGTGCGGCGGCGACGAGCCGCCGCTTTCGTATGGGGCTCGCGGAACGTGTCCAGGATCAGAAAGCGGTGGCTCGCCGCCACCGCACTCCTAAAGTAGCCGAGACGTGGGCCTTCTTAGTGGACCGCCGGCGTCCCGCCGGCTGTCTGTGGCGCCGTCTCGGCGCCACGGGCATGCGGGCGGGAAGCCACGATTTTGTATCGGGCTCGCGGAACGTGTCCCTCTCAGAAAGCGGTGGCTCGCCGCCACCGCACTCCTAAACGCTCGCCGCCCTGAACGGTGGCGCGGTTCTTGTGTCCTCGGCGGGCCATGACCGACTTCGAGGACCGTATTCGCCGTATGGCCCGGGAGGCGATCGGGGAACTGGGGCGCGACGGCAGCGAAATCGCCGACGTGACCGAGCCGCCGGGGGCCGACTACTGCGTCATTTCCTTCACCGATCCGGACGTCCGACCGATCGAGGTTTCGAAGCCCCTCGGCGCGGGCGAGTCTCAGGAGCTGGACGAGATTCGGCGCGCGCTGATGTACCGCTTCGGCTCGTGAGCCGGCACGGCCGGCAGCGCTGACGGGGACGCACGCCTACGAGCGTTTTCGCGCGCGCGGCGGTTGCGCCGGCTGTGGGGCGGCGCGCATCTCCACCGGCGCGTAGAACGACCGCCCGCGCACGTTCTCGTCCACCTTCAGTCCGTGCTGCATCGGCGGGAAGGCGCGCTGCTCGCAGTTCACGCGCTCGCAGAGGCGGCACGTCGTCCCGATCGGCACCGCGGCCTCGATGTTGCCGAGGTCGTAGCCGTCGGCGTAGACGAGCTTGCGCGCGTCGCGCACCGGGCAGCCGATGCCCACCGCCATCAATGCATCGCCGGACGTGTATCCGTAACTCTTGCGGATCGTGCGCGCCACGCAAAAGTACGCGGTGTTGTCCGGCATCGTCGAGAGCTGCGTGCGGATGCGTCCCGGCGTGAGAAACGCCGCGTGCACGTCCCAGCGCGGGCAGGAGCCGGAGAAGCGCGCGAAGCGGATGCCCGTCCCGGAAAAGCGCTTGGAGATGTTGCCGGCGATGTCGACGCGCACGAAGTGGAACGCCACGCCGGTCGAGCCCGGCCTGCGCAGCGTGGTCAGGCGATGACAGACCTGCTCCCAGCTCGCCGTGAAGTGATGCTGCAGCAGCTCGATGTCGTAGCGCACCTCCTCGGCCATCCGATAGAAGTCGTCGTACGGCATCAGCAGCGCGCCGGCGAAGTAGTTGGCCAGCGCAATGCGGCAGAGCTTCACCGACTCCGGCGTGTTCAGGTTCTTCTGCGAGCGCTCCACGATGGCGTCGATGGCCGGTGCCGCGTCGAGCAGCGCGAGCTGATGCGCGAGCTGGAACTGCCGGCTCCACGGCGGCAGCACCTCGGAGAGCGACAGCCGCCGCGACTCCGGCTCGTAGTGGCGCACCAGGCCGCGGTCGCGGCTGACCGGCGTCAGCACGACGTCCACTCCATGACGCTCGTGCAGATACGAGCTGAGCGAGCGGTACATGTCGTGGCGGTCGAACGACACGCGCGCCGCCAGCTCCTCCGCCGCGCGCTCGAGCTCGGGAAAGTAGTTGAGGTTCTCCTGGATCACGTCCGAGCACTCCTCGCTCGGCAGATGCGCGGGATCGACGCCATGGAACGCGCGTCCGTCGTAGAGCTGCGAGGCGAGGTCGCGCATCGACGACACGCTCGACTTGTACGCGTGAAAGAGCGCGATGATGCCGCGCGCCGCGCCGGGGAGCTCGGCCAGCTCGCGCAGGTCGTTCGTCGTCACGGCGTGCTCCTCGAGCAGCGGATCGGCGAAGACTTCCTGCAGCGAGTCGGTCAGGCGCAGGTGCGAGTCGTCGGCGAAGGCCTGCAGCTCGACCTGGAAGATCTGCGCGATCTGCACGAGCAGATGGGAGGGCAGGGGGCGCTGGTTGTGCTCGATGAGGTTGAGGTAGCTCGGCGAGATGCCGAGGCGCTCGGCGAGCTGCGTCTGGGTGAGCTGCTCCTTGCGGCGCATCCCTCGGACTTTGGCACCCAACTTGAGTTGTGAAGTCATGAGCGACTGTCGCCTCCCGCCGGTTTTTACAGCCATTTTCTGCTTTACGGATTCACTTTTACAACCCTTCACAAGCTAACCACAGCACAGACCGGCAGTTATTGCTTCTGGCAGGGTGCGTGCTCAACACTATTACACGATGACGGATGTAATGGTGATCACCGATATCGACGTGCGCGGCGAGGTCCGTCCCGAGTGGGACGCCGTCCTCTCCGACGAAGCCCTCGGCTTCGTGGCCATGCTGCACAAGGAGTTCAACCCGCGCCGCCTGGAGCTGCTCGCGGCGCGTGAAGAGCGCAAGACGCGTCTCGACGCCGGCGAGCTGCCGGACTTCCTCCCCGAGACGCGCGATATCCGCGAGACCGACTGGACCGTCGCCCCGATCCCGCACGACCTGCTCGACCGCCGCGTGGAGATCACCGGCCCGGTCGACCGGAAGATGATCATCAACGCCCTCAACTCCGGCGCGAACGTCTTCATGGCCGACTTCGAGGATGCGAACTCCCCGACGTGGGAGAACTGCATCCAGGGGCAGCTCAACCTCATCGACGCCGTGCGGCGCACGATCTCGCTCGACACCGGCGCGAAGCAGTACAAGCTCAATGAAAAGACCGCGACGCTGCTGGTCCGTCCGCGCGGCTGGCACCTCACCGAAGAGCACGTGACCGTCGACGGCACGCCCGTCAGCGCCAGCCTCTTCGACTTCGCGCTCTACTTCTTCCACAACGCGAAGGAGCTGTGCGCTCGCGGCAGCGGTCCCTACTTTTACCTGCCCAAGATGGAGTCGCACCTCGAGGCGCGGCTCTGGAACGACGTCTTCGTCCGCGCGCAGCAGGAGCTCGGCGTCCCGGCCGGGACGATCCGCGCGACGGTGCTCATCGAGACGATCCTGGCCGCGTTCGAGATGCACGAGATCCTCTGGGAGCTGCGCGATCACTCGGCGGGGCTGAACTGCGGACGCTGGGACTACATCTTCTCGTTCATCAAGAAATTCAGGGCGCGGGCGGACTTCGTCACGCCCGACCGCGGCTCGATCACGATGGACAAGGCCTTCCTGGCCGCGTACGTCGACGAGCTCATTCGCACCTGCCACAAGCGCGGCATCCACGCCATGGGCGGCATGGCCGCGCAGATCCCGATCAAGAACGACGACGCGGCGAACGAGGCCGCCTTCGCCAAGGTCCGCGCCGACAAGCTGCGCGAGGTGAAGGCCGGGCACGACGGCACGTGGGTCGCGCATCCCGGCATGGTGGCGCTGGCGAAGGAAGTGTTCGACGAGCACATGCCGGAGCCGAACCAGATCGACAAGGCGCCGGGCGTGGCGCGCACGGCGGACAAGCTGCTCGAGCTGCCGCAGGGCGCGATCACGGAGAAGGGACTGCGCCAGAACATCAACGTCGGCATCCTCTATCTCGAGGCGTGGCTCGGCGGCTCCGGCGCGGTGCCGCTCTACAACCTGATGGAAGACGCCGCGACCGCGGAGATCTCGCGCACGCAGCTCTGGCAGTGGATCCATCACGGCGCGCAGCTCGACGACGGCCGCAAGGTCGACGCCGCGCTCTATCGCGCGATCCGCGACGAAGAGCTCGCGTCGATCGGCGAGCGCCCCCACATCACAACAGCAGCCCGGATTTTCGATGAGCTCATTCTCGCGAACGAGCTCGCCGACTTTTTGACCATTCCCGCTTACGCGGAACTGATGCAACAGGAGCAAGCATGAAACTGAAAGAGGCACGAGACCCGAAGCGAATCGCGAAGGACTGGGAGACCAATCCGCGCTGGGACGGCATCACGCGCGAGTACACGGCGGAGGACGTCCTGCGGCTTCGCGGCTCCATCGACGTCCGCTACACGCTCGCGGAGATGGGCGCCGAGCGCCTCTGGGACCTGCTCAACACGGAGCCGTACGTGAACGCCCTCGGCGCGCTGACCGGCAACCAGGCCATCCAGCAGGTGCGCGCCGGCCTCAAGGCGATCTACCTCTCCGGGTGGCAGGTCGCGGCCGACGCGAATCTCGCCGGTCACATGTACCCCGATCAGTCGCTCTATCCGTCCAACTCGGTGCCGCAGGTGGTGAAGCGCATCAATCAGGCGCTGCAGCGTGCGGATCAGATCGACCACTGCGAAGGGCGCAGCGGGACGCACTGGTTCGCGCCGATCATCGCGGACGCCGAGGCCGGGTTCGGCGGCGCGCTGAACGCGTTCGAGCTGATGAAGGGGATGATCGAGGCCGGCGCGGCCGCGGTCCACTTCGAGGACCAGCTCGCATCGGAGAAAAAGTGCGGACACCTCGGCGGCAAGGTGCTGGTGCCGGTGTCGCAGTTCATCCGCACGCTCGCGTCGGCAAGACTCGCCGCCGACGTGATGGGGGTGCCGACGCTGGTCGTCGCGCGCACCGATGCGCACTCGGCGACGCTGCTCACGAGCGACGTCGACGAGCGCGATCACGAGTTCATCACCGGCGAGCGGACGCCGGAGGGCTTCTTCCGCATCAACAACGGTCTGCAGATGGCCATCGCGCGCGCGATCGCGTACGCGCCGTACGCCGATGTGCTGTGGTGCGAGACGTCGACGCCGGACATCGAGGAGGCGCGCGAGTTCGCCGAGGGCGTGCATGCGAAGTACCCCGGGAAGTTGCTGGCGTACAACTGCTCGCCGTCGTTCAACTGGGCGAAGAAGCTGTCGCCCGACCAGATCGCCACGTTCCAGAGCGAGCTCGGGAAGATGGGCTACAAGTTCCAGTTCGTCACGCTGGCCGGCTTCCACGCGCTCAACTTCTCGATGTTCGAGCTCGCCCGCGAGTACGCGGCGGAGGGGATGACCGCCTACTCGCGCCTGCAGCAGGCCGAGTTCAAAGCGGAGCAGCACGGCTACACCGCCACGCGCCACCAGCGCGAGGTCGGCACCGGCTACTTCGACGAGGTGGCCAAGGTGATCAGCTCCGGGGAGTCGTCGACGACGGCACTCGCGGGCTCGACGGAAGCGGCGCAGTTCTAGAGCATGCACTTCGAGACCGCTGTACGGCACTGCTCACGCTTGGCGGGCCTGCAGTGCACGGCAGCGGAATCGAAGCGCGAAGACTACGCAGTTCGACAAGGAGTGCAACGCCCATCGCTCAAACGCGTCGAGGAGCACGAAGTGATGCAACGCGCAACAGGCAACCAACGGATGGCTTGACCTGCGCCGCGATGTGGCGGGAGTCGTGAGGTGTCAATCGCGTGCGCGGCCTTCAGGATCTCTGGAGGATCCCAATGCACGGAACGATTCTGGCGGGAACGACGGCCGGCGCCGGAGTTGTCGCCCAACTGTTGAAGAGTGTGGAGACGGTGCACACCGCGGAGTACGGCGTGCACCTGCTGCGAGACCCGGAAGTGCTGTCGCTGGCGGCAATCGCACTGGTCGCGCTGGTCGGCCTTCTCGGGAAGCGCGGCTGGTTCATCAGGGTCGAGTTCGGCCGAGAGCGGAAGAGACCGGTGAGGAAGCGGACAACCCCGAAACCGAGGAGCTGAATCATGGAAGACATCAGGACATACCAGATCGAAGAAGACACCCGCGACGACGAGCGCAACGAATTCAACGCCGGCGGCGTCGACGACGAGGTGCCGTTCCACATTCCGCGGGATTAGTTCGCGTGGCGGCGGCGTTGCCGCCGCCATGCTCCGCCGACTCCTGACGCTCGCGCTCGTCGCCCTTCCTCTCTTCGCCGCCGAAAAGCCGGCGCCGCCGGCCGATCTGGCCACGCCTCCCGCGGATGGAGTCCGCGCCGAGAACGGGCTCGTCACCAGGCAGCTCGTGGCCGGCACCGGCACGGTGAAGCCGAACGAGAATCACCTGCTGCGGATGCGCTACACCGTCTGGAAGAGCGACGGCACACTCGTGCAGCACGTCGGCGCGGGACAGACGGTGCAGCTCCCGGTGTCGAAGATGATCCCGGGATGGCGCCAGGCCGTCGAGCAGATGGTGGAGGGCGAGACGCGCCGCGCCTGGATCCCCGCCGAGTTGACCGGGAAGAACACGGCCATGCTCATCGACACGGAGCTGGTCGAGATCGTCGAGCGTCCGGCCGCGCCGGCCGACGTCGCCGCGCCGCCCGCCGACGCCATCGTCACCAGTTCCGGCCTCGCGTACAAAGTCCTCGCGCCCGGCGCCGGCAAGATGAAGCCGGAGCGCGGCGACACCGTGGTCGTCCACTACAGCGGCTGGACGACCGACGGCCGGATGTTCGACAGCTCCGTCGAGCGCGGCGAGCCGGCCGAGTTCCCGGTCGACGGCGTCATCCGCGGCTGGATCGAAGGGCTCCAGCTCATGGTCGAAGGAGAGAAGCGGCGCTTCTGGATCCCCGGCAAGCTCGCCTACGGCAACGACCGCACGAAGCCGAAGGAGATGCAGGGGATGCTGGTGTTCGACGTGGAGCTGATCGACATCCGGTAGCTCCGAAGTGGAGGACAGGCAATCCTGCCTGTCCTTCTTCGGATGAGACGAGGACAGGCAGGATTGCCTGTCCTCCCCTTTGGGTCATCGAATCGTCCGCGCCCTTTCCGCGATCGCGACGAACTCCTTCCTCGTTCCATCGAGGTCCGCGCCGGTGGCCACTTTCGCGAGCGACAGCACGTCGTCCCACGTCGCGCTTCCCTTGTGCGGCGAGTTGCGGAGGAGCATGCCGAACTGCGCGACGGCGGCGGCGAACTGCATGTCCGCGGACGCCTCGTACGCGCTCTTCCCCTCGTCCACGATCGTCGTCGTGAGCGGGACGCTATTCGCGCCGCGCGGCTCCTTGTAGCGGAGGCGCAGTGTGGCGATCTCGCCGCGCATGTCCGCGGAGACCGGCACGATCTCGAAGAGCGCGGTCACGGAGTGGCCGGCGCCGAGCTCGCCCGCGTCCTTTTCGTCGTCGTCGAAGTCCTTGTTCTGCAGCGCGCGGTTCTCGTAGCCGATTTGCCGGTACGACGCGACCTTCGCCGGGTCGAGCTCGAGCTGCACCTTCACGTCCCTGGCGATCGTGACCAGCGTGCCGGTGAGCTCGTGGCGGAAGACCTTGTCTGCCTCCTGCTGCGAGTCGAGATAGAAGTAGTTGCCGTTGCCCTTGTCGGCCAGCGTCTCCATCGCGTCGTCCTGGTAGTTGTCGTCGCCGACGCCGAGGACGGAGAGGAAGATCTCCGACTTGCGCTGCTGCTCGATGAGCTTCTCCAGCGCGGCGGCGCCGCGCACGCCGACGTTGAAGTCGCCGTCGGTGGCCAGGATGACGCGGTTGTTGCCCTCCTCGATGAAGTTCTGCTTCGCCACTTCGTACGCGAGCTCGATCCCTGCGCCGCCGGCGGTGGAGCCGCCCGCCTCGAGACTGTTCAGCGCGGCGTCGATGGTGGCCTTGTCGGCGCCCGACGTCGGCGGCAGCACGAGCCCGGCCGCGCCGGCGTAGACGACGATCGATACTCTGTCTTCCGCGCGCAGCTCGTCGACGAGCACGCGGAATGCGGAGCGAAGCAGCGGCAGCCGGCTGGGCGTGTCCATCGACCCCGAGACGTCGATGAGGAAGACGAGGTTGTTCGGGGCCATCTTCCACTGCTCGAGCGCGCGTCCCTGGATGCCGACGCGGAGCAGACGATGCTCCGGCTTCCACGGGCAGCCCGCCACTTCGGTGGTCACGGAGAACGGCGCGTTTCCCTCGGGTTGCGGGTACGACCAGGGAAAGTAGTTGACCAGTTCCTCGATGCGTACCGCGTCCGGCGGAACGACCAGTCCCGAGGTGATCATGCGGCGCACGTTGGCGTAGGAGGCGCGGTCGACGTCGATGGCGAACGTCGTGGTGCGCTCCTTCCGCGCGTCGATGAAGGCGTGGTCGTGGAACTTCGCGTAGCTCGGCTCGGGCGCGCGGAGCTCCATCGCGGCGTAGTTGTAGCTCGTGCGCGCGACGCTGCCGAATCCCGGCGCTTCGGCGGTGACGGTGATCGCCTCCGACACGGTGCCCATGTTCATGGTCATGCGGAGCGAGGTGCCGGTCTCGCCCGCCACCGGTACGTAGTAGCTCCTGCCGTTGAAGCCGGAGAGGTGCGGGCGCACTTCGTAGCGTCCGGGCGGAACGCCGATGATCTGGAAGGTTCCCTGTGCATCGGTGACGACGATGCGCGGCGGCGTGGTGAAGAGCGTGACGGTGACGCCGGGCAGCGCCGTGCCGGTATTGTCGGTGACGATGCCCTGCACGACGCCTTTCGGCGCCTCGGTGGTGACGACGCGTTGATGCGAGCAGGCGAGAGTGAGCACGACGAGGACCGCGGCCAGACGTTTCATCGGGGGCCTCCTTCGCCCTTGAGACGCGTGCAGCGCCGCTGCCGTTCCGCGCCAACCGGTAACTCGCGTGGAACGAACGGACTAAGGATGTTTGCGAAGGCGAAACATCGAGAAATGTGGAGAAACGCGTTCGGCGAAGTGGCGCAGGTGTCATCCTGAGCCGGCGTAGCGCGGCGAAGGATCCCCTGCGGACGGAGCGGGCACTGGGTTCCAGCAGGGGGGTCCTTCGCCGTCTACGCGGCTCAGGATGACACCCGCTAATACGCCATGTCGTGGTCGTCGAGGCCGAAGTAGTGACCCAGCTCGTGGATCACCGTGTCGCGCACTTCGTGGATCGCCTCGTGGCGCGATCGGGCGATGCGGAGGATCGGGCCGCGGAAGATCGCGATCTGGTCGGGGAGCATGGGGAGCATGTCGTGCGTGCGGCGCGTGAGGGAGACGCCGCGGTAGATGCCGAGGAGCTCTCCGTGCGGGTCGTCGAGCACGTCGAGGTCTTCGTCGCTCGGCTCTTCCTCGACCACCACGGCCACGTTGTCGAGCAGGTCGGCGAACTGCGGGGGCAGTCCCTCCAGCGCCTCCTCGACCAGCGACTCGAATTCTCCTCGGGTGAGATGCATCGTCACGGGAGGAGCGCGGCGAATGCCGCGCTCCTCATCAGGGACGTTACCATCCCGGGGCGATGTTGAAGCCGTACACGATGTCCTCGTCGGGACGCTGGAACGGCTTCGCGGCGTAGAACTCGATGGGGATGTAGCTGAGCAGGATGCGCACGCCGGCGCCGACGCTGAACACCGGCACGCGCGAGGCGGTGCGCGTCTCGTACTCCCACGTCACGCTCTCGTCGTCGCTCCAGGCCGCGCCGGCATCGGCGAAGCCGTAGATCTCGGTCGGCAGGAACGGCGCGTTGATCAGGCCGAACTCGCGCGTGCCGAACAGCGGCGCGCGCACCTCGAAGCTGGCCACGCCGATGCGCGTGCCGATCAGGCGGTCGAACACCGGGCAGGAGCCGTCCGGACCGAGGGTGCCGCACTCGGTGGCGTCGATGCCGTACGGATCGTAGCCGCGCATGAGCGAGCCCTGTCCGAGGTAGAGCGGCGAGAGGCGCTCGTCCTCGGCGCCGTTGCCGTAGCGGCCGTAGTGCAGGCCGCGCAGCGCGAACGTGATCGGACGGGCGAAGAAGTAGCGGCGCCAGTCGGCCAGCGCGGTCTGGAAATTGAGGTCGCCGTTCAGCGACTCGATCTCGTAGCGGTAGCGGGTGCCGTTGATCGGCGAGATGAAGCCGAACGTCGAGCTGTCGCCCACGAACGCCGCCGAGGCCTTGCCGAAGGTGATGGCGAACGAGCCGGGCGCGCGCTGCACGTCGCGGTCGACGACCTGGCCGTTGACGACCACGAACGTCTCGCGCTCGAGCTTGTGCGAGTAGCGCTGCATGCCGACCGCGCCTTCCACGCGGCGGGTGGCGCTGAGCGGATAGTGCGCGAGGCCGCTGACGTCGGTGACGAGCTGCACCTCGCGGTCCTGGATGTAGAACTCTGCGTTGACCGGAGTGCCGCCGCCCTCGGGGACGTACGGTCCGACGAAGTATCCGACGCTGCTGTACACGTACGGCACGTGGATCAGGTCCGCGCCCCAGTTCAGGCGATGCTTCTGGTTCAGGTAGAAGAGCTCCCCGCCGAGCTGCTCGGTGAGGTTCGACGTGCCGGAGCCGCCGCCGCCCTGGAAGGTGAAGCCGACGTTGTGCTGGCCGAGGATGTCGGAGAAGAACGCGGTCACGCTGCCGCCCGCGCCGAAGCCGAACTCGTTCACGCCCACGCCGAGGGTGGGAGGTCCGAGGTAGGACAGACGCAGGTTCGGGCTGTAGTCGCGCTCCGTGAACTGTGTTGACGCCGGCGGCAGCCCTTCCTCGGGACGCATCAGGTACGCGGTGATCTCCGAGCCGGTGCCGCGCAGCGGCGGCAGCAGCGCGGCCCGCGGCGCGGCGTTCTCGGCCGGCGCGGCGCCCGCGGTGATCTCCGTGCCCGGCGTGTTCGCCGGCAGCGCGTAGATGTTGTAGTTGTCGTCCTCGTACATCGAGAACGCGATCTCGCCCGTGCGCGAGGCCACCGTCAGCGCGGGCGACATGTCGGTGATGCCGGCCACGCCGCTGTCGACCGCGGTCACGCGCGAGAGCTGTCCGCCCGGCAGGGTGATGCGGTAGACGTCGGGGATTCCTTCCGGATTGGCGATGAAGTAGACGGACTGCCCGTCCGGCGCAAAGTGCGGGTTGATGTGCAGCGCGCCGGGGAAGGCCTCGATCTCGCGGATCGTGCTGGAGCTGACCTCGATCGTGGCCAGGCGCATTTTCATCATGCGCAACTGCTCGAGCACCGTGTCGCGGCCGCGGTCCGTGGCGAAGACGAGCGTGCGGCCGTCCGGCGACCACGACGGCTGCAGGTCGGCGTACTTGTCCGCGGTCAGGCGGCGCACCTGCTTCGAGTCGACGTCGTAGACGAACAGGTCGCTCACGCCGGTGGTCTGTCCGGCCAGGGCGATGCTGCGGCCGTCCGGCGACCAGGCCACGTTCATGATGGCCTCGAGTCCCGGAACCTTCACGTGCTCCGTGGCGCGCGACTCGACGTCGACGAACGAGAGATAGTTGTCGCCGCGCGAGAAGGTGATGAAGGCGATGCGGCGGCTGTCGGGCGACCACGCGCCGGCCGACTCGATGAAGCGCAGGGATTCGAAGTGCGAGTCGCGGTCCGACGAGACGAGCTTGCGGATCACTTTGCCCGTCTTCGCGTCGGCGAGGAAGAGGTCGATGGAGAAGAGCTCGCGCGCGGAGAGGAAGGCGATGTAGCGCCCGTCGGGGCTGAGGGCCGGACCGACGTTCAGCTCCGTCGCGCCGCGGCGGCGGCGCCGGCGGCGGCGCTCCGCGTCGTTGGCCGCGGGTGCGGCGGGCGGCGGATCGGGCTTCTTGCCGATGAGCGGATTGCCGAGGTCCATGGTGCGCGCCGTGGTGATCGGCGAGTAGAGCTCGCGCGACGACTCCGCCCAGTCCGCGAAGAGCTGCCGGTGCGAGATGCCGAGCGCGCGCTCGACCGCATCCTCCGGACCGACCACGCCCGCGGCCATGAAGTAGCGCACGACGGCCTCGTCGCCGAAGCGCGCGCCGATGTAGGCCATCAGCGCCTGGCCGTAGCGGTATGGGAAGTAGCGCGAGTCGCGGGTGAGCTCGCGCAGGTTGGGCATGCGGTCGTGCAGCGTGGCGTCGCGGATCCACATCGCGGTGAGCGGATCGACGCGTCCTTTGGAGAAGTATTCGGCCATGCCCTCGATCAGCCACAGCGGCAGCGACTCGAGCGCGAAGCGGCGCCGCTGCTGGTTCGAGCTCGCGGCGATGTCGTACTGGAAGACGTGCACCATCTCGTGGCCGAGCACGTGGTCGTTCTGCTGGTAGTCGCCGGAGAGCGGCAGCACCACGCGGTTCATGAACGCGTCGGTGAACCCGCCCGTGCCCTCGCCGAGGATCCCGCCCGTGGTGGTCGTCTGATGGAAGTCGGCCGGGTTGGCGTACAGGACGATCGGCTTCTTGCGGAACGAGTGGTTGAAGACGCGCGAGAGGCGCGCGTACCAGCGCTCCGACATGCGGGCGACGTCATGTACGACGTCCGCTTCTTCATCGTAGTAGTAGATGTCGAAGTGCTCGGTCTGCAGCACTTTGAAGTCGAACGCTTCCCACTGGACTTTGTTGCGACCGAAGTACTGCGCCTGGGCGATCGGGGAGAGGAGAGTGAGGACGAACGAGACCAACAGCCAACGTACAGCGACTCGCATAGACACCTCGGCCTTTAGATGAACACGAACGCGGCTCGGCTGCAAGCGGCGCGCCGTCTCCGGCCTCAGGCGTTTTCACTCATGCAACATCTTGAAAGCATGTCGCCAGGAGCCGGTCCGGATTCCGTGCAGAACCCACGTCAGACACATCGGCTCGAGGTAGCGCGACCCCTCGATGCCGCCGATGTCGATGATTCCCCAGCCGAAATCGACGCAGATCTGCGCAACGATTTTCTTCGCCCCCTCGTCATTGCCGCACAGAAACATGTCCGGAGGACCGCCCGGCAGCTTCGGGTGCACCATCAGCGCGTTGCCGACGGTATTGAAGGCCTTGACCACGCGCGCCTTCGGCAGCAGCCGCTGGATGACCTCGCCAAGGGAATCGGTGTGTCCGATGGAGAGCACCGGCTTGCCCGTGCTGAAGTCGAGCGGGTTGGTCGTGTCGATGACGACTTTGCCGTCGAAGGCGTCGAGGCCGGCCAGGCGGATGACCTCTTCGGTGGCCACGCCGAGGGTGGCCAGCACGAGGATGTCGCCGAAGCGCGCGGTCTCCGCGAACGTGCCGGTGGAGACGTGCGCACGCCCCTCGGCCCACTCGCGCAGCTTCTCCGGATCGCGCGAGCCGATCTTCACGTCCTGACCGAGACCGGCGAAGCCGGCCGCGAGCGCGCGTCCGACGTCTCCGGAGCCGAGAATGCCGATGCGCACTGGTTGCATGACAGGGATTCTACCGGAGCGCCGCCGTCCCGGCGGCTGCCCGGGCGACCGTCCTCGCCGCCCCGCCCCGGGGGTGGCGGCGCGGGACGCCGCCACGGCAGCCGGCGAGGACGCCGGCGCTCCACTTCTGTAGCGCGGCTCACGCTGGCGCGGGGCCATCGGCGATACCCTTCCGCCCATGCGTAAACTCCTCGTGCTTCTCCTCGCCGCCCTTCCCGCCCTCGCCGAGGTCATCGTGCCGCAGACCGGCGCCGCGCGCGTCTGGGTTCCCGTGGCCGGTTCCGCGCAGGGTGCGAACGGCACCTTCTTCCGCAGCGAGATCAGCGTCACCAACCTGCGCAACGCCAATCAGCGCGTGCGCGTCTACTGGCTCCCGCAGGGCGCGACCGGCTCCTCGCAGCCGCTGCAGACGTACGACATCCCGGTCGGCCGCGGCTTCTCCTCCGACGACTTCGTCGACCGCCTGCTCCAGCAGAGCGGCCTCGGCGCGATCGAGATCGTCGGCGTCACGAACACCGGCGCGCTCGATCCGCAGGCCGTGCTGCACGTGACCTCGCGCATCTGGACGCCGCGTCCCGACGGCGGCGACGGCACCATGTCGCAGACGTTCCCGGCCGTCATCGCCGGCGCCTCGGCCGCGTCCGACATCAAGGACATCTTCGGCATGCGCCGCGGCAACCAGTACCGCCTCAACGTCGGCGTGCTCAACCCTTCCGCGACGACACAGCGCTTCCGCATCGTCGTCACCATCGACGGTCCCTCGGGTGTGAACACCGAGACGGTCGAGGTCGACGTGCTGTCGCGCTCGATCCAGCAGGTCCTCATCCCCGGCACGTCCACCGGCGTCGCCTACGTGCGCGTGGAAGACCTCGGCGGCGGCGCGGGCGACTGGCAGACGTGGGCGTCGTCGGTCGACAACCAGTCGGGCGACGCGTGGTCGCAGATGGGGTTCGCCAGACCCTGACGTAGGACAGGCTTCAGCCTATCCGGGGCAGGCTTCAGCCTGCCCCCTGCGTTTGACGCGAGCAGGAGGGCGCTCCTCTTGCTATGCGATACATCCTCATTGCAGTACTGCTCCTGTCCACCTCGCTGTTCGCCCAGACCACCAACGACCTGATCATTCCGCGCGCGGCCGCGCCGCGCGTCATCGTTCCCGTGGCGGGCAACACCGCCGGCGCGAACGGCACGTTCTACCGCAGCGACATCAGCGTCATCAATCTGCGCAACGCCACGCAGCGCATTCACATCTTCTGGTATCCCCTCGGCACCTCCGGCAGCCTGACGCCGATCCGCACCATCACGCTCCCGCCGCAGCAGGGCACGCTGTCCGACCAGGCGGACTTCGTCGGCGAGATCCTGCAGACCACGGGACTCGGCGGACTGGAGTTCGTCGGCGTGACCGAGCAGGGCGTCTTCGATCCCGCCGCGCAGCTGCACGTGACCTCGCGCATCTGGACGCCGCGTCCGGACGGCGCGGCCGGCACGATGTCGCAGACGCTGCCGTCGATCGTCGCCGGCCAGACCGATACGGCGAACCTCAAGGCGGTCTTCGGACTCCGCCGCGGCACGCAGTTCCGCCTCAACGTCGGCGTGATGAATCCGTCCAGCACCACGCAGCGCTTCCGCTTCACCATCGCCGCGGCCGGCCTGGTGACCGACACGTTCGAGCTCGACGTCGCGCCGCGCTCGATCCGCCAGGAGCTCGCCCCCGGCACGTCGAGCGGATACGTGCAGGTGCTCATCGAGAACGTCACCGGCAGCGCGGGCGAATGGCAGGGGTGGGCGTCGTCGGTCGACAATCAGTCCGGCGATGCGTGGTCGCAGATCGCCGTCGGAGGCTGAGTCATCAAAGTCGCGCTGCTGATCGTCGTCATCCTGCTGGTCGCCGCGGTGCTGTGGCTCGTTCTCCAGCGCCGCGGCGCCCCCACTCCTCCGACTCCCACCGCCGCCGACCGCGCACTGGCGGTGCAACTGCGGCGCGACGTCGAACAGCTCTGCGCGAACGGGCCGCGGAGCGTGTACGCGCCGGAGAACCTCGCCGCCGCGGCGGCTTACATCGAGCAGCGGCTGGGGAAGGTGGAGCGACAGACGTACGAGGCCGACGGCGTGCCGGTCGCGAATCTGATCCACGAGATCCGCGGCTCGGACGAGATCGTGGTCATCGGCGCGCATTACGACTCGGCCGGCGACTCTCCCGGCGCCGACGACAACGCCAGCGGCGTGGCCGCGCTGCTGGAGCTCGCGCGCCGCTTCCGCGACGTGAAGACGACGCGCACGCTGCGCTTCGTGGCCTTCGTCAACGAAGAGCCGCCGCACTTTCAGACGCGCACGATGGGAAGCTGGCAGTACGCGCGGCGCTGCCGCGAGCGCAAGGAGCACGTGGTGGCGATGCTCAGCCTGGAGGCGATCGGCTATTACGACGACCGGCCCGGCTCGCAGCAGTACCCGCCGCCGCTCGGCGCCTTCTATCCGAGCCGCGGGAACTTCATCGGCTTCGCCGCGAACCTCGGCTCACGCGCGCTGATGAACCGCTGCGCGCGCGTCTTCCGGGCGAACGCGCGTGTGCCGGCGGAGTCGGCCGCGCTGCCGGAGGCCATCCCGCAGATCGGCTGGTCCGATCAGTGGTCGTTCTGGCAGTTCGGCTACAAGGCGATCATGGTCACGGACACGGCGCCGTTCCGCAATCCGCACTACCACGCCCCGCACGACACGCCGGAGACGCTCGACTACGAGCGGCTGGCGATGGCGGTCGACGGACTGCACGCGGTGGTGCTCGACCTGGCGCAGTAACATGGCGCCGCGATGGCCTCGATCTTCTTCACCGGCTTTCCCGGTTTCCTCGGATCGGAGCTGCTGCCGCGCGTCGTGCTGCGCACCGATCACGACGCGCTCTGCCTCGTGCAGCCGAAGTTCCGCGCGCTGGCCGAGGAGCGGGCGGCGCAACTGGTGAAGACGCATCCGGCGCTGGCGAATCGCATTCATCTGATCGAGGGCGACCTCACGCAGCCGCTCGCTCACGTCGACGCGGAAGAAGTCCGCGAGATCTATCACCTCGCCGCCGTGTACGACCTGGCCGTGCCGCGCGAGGTGGGGATGCGCGTGAACGTGGACGGCACGCGCAACGTGCTCGATCTCGCCGAGCGCGCGGCGCGGCTCGAGCGGCTGCACTACGTCAGCACCTGCTACGTCAGCGGCCGTCACGACGGCGTCTTCACCGAGGACGATCTCGACGTCGGCCAGTCCTTCAACAACTATTACGAGGAGACGAAGCAGCTCGCCGAAGTGGAAGTGCGCAAGCG
The DNA here is from genome assembly GCA_036375135.1 of Thermoanaerobaculia bacterium. Lineage (GTDB taxonomy): Bacteria > Acidobacteriota > Thermoanaerobaculia > Gp7-AA8 > Gp7-AA8 > QHVT01. The sequence continues at coordinate 281 of DASUSL010000312.1, read as the reverse complement.
CATGAACCGCATCCCGGCGACGGTCTACCGCCCCGCGGTCGTCGTCGGCGACAGCGCCACCGGCGCCACGCAGAAGTTCGACGGACCGTACTTCGTGATGCAGTGGCTGCTGCGCCAGCCGCGCGTGGCGGTGCTGCCGGTGGTGGGGCGGCCGTCGCGATACACGTTCAACGTGGTGCCGCGCGACTTCGTCATCCAGGCGCTGACGTACCTCAGCAGCCTGACCACGAACGCCGGCCGAACCTACGCGCTCGCCGATCCGCACCCACTCACCGTCGATG
>DASUSL010000311.1:0-2174 GCA_036375135.1 Thermoanaerobaculia bacterium | reverse complement strand
GACGGCATGGTCGTCCCGCCGGCGGTCTCGCGGCTCCTGAGCAGCCGCGGCTTCATGCTCATGACGGACGACGACGGCACCATGGCGCTGGAGCGCATTCCGCGCGGCACCTACGAGTTCTGGCCGTACCGCACGTCGGTGGAGGGACAGATGCTGTACGAGACGGCCACGGATTTCGACGCGCCAATTTCAGTCAAGGTGTTGACCGGGGAGAACAACGCCACCGTACGGTTTCAGGCGCGTTAGCGCGCTGGCACATCCCGCCACATCACTGACATCCGTTCACACTTCGCTCGCGGGAAGTTCCGCCCATCCGGAGCTATGCAGACGCATCTTTAAGGCGAGACGCGGGATCGGTCCCGAAACCCTTAAGGAGAACTGCATGAAGAAACGCGTAGTCCTGCTCCTGGTCGTTGCCCTCACCCTCACCCTCGCCCCGGCCGCGATGGCCAATCACTGCAAGGTCTGCCGCCCGCTGTGGGAGGCGTGCGGCCAGAGCGCCAGCTCCGGCTGGAACAACTGTACGTGGGACGAGTCCACGAACAAGTGCATCACCTCCAGCTCGTGTAGCCACTCGGTCGCCGCGCTCACGCCGCTCGCCTCCGAGTTCCAGGTCGCGTCGGTCGAGAACCTCGACGAGCCGCAGGCCGGCGCGAACGAGACCCGCGTCGCCTCGCTCGAGACGGCGCCGACCGCCGCCCGCTGATCCCTTCCGGTCCCGCGTCTCGACTTCAACACGAGGAGAACGTTCATGCCGCTGCTGCCGATGTTGATCCTGCTCGCCGCCACCGCCGTCACCCCGCGCGGTGCGATCGAAGCGACGATCCGGGGAACGAACCAGCCGCTCGAGGTGGAGCTGCTGCTGCGCAATGCATCCGACGAATGGGACGAGGTGGAGCACAGGACTCTTCCCGCCGACACGCGGCGCGTGCGCTTCGACGGGCTGCCCTCGGGCATCTACCAGCTCCGCCTCCGCGGAGCCTCGACGACGGAACAGATGGGAACGAAGATCGCCGTCGGTGCGAGCGACGTCCGCCGCACCACGATCCGCGTCGAGCCGTTCACGGTCAGCGGACGGGTGACCTTCGGCGACACGAGTCTCGGCACCGGCGCGCTCCTGCTGCGCCACAACGAGCTGCGCTGGCGCGCGGCCATTCCTCTCGCCGCCGACGGCACGTTCCGCGCGCCGTTCTGGCAGCGCGGCACGTTCCTGTCCGACGTGCGCAGCCCCGCGCTGCCGACGTCGTTCACCGACACGATCGAGCTCGGCGAGACATTGAACATCTCCGTCCCCGACGGACGGATCACCGGCATCGTGCGCGACGCGAAGAGCAACGCGCCGGTGCCGAACGCGCTCGTCACTCTGCAGTCGGAGCTCGCGGACGGCGAACAGCACGTGCGGCTGACCACAGGCCCCGACGGCAGGTTCGATTTCGTCGGCATCCGCTACGGGAAGCACGTCGTGCGCGTGTTTCCGCCCGAGCACCTCGAGCCGGAGCCGTTCGCGTTCGCACTCGACGACACGCAGCGCCTTCGCGAGCTCGACGTGCGCCTCGATCCCGGACGCGCGGTGGCGCTGGTGGTGATCGACCGCGAGAACGATCCGGTGGCGAACGCGAAGCTGTTCGCGGTCACGGACGGCCAGCTCCGCGCACGCGCCACGACGGACGAAGACGGACGGGCGATGGTGGCCGTGCCGGCGAACGAGGCGGCGACGATCTTCGCGGTGGGAGAGGAAGGGCCGTTCGGCATGCTCCGCGTGCCGCGCGAGGCGGAGAAGGGACGGCTGCAGTTCTACCTGCCGCGCGCGACGTCGTCGCTGCTCATCCGCGCGCAGACGACCACCGGCACGGCCATGCCGCCGTTCTCGCTGCTCATGCGCTACAACGGCGTGCTCGTGCCGCCGGACGTGGCGGAGGAACTGGCGTCCGCGCAGGGATTGCAGCTCGCCACGGGACCGGAAAGCGAGGCGCACCTGCGCAACATCCCCAGCGGCAGTTACGAGTTCTGGCCTTACCGCACGGAGGACGAAGCGCAGTCGATCGCCGCGTCGGCGGACGCGCTGCTCGCACCGATCCAAGTGAACGTGAAGATGGGAGAGAACAGGATCGTCGTGAAGTTCGCCGGCCGCTGAGCGAGCGCACGAGAAAACCACCGGGGGCCTCCGGCGGGGC
>DASUSL010000310.1:0-4107 GCA_036375135.1 Thermoanaerobaculia bacterium | reverse complement strand
ATCCGCGTTCTCGCGCGACCGCGCCAAGACGCTCAAGTCCGGCGCGACCTACGTGCCGTCGACGCTCAAGGACGCCAAGGACGACTTCATCGCCCAGCGCCGCGGCGCGCGCAAGAAGAGCGGCAGGATGACGTTCAGCGGCACGCGCTTCCGCGTGCCCCCGCCGGCGTAGGCCGCAAGAGGGACCGACGCAGAGGCCTCCGGCGGGCCGGCACGGCCGGCGGCGCTGATTCAGGCACGTGCGGTCGCGAGACCGGCACTTCAGGCGAGTCGCATGCGTCAGCCTTGGGCATGAAGCGCTGCCGGCCGTGCCTGCCCGCCGGAGGCCTCTGCGTCGTTCCCTTTTGCAGCCTACGCCGGCGGCGGGACGCGGAAGCGGGTGCCGCTGAAGGTCATGCGCCCGCTCTTCTTGCGCGCGCCGCGGCGCTGGGCGATGAAGTCGTCCTTGGCGTCCTTGAGCGTCGACGGCACGTAGGTCGCGCCGGACTTGAGCGTCTTGGCGCGGTCGCGCGAGAACGCGGATCCGCCGCCGACGATGGCCAGGTCGGGGAAGTTCGCGGAGAGGAGCTGCAGCATCGCGTAGCCCTGCCCCACGTGATCCGGGTTCGTGCACGACACGAACACGGCCTCGGGCTTCACCTCGTTGATGAACGCGACCAGCTCCTGCTCGGGGAGGTCCGTGAAGTAGTCGGCGGTGTAGCCCTCGCTGCGCAGGAGCTGCGTCAGCATGAGCGTGCCGAGGGAGAGCCGCTCGCCGGCGACGGAAACCGCCACGATGTGCTTGAGCGGATCGGGCGTGCCGGCGTTGCGGTCGCCGAAGCGGATGATCAGCTCACGCACGACGTCCTTGATGAAGTGATCGTGCGCCTGCGTGATGCGTTTGCGGTCGAGCTCTTCCTGCGCGAACGTCAGCGTGGGGATAAACAGCTCCGTGAACATCTCCTCCATCGTCGACGCTTCGGCATACCGGTCGGCGATGGCGATGCCGCCCGTGCGGTCGCGCAGCAGCAGGCGGTTGTAGAAACTGAGGTAGCCCTCGAGCGGATCCTCGCTGCCGAACATGATGGAGAAGATCCGCAGCGCGGGGATGAACTCGCCGCCGACGGTGAGGCAGACGGTGATCGGCGTCGCGAGCAGCAGTCCCACCGGTCCCCACAGCCAGCCCCAGAAGATGGCCGCGAGCAGCAGCGCGATCGGCGACACGCCGACGCGGTGGCCGACGACGATCGGCTCGATGAAGCCGCCGATCAGTTGATCGCTGAAGACGAACAGCCCGAGGACCGCGAGGGAGGAGTACCAGTTCGGGAAGACGGCGAAGGCGAGGAACGTCGGCGCCGCCGCGCTGAGCACCGCGCCGATGTACGGGACGAAGCGCAGCAATCCCGCGAGCACGCCCCACAACGCGGCGTGCGGCACCTGCAGCATCCACAGTCCGAGTCCGATGAGCAGGCCGAAGCCGATGTTCAGCAGGGCGATGGTGAGCAGGTAGCGGCTGATGCGCTGCGAGGTCTCGCCGATGGCCTGCGTAGTGACGGTGAGATGCGCGCGGCCGGCGACGCGGAGGAGCTTGTCGCGCAACGACTCGCGGTCGCGCAGGAGGAAGAAGACGACCACCACGACGAGGAACATCGCCGCGACGCCTTCCACCGTCGGCGCCACTTCCTCGTACCGCTCGCCGAGCGTCTTGCGCTCGGGGATGACGCGCACCTTGAGGTCTTCGCGCTGCTGCCGCTCGCCCACTTCGGCCACGCGCTGCAGCGCGGCCTCGAGGAGGTTGAACTGGCCGGCGCGGCGGCGGATCGACTCGAGCTTGCGGTCGACGTTGTCGCTCGTGGCGGCGCTGGAGAGCTCCTTGGCGACGGAGTTGAGCTGCTGATAGATCCACCAGCCGCCGAAGCCGAGGGCGATGGTGGTCAGGCCGAGGGAGAGCACGATGGCGCCGGTGCGGCGGATGAACGTGCGCTCGAGGCGGATGACGATCGGCGTGAGGAGGAACGCGAAGAGCACCGCCAGCGCGACGGGGACGATCACCGGCCGCGCGAGATGCAGCACGGCGATGACGATGATCGTGCCGATCAGGATGCGCGCGTTGCCCTGGCGGCGATCGACGGTGCGTTTGTCGACGACCTGCTCCGACACCGTCTGGCGCGGCGGGACACGCCGCATGGACAGCGTGCGATCGAACCGGTCGGTATCGTCTTCGTCGTGCACTTCTCGATGGAGTCTAACGCGAAGACGGCTCGGTCCATGTCATCGTCTTCAGACTGAGGCCGAGCTCGCGTCCGTCGTCCTTCGGCCGGATCCACTGATCGGTGGTGATGCGCAGCTCGTTCGGCCACTCGTGGCGGCTCATCAGCAGATACTTCAGGTCGAGGTCGCCACTCGGCGGCGTCCGGACGCGATCGATGACCTCGCCGTTCCAGATGACCGTCACGAGAGGGAGCTCCTTCGTGACGTCGACCGGCGCGTGCAGCCGCATGCGCAGCTCGCCCGCGCCGTAGACGGCGGGCGAGAGGATGGTCACGGACTCGCGCGCCATCCAGCGCCAGTAGTGGTTCTGGTCGCCCTCGCGCAGGTGCCAGCCGCGGCCCCAGCGAATCATCTTGTGCATCGGCACGATGCCGAGCTCGAAGAAGCGCGGGCGGGTGATCTCCCAGAGCTGCAGGCGCTTCCGCTTGAACCAGCGCACTTCGTTGTGCTCGCTCTTGTCGCCCTCGAAGACGTACACGTTGCCGGCGGCGAAGTCGTCGTGCGGCAGCCCGCGCTCGTCGCCGACGAGCTGGAACGGGTAGTCGGGGATGAAGTACTGCGCGTGGTAGACGAGCGGCAGATGGACGTAGACGCGGGGCCCGTGAGCCGGCACGTGCTCGCGGATCCACTGGAACGCGGCCACGACCGGCGACGGCTCGGTGCGCGCGAAGCGGAGCGCGGGCCACGTCCACTTGATGAGCTGCGAGGTCATGGCCGCGGTGAGGAGGAGAAACACGGGCAACGCGGCTTTGCGCGGCAGGAGCCTGGCGATGGCTTCGATGCCGGCCACGGCGAGGAACGCGTGCAGCGTGATGTACGCGATGGCGTAACGCGACAGCGCGGTCATGTCGAGCATGAGCCAGGTGAAGACGGCCATGGGGAGGAACATGGCCACGAGCAGCGCCACGTTCTTCCGTCTGCGGATCGCGGCGTCGATGAGGGCGACGGCGGCGAAGGCGACCACCGCGAATTTCATCCGCCCGCCGCCATGGGGAAAGAGGAAGACGCGCGGCGCGAGCTCGGCGAGCGGCGTACGGTGCGGGTTGCGGAAGGAGTCGGTGTTGGCGATGTGGCCGCGGATGTAGCGCAGCTCTTTCCAGTAGCCGTACGGCGGATTGCTCGACGCGTACGCGGCTCCCCCGTACGCGCCGATGACGGCCACGCCGGCGATCGTCCACGCAATGACGAACGTCTTCACTCGGCGGATGCCGAGGAGCGCGGGGATGAGCACCACCATCAGCAGGTGCGGGCGGATCGTGCACGCGGCGGCGGTGAAGAGCGCGCCGGCGACGTACGCGCGCGGATCGCGCACGCCGCGCAGCAGCAGCGCACAGGCGACGAGCACGAAGAGCAGCGCGGGGACGTCGCTGAGCCCCGTGCCGCCGTAGTACCAGAGCGTCGGCACGAAGGCGAGCGTGGCCGCCGCGGCGAAGGCGTAGCTGGTGCGGAAGCGCAGCTCGCGCGCGAGGATGAACGCGGCGGGGAAGATCAGCATCGAGGCGATGGTGGCCACGGTTTGCAGCGCGTGAAAATCGCTGCTCGTGAAGAGGCGCGCGAATTTGGCCAGGACGATGAAGAGCGGGTAGCCGGGCGGGTGCGGATGGTGCGGCTTGACGTCGTACTCGCGCACGGCGTGGGCGAAGAGGGTTTCGTCCCAGTCGTGCAGCGTCAGCGAGAGCGCGGGGATGCGCGTGGCGGCGATGGCGATTGCACAGAGTGCAAACAAGACCTTCTGCGCGCGCGTCAGGGGCGTGAGTGGCTCGCGGAACATTCGGAACGCGCGAATCATAGAACGTGAAACGGACGGACGCGTGGCGGCACTACCTCACAGAGGAGCTGCCTCATGTTCATCCGCGC